>JAFGKU010000226.1 GCA_016928415.1 Spirochaetales bacterium
AAATTCGACTCTGCCGAAGCCAGGAATACCGCTGTACCGAGAAGGTCTTCAGGCTGCTCCCGCCGGGCTATCGATGCCTCTGAAAGAGCTCCATCGTATATGTTATCGATATTGTTTTTGCTGAGACTGGCTTCGGTAGAAACCAGTCCCGGTGCGATCCCGTTGACATTGATACCTGAAGGGCCCAGAGACCTGGCCAGGGCATGGGTCAATGTGTAGACAGCCCCTTTGCTGCAGGCATAAGGGAGAAAGAACTGTGCCGCCGGTACTTTAGCAACAACGGAGGCAATATTAACGATTTTACCGCCACCGGCCTTTACCATATGGGGAACTACCGATTTACAACAAAGCCACATACCTATTAGATTCACCGAAAGTATCCGGTTCCAGTCCTCGACCTTCCACGTGTCCCAGGGTACGGCTTCGACACCCTGCCAGATGCCGGCATTGTTCAGGAGTATATCCACTCTCCCGTACAGTTGTACCGCTTTTTCGGCCATTTCATCGGTAGATTTTTCATCGGAGACGTCTGTTTTAACAACCGCGGCTTCCCCCCCTTTGGATTTTATCTCATCAGCCGTTTCTTCGGCCGTCTGTAGATTAATATCGGCCAGCAACAGTCTGGCGCCTTCCTGCGCGTATCTTAAAGCGAAAGCTTTGCCCAGGCCGCGCCCGCCTCCGGTGATAATGGCAACCCTGTCCTTCAATGCCGACGACATATGACGTCCTCCTGATTGATATATATTTTAACCTGACATCTTTTCTGAGACTACTCAAAAAAATCTACCTTAGAATCACGGCTGTGTCAAGTCACGCCGTAGCGGATACCGGTATTTCAACAGAGCAGGATAGTGGGTCGTCAGGTTTGACAATACCGCCGCACTAACTTATCATTATGAAGGTAAAATTCTCTTTTTACCGTCATGTCGGGGCGTAGCGCAGCCTGGCTAGCGCGTCTGAATGGGGTTCAGAAGGTCCCCGGTTCAAATCCGGGCGCCCCGACCATTAAACCTCAAACTTCACATACAGGCAGACGTCCCGCTCATAGTCTCCAGTAACTTTTTTGTCATTAATGGAAAGTTACAGCACCTCTTACAGACAGCGGTCAATATTGCAGCGCTATTTTGTCCTTCCCTTCTCAGACACGGTTGTCCCGGGAGCCCCTTTAGTCGCAGAACCCCGAAGAACCACAAAGATACAGGGACGTTTTACATTCCTCCATGTCAAAGGAAAATGGGCCACGCCCGGAGGTACATAGACTTTAGACGTGGTGTTAATAATGACTTTTTCCATCCGGTCTCCCTCACCCAGACAGAACTCGGCTTCAGCTCCCAGGTCAGTAGGATCGTCGGGGTTAGTCCCTATGAAAAGAAAAGTCTCGCCGTGAGTATCGTGCTTATGAGGTTTTTCAATGAAACCGCTCGGGCCGATAGCGGCTCCTCCTCCCACTACCAGGTCTCCTGAAATGATGCCGTGTTCCACAAAAACGTCAGCGTCTTCCCCTTCCGAGGTTTGCCAGACCAGCGGTCCTGTATCAACCAGACCCCTGGTATCGATTTTAACAGGGAATTCCAGCTTACCGCTTTTACTCCGGATTGCCGGTTTACGAAGAATGTTTTTCTCATATCTGGATGTGACCATTTCCCGTTTTTCCTTTCTCTAAAGTAATTTACTGTGGAAAATTCCCGTTCAGGCAAGCGAACACGGGATGAACCTTCCAGATTCGTTTTGTAAAATTTATTCGTTCTCAGGCTCGACGAATCCCTGGTGACGAAACGAAACAGGGGATTTTGAACGGGAAAAGGATTCGTTTTGTAAAAGCCGGAAAAAATATTTAAAAAACCGGCCTGTTTTGAGTGTAAATAGATATTCGAAATAAAACGAAGGATATAAATCAGGCTCGTTTCGTTTTGTAAAAAGCATTGGATTCACCATTTTTCATTCTTCTCCCGGCGCATACGTCAGCGACAGCATTGTTTCACGGCGAGACCCAGGAGGATGTTCAGCGTTCACCGGAATGTCCATAGTGCCAGATTAGCACGGGTCCCGGGGATTGGCAAGGGGATTTTGTCACCCATAACCGGGGACGACGGAGGCACAGGATTTAAGTAACAAATGACAAATGACAAGTAACAAGAGGGTGACGGACCATTCGGCGGTTTCAGGTACCAGTTGTACTGGTTGGTTAACAGTTGGAACAGGGGAAAACGAGTCCTTTGCTACGTTCAAGATGATATTCGCAGGGCAGATAATGAATAAAAAAATATTGAATATTCAGTCCATCCCGATGAATATCGGGACCCGGTCAGGCCGGGTCAGTGCTGTTTATTTTTTTAACAGGGCGGCGGCCAGGTCACTGGATCCCGGCCTACGCCGGGATGGGCGGGTGTTTGTTCCATTTTCACGGGTGGGGATGCCTTGGCCACCCTTGGACAGCCTCAGGGTGAGAGGGAAGGGGGCTAGATTCCCGATCAGGTCGGGAATGACAGGTTCTTGTTTGAAACGGATGCTTCACTGCGTTCAGCATGACAGGAGGTATTATTGCCCATTAAATCTATGATGATCAGGGAAACATTGTGCGGATAAAGGGTGACAGGTTGGTAACCCACGCTACGGTTATCAAAAATCATAAAAATATTCCTTTTTATTGGTGTTGAATTTGGAGAATTTATTGTATATTATCCGAGTAGAAGTAAGCAAATAATTTATGCTTATCTCATGTAAAATTGTTAATTTTGAAATAGAACGTGGTTATTTTGAGGTTTAATAAGATGAATAGCGAAAAGAAAGGTTTTTTAAGTCCTTACCACATGGGTGCACTTGCGGCTTTGAACGAAATTGGTAATAAAATATCAGAGGAAAATGAAAACATAGAAAATATTCTATATGTAACAGCATTTCAAGCAGGAATAGAAAGGTTTATGTTTCTCGGGCCACTAGATAAAGAGAATCTAACAATATCACCTTTTTTTAAAGAGCGTGTGAGTATAATTAATCCGAAGAAAGATAAAGACTATTACAAGCTAGTACATGATATGTTTATAGAATATATGCCACCAGATTATAATGAATCAGAGAAGTATAAGAAAGTACAAAGACTTGAGTTTTTTATGCAAGATTTAATGATTGGAAGTGATTTAAAATCAAGCCTAATAACTGTTTTGGATATTCCAAACATCTTGGAATTAGAGGGAGAAATTCCAGCGTCTATTTTCATACCAATTAGAAACTTGATTTCGAGTGTAAAATATGAAACAGCATTATTACCCGTACCCAAAATTGTGGTACCCGCAAATGATGTTGAACGATATCAACAAATTCTTACTAGCGGAGCTTTTGCAAGATATTCAAGGGCTCAAGAAGATTTAGAAAACACAGAGAAACCTTTTAAAGTAATAAATGAAGTGGTCCGGACAGGCAAAAAACTTGTTGAAATTAACTTTGGTTTATTGTCTCTGCGAAAAACTCCATTGTGGATTTTAAAGACTAGTCCAATAATTATTGAGACAGTTTTTGGGAAACTACCAGGAGGCCTCGCTGAGGTAGCTTGTAAAACATGGGCGGCTTGGATAGAGCAGAAGAGACAATTTATAATTTATAATTACTATACCTTTCTCACTGATATAGTAATTAAGCAAGTAAAAAAATTCGCGAATATTGAATCAGAAATAGAGGAAGCAAAATCAAAAAGTCCTTACAAAATAAAGCCTAATCTGCAGCATCTTGACGAATAAAAAAGTGTAAATACCCTTATAAAAAGGAGGCAAGCGGCCCCCGCCTTTAGTTTAGAGTACATTAATGGTAAAATTATCTTCTCAATTTTTTATAGCAAGTATTACATAACGGTTGTGCTAATGTGGTGATGCATCTGGCCCCACATTCGAAACAGTAGTTTGCTTTATAATTCTGTTGGTTCTGCTTTACCTGTGGATAACACTCTTTACAAAAAGGTTTATTCAGATCATAGTCAGTACGTTTTTTACATCGAATGCAGTATCCTTTTTTCCCTCCAAAAAGCTCACTAATGGGTCTTGATAGGATACTTCCCGTGCCCTGTACCTTAAGTTTATTAGCAGAGTATTTTTGAAGCGGAGCAGAATGGGTCATGGTAGAGCCAGTAACAACGTAGTCCTCAGTCGGTTTAGTCGACTTAGCAAGGCTCAAGATGCGTTTATATTCATCAAATGCTTGGTTGTATATTTCGCTATCATCTTTTCGAGTTAAATAGATACCCATCTCTCGATTATTTCTTTCAGAAAAATCATAAAGGTTCATAGAAGTTATAACCATAGACTCTTCATTTAAATAACATTTTGCATGAAGGTTTTCAAGAAAATACACGGAAATATGCCTCAGCGCAGAAATCTGCTCCTTAGCTTCCTGGTCGATATCCATTTTTTTTCCGTATATCAATGTCGTATTAATACCTTTTGAATCAGCAGACAACAGGTTCTGAAACAGGTTTCTTGGTATTTTCACATATGGAGAAATCAGAACCAAGTTGTTTCTTGCGTTATTAATAATATCTTCTACGGCGGATGTAGTAGATGCGGTGGTAAGAAATCTGGCCATAAAATCTCTCCTTAGAAAGGGTGGTACATTTATTTCCGGGAGACGGAAGGTCTCGCGTACAATGATAATACAAGGGCGTAAAATTGTCTTTGAGGGTTACACCCAATTATAAAGATGGAATCCCTAATAGCTGAAATAATATATGTGTTGTTATTGTTTTAACGGAAAGCATATTGACCGGAAACTAAGAAGTAAAACATGCTTCAAATAAGAAAAGGAGGCAAGTGACATCCAGCTTTTTTATAGTTCCGGCAGTCCGGCCTGTTTGCGGAAAAAGTTTATGGTAGCGAGGATGCCCTTCTCCATCGTAAATTCGGGGGTGAAGCCGATCTCGGCCTGGAG
>JAFGKU010000227.1 GCA_016928415.1 Spirochaetales bacterium
CGATGACAGAGTCATCATCGATGACAGAGTCATCATCGATGACAGAGTCATCATCGATGACAGAGTCATCATCGATGACAGAGTCATTATGTTTGACGGTGACATGTTTTTCCGAATCCGTTACCGTTACACAACCGGCCAGCGCGATTACAGACAACATCAGGAACAATTTATTCATGGCATTAAAAAGATAACACAGGCGGCAACCGGAGTCAAGAAAAAGCGGTAAACTTTTAGTGTATCCAATTTACAATCCGGATTGTTTAGGGTATGGTACGTGTGAAAGGAGCTGTAAGTGACAATTCGAAAAATATTAACATTGGCGACTGCAATGTCTTTTCTCATGCCGGCATTTTCAGAAACAGAATTGAAAAACGGACTGTATGCGAAAATGATAACGACAAAAGGAACAATCATCCTCTATTTAGAATATGAAAAGGTTCCAATAACAGTAACCAATTTTGTCGGCCTTGCAGAAGGGACGATAAATAACAATACAGACAGGAAACATTTTTTTGACGGTCTGAAATTTCACAGGGTTATCAAGGATTTCATGATCCAGGGCGGCGACCCCATGGGAACCGGCCAGGGCGGGCCGGGGTACCAGTTCCCCGACGAATTCCGCAAAGACTTGAAACATGACCAGCCGGGAATCCTTTCCATGGCTAATGCAGGACCGGATACTAATGGAAGCCAGTTTTTTATAACCCATGTCCCGACCCCGTGGCTGGACGGCAAGCATACCATATTCGGCCATGTTGCCGAAGGACAGGACGTTGTCAATGCCATTGAACAGGGAGATGCGATTAAATCCGTGACAATCCTGAGGATCGGTTCAAAGGCAAAGGCATTCAAGGCAACCCAGGCATCCTTCGACAATCTGGTAAAAAAAATAACCCGCGAGAAGGAAAGGAAAGCAAAGGAGGAAAAAGTCAAGATGGTAAATGAAATTAAAAAGAAATGGCCAGACCTGAAAACCACTCAATCAGGATTGATGTACAAAATCCTGAAAGCAAGCAAGGAAACGGAATCACCGCAAAACGGCTGGAGCGTCACCGTGCATTACTCCGGTAAATTGCTGGATGAAACCGAATTTGATTCATCGATAAAGCGTGGCCAGCCTGCGACGTTTAAAATCGGCCAGGTAATCCAGGGCTGGAACGAGGCCCTCGTTACCATGAAAAAAGGCGAGAAACGCCTTCTGGTCATCCCGCCCGACCTCGGCTACGGCGAAAGAGGCTACCCCGGCGTAATCCCCCCCAATACCTACCTGGTCTTCGAGGTGGAACTTATAGACTTTTTCAAGTAAAAAAAAAACAGGAGGTGATGCCTTATCACTGCATCACCTCCTGTCTCCTGACTCCCATACAAGATAGTCAAGGGAACGTCTCACAATGCTCTGCCATCCTCGGTATTTTGCTTTCCGTGTTTTTTCATCCATGGCGGGGCGAAACGTGCTTTCCGTTTTCAGGATTTTCTTGATTTCCATTTCATCTTTCCAGAATCCGGAGAAAATTCCGGCCATAAACGCGGCCCCATGGGCGGTAGATTCTTCGGTTTCAAGATGCACCACTTCCATATTCAGAATGTCACTCAGGAACTGAAGCAGGAAACGATTCTGCGAAACGCCTCCGTCCAGGATTATTTTTTTCACCTTAATACCCGTATCCCGCGACATTCCGTCGGCTATGTCCTTGATCCTGTAGCAGATGCCCTCCAGTACAGCCCTGATGATGTGTTCTTTTTTTGCATTGAGGCTCAAACCGAACAGTGTACCCCGGGCAGATGCGTCCCAGTAGGGAAAAGTTAACCCCGTCGTGAATGCAGGAAGAAAGTAAATACCGTTTGTATCCGTAACACTCAAGGCAAATTTTTCCGTTTCTTCGGGAGATTTAATGAGGTTCAATTCATGCTGGATCCAGTCCACTATGTTACCGGCGTTCTGCGACTGGCCTTCCAGCATATAATGCGTAATGCCGTTCACCTTCCAGGCAACGAGGGGATACAGTCTTCTCCTTGAAGCAAAGGCCTTTGTTCCCGTATTTGTATTGATGAATGATCCGGTGCCGTTCGTACATTTCATGTCACCCACGTCAAAACAGCCGAGAGCGTATAAGGAGGCTTGCTGATCGGCCATCATGGAGGTAATGGGAATCTCCCCTCCGCCAAAAAGCATTGTTGTCCCGAAATGCGACCGGGTTTCCCTGACTTCCGGCAGGAGATGAAGGGGTATTCCGAAAATACCGGCAATCGTCTTGCTCCAGCACACGGCGAACGGGTCCAGAAGCCCTGTTGATGATGCACTGGAATAATCCGTGCTGTGCGTCTTCCCCCCCGTCAGGTTCCATAATACCCATGTATCGATTGTTCCCCAGACTATTTTTGAGCCCTTCTGCCTTATCCTGGCATATAAATCGGGGTTGTTTTTAAGGAAAAAAGACGTGCGTACAGAGGAATGCACCGTGTCGAATTTCATTATGGAAAACAGGAGAATCTTTTTACTTGGTATAATATAGGAAAGCAGGCGGGAAACAAGCCGGAAAAGCCTCAGCCATAGCATGTTACTCTTTTTAACTGCAAAGGCATGCGCTCTTTTGTCCTGCCAGGTAATTATGTTGGACCAGGTCTTTCCCGTTTCCCTGTCCCAGAACAGGAAGGAAGAACGCTGGGTGGAGATGCCCATCGCGGCCACATCGGAAGCCTTGATACGGCCTTTCCTGAATAAAACCGTTATGACATTCGTGCAGTTTTTTATGAGGAGGGATGGATCCTGCTCCACTTTTCCCGTGTCATCGAGAATATAGTCCATCCTTGTTTTTTCAATGGAATGGATTTTTCCCTTCCCGTTGAACAGGATTGCCTTGATATTCGTCGTTCCGATATCCAGGGTGAGAACAAATTGCTTTTTAGCATCCATTTTAATAGTCCTGTAAATCCTTGTTTAATTTTTTTTCAATTTCCAGACGGCTCGGGGGTCCATGTCCCGGAAAAACAAAAAAACCGCCATCCAGTTTAATCAATTTATCATTTATCGAATTCTGAAGAAGTTTTTTTGAAAAATCATCGGAAGTCGGACCTACGCTGCCGGCTAAAAGGGTATCCCCGGTAAACAGGAATGACCCGTACTTGTATGTTACCGAGTCCCCGGAATGGCCGGGTGTTTCTATCACTTCGAAATCAAATTCACCCAGCTGTAATTTCGTAAAATCCCTTACCTTGTTCACCTCGAAATCCATTATATTACGGCGGTAACAGTAAATTTCGGCATCGTAGATTTTCAGAATGGTTTTGATTCCCAGGGTATGTGTTTCATGAGAATGCGTAACGAGAATATGACGGATGTAAAGGTTATTGTCTTCTATTAATTGAAGAAGCGGGATATCGAAGATACCAGGGTCAATGATGACGGCGTCCCCGCCCCCATCCGGTCCCAAAATATAGATATTGGCAAATCCCTTTGAGGAAAAATGGGAGAAAAAATACATCCGGGTTACTGTTCTCCTTCAAAATAAGCTTCTTCGATATTGGAATACTGGAAACTGACCGTATCCAGTTTAGCACGGGCAAAACTGGTCCGTTTGAGATTGCAGTCAACGAAATCACACCTGGTCTGGTTCGTGGCAATGAACGTGGAAAGATAGAGGTCCGAATCATTAAAAACACTGTCCACAGACGTCATCCCGTTGAAGTTGCATCGTTTAATTTCAGAATCCTTGAACGTGGATGATTCAATATGGGTGCAGGCAAACGAGGAATCGTTCAGATTTGACGTGGAGAAGTCACATTCCAGGAACCGGGAAAAATCAAGAAAAACAAGCTTGAATACGGTATTCCGGAAATCGACTTTGGTGAACTGGCAGGAGTAGAATTGACAGCCATAAAATTCCCTGGACCTCAAATCTATATCTGACAGAACCACACCGGAAAGAACAATATTTGAGATTTTTTTATTGGAAGCGAAAAAGTCCTTGATTTTCCTCAGGTATTCATCCTGATTTTCCATATGGTCGAAACAGACATCCGCCATGGTACAGGCGTAATTCCGGCAATCGGGATTGGCGCAGCTTTTGATTGAAAACATGTTTCCAATCATATCTTTTTTAGGACGATTTAACAAGCGGGTTCTTGAATGATTTGCTATTTATTTATATTATCTTCCCATGCGTGTGTGTTATTTCTGTAAAACAAAACTGGATGATAAACTGGAAATCTTCAGAACCACGGAATGCCCGTCCTGCGGAAAACCGCTGAAAATATGCAAGGCATGTGTCTTTTATTCGGCGGGGGCGCATTGGGACTGCCACGAAACAATCGACGAACCGGTCAGGGACAAGGAAGCGTCCAATTTTTGTTCGTATTTCAAATACTCGGACAAACTGGATGAAACGCCGGCCGGCGGCAAAAATGACGCCTCAAAGGATGCTTTCAACAAGTTGTTTAACGATGGATAACAGACCAATCCTCGTCTATGACTCCGGCATAGGCGGTTTACCTTACCTGAAACTGGGCCGGGAACAGCTGCCATCCGAACAATTTATCTATCTTGCCGACACACTTCATTTTCCCTACGGGGAAAAAAAGGCGGCCGACGTTGAACGGATTGCCGTGGACCTGGCGGGCAGGGCCATCCGGAACCTCTGTCCCAAATGCATCGTCGTTGCCTGCAACACGGCCTCGGTAATAGCATTGGCCGCATTGAGAAATACATATGATCTTCCCTTCATCGGGGTTGTTCCCGCCGTCAAGCCCGCCGCCCTGGTCTCCAGAAAAAAACGGATCGTCGTACTCGCCACCCAGCGGACGGTAATGGATAAATACCTGTCCGACCTGATTACAACATTTGCCCGTAATTGCAAAGTTACCGGCATCCCCGCCAATGGTCTTGCCGATTTTGTAGAAAAAAAATTTTTAAGCTCTTCGGAAGCGGAAAGACTATCAGCAATCCGGCCTTCGGTTGAAGAAATCAGGAAAGCGGGTGCGGATGCCGTTGTACTGGCCTGCACCCATTTTATCCATCTTGAGGATGACTACAGGCGGCTGCTGGGCAATGCCGTACGTCTTGTTGACTCGAGGGAAGGCGTAATAAAACAACTGGGAAGAATTATCAACCAGAAAAAAATGCCTGCCGGAAACAACGGAAATAAGGGACTTTTTTTCGTGACGGACGGCCACGGCCAATCCCGGTATGAACGATTCGCTGAAGAATACGGGCTCGATTTCGCGGGCATCCTGGAGGGTCCCTGATGAAAGGTCTGGTGCTGTTCGGGATCAATAACATCTATACGGTTTTATCGGACGGGAAGCAATACCAATGCCGGATAAAAGGTAAAATCCTGAATGAAGAGATACAGCATTACAATCCCATATCTGTCGGTGATTACGTAGAAATAGATAAAGACCCCCATTCCGACGATGTCGGCTGGATCACGGGACGGGTGGACAGAAAAAATTCAATTATCAGGTACAACAGGAAAAGACGGGCACCGCAGGTCATAGCAGCCAATGTTGACCTGCTCGTGTGCGTGGCATCAATCAAGTCACCGCCTTTCCGTCCCCGCTTCCTGGACAGGCTCATTATCGCGGGAGAAATATCCCGGGTTCCCGTTCTGATTGTCATTAATAAACGTGATCTCGGTTTCGATGAAAACGACCAGAAGCGCATTGCGTATTACGGGAAAATTGGATATGACATCCTGCTCACATCCGCAGCCGACGGCACGGGGATGAATGATCTGAATAACAGGCTTGAGGGGAAAATAGCGGTTCTCACGGGTCATTCCGGCGTTGGAAAAACTTCTTTGCTGAATTGCCTGGAACCGGGCCTTCAATTGAAGGTGGGTGAAATCTCTTCCAAGTACAACAGGGGAGTACATACCACAAGGTATTCCGTGATGATCAACAGGGATATAGGCGGCTGGATTATCGACACACCGGGCATACGGGAACTGGAGATTTTCGACATGGAACCGGACCAGCTGCGTTTTTATTACCCCGATTTCATGCAGTATTCAGAGAAGTGCGAGTATACTTCCTGCCTTCACATGGAAGAACCCGACTGCGCGGTGCGGGAAGCCGTTTCAAGAAACGAAATCCATCCCGACCGCTATCAAAGCTATAGAAACCTGATGGATGAATTGAAAGAGGCGCAGACGCTAAACTATGGATGATCACGCACTGAACCTTCTGGAATTCCACAGGATAAAAAATAATCTCAAAGAATTCGCGTTCAGCCCGGGCGGCCAACGGCTTATACAAAACCAGGCAATCCTCACCGACGGACAGAAAATATCCAGCCTGCATTTGAAGGTGGATGCCGTAAAGAAAATTCTTGAATCAGGAACGAATTTCCCTTCACTCGATTTTCCCGACATAACGGGTTCCCTAAAGCATATGTGCATCAGGGAAGCGTTCCTTGAACCCGAAGAATTTCATTCCCTTTTCCGGTATTTCGGGGCTTCCATCCAATTGAAAAAATTCCTGAAGGCAAATGCGGCTGAGCAGACCCTCCTCGACGATACGGCCGCCATTCCGGAACTGAACGAACTTCAATCCGCCATTTCACGCGTCATCGACAGGGACGGTAAAGTCAGGGACTCAAAGATACCCGAGCTTGCTGGTTTGAGAAAAAAAATCACCCGGCTGAAAACCGATATAGAAAAGCAGGTGCAATCCTACATCAATAATCCCGACTACAGGAATTACCTGCAGTCAACCCTGCCCACATTGAAAGACGGCAGGAGCGTGCTTGCCGTGAAAGCGAATCACCGGGGGAAAATCAAGGGGATTGTTCATGAAGTGTCCTCGTCCGGATCAACGGTTTACATCGAACCGGCCCATGCCGTGGAAATGAACAATGAAATTGTACGCCTGGAAAACGAGTACAGGCAGGAACTGGTAAAAATCTTGAAGGGCCTTACCGTACGGATGGCGGAAAGGGCGGATGATATACGGCGGATGGAGGAAACGGTTTCCCTTCTGGATTCGTATTACAGCCGGGCCAGATACGCTGTCGCCACAAACGCCGTCATGCCGGAGAACCTGCCGTCCCTCCATTTGATTAACGCAAGGCACCTGTTCATCAAACCGCCCGTCGTGCCCATGACAATAGACCTGAAAGAAGGCATCCGCGTTCTTATCATAACGGGACCGAACACGGGGGGCAAGACGGTTTCCCTTAAAACAGCGGGGTTGATTGCCCTCATGAACCAGTTCGGGATGCAGATACCGTGCGACCCGGGAAGCGGCCTGCCCGTTTTCGACAATATTTTCGCCGATATCGGTGATGAACAATCCATTGAACAATGCCTGTCCACCTTTTCAGGGCATATCAGGAATATGTCCCGTATCATCAGTAAAAGTACGTATAAAAGCCTGGTTTTACTGGATGAACTCGGTTCGGGCACTGACCCGGAAGAGGGAGTCGCCATCGCGATGGCCGTTCTTGATCATTTCATCGAAAAAAAATGCCATGTACTGACTTCAACCCATCACGGCATTCTGAAAAATTACGGATACACGAAAACGGCAGCGGTCAATGCCTGCATGGAATTCGATCCGGAAAAACTGACGCCCACTTTCAGGGTCATCATGGGCATTCCGGGAGAGAGCTATGCCCTGCCCATCGCCGAACGCCATGGTATACCGGAGACGGTCATCCATAAGGCCAAGGAATACCTGAATGACGAACGGACGGATATCTCGGGACTCATCAAAAGCCTTTCCGAAAAACACAGGGAATTATTGGAGGAGGAAGAAAGACAAAAACTGCTGGACAGGGAATTGACAGAAAAACTCAGGCACAGCGATTTGAAGGAGCTGCAACTCAAGCAAAAGGAAATTGAATTGCGTGAGAAAGGATTGTCGGAGCTGAAATCCTTTTTATCACGAAGCAGAAAGGAACTTGAAAACAAAATAAGGGAAATTCGCGAGGGGGAATTGACAAAGGAAAAGATCAGGAATGTGAAAGACTTTTTATACTCAATTGAAGAAAAGGTGAATGATGAAGATGAAAAAATCAAGCGCCACATAAATGAAATGGATACGGGGCCTGACTATTACCTTGAACCGGGTATGAAAGTACGGATCAGGTCTACACAAAGAAACGGCATCATTTTGCGTAAAGGCAGGAAAAAATCCTGGATCGTGGAAACGGATACCCTCAAGGCCGAGTTCAACGAGAAGGACCTTGAGCCGCAGGAACCGCCTGAATCGGAATCCACCGTTGAAATTTATTCCGCCGGCTTAAATAACGATTCAACCGTCGGTATTCAACTGGATGTGAGGGGTGAACGGCTTGAAGAAGCGGTTAAAAAACTGGAGAAGCAGATAGACGGCGCCCTCCTGAGGGGCCTGCGTGAATTCAGCGTTGTTCACGGCAAGGGGGAAGGAGTCCTTCAGCACGGCATCCATGAATACCTGAAAAAATGCCGTTATGTAAAGGATTATTTTTTCTCGACACCGGAAGAAGGCGGGTTCGGGAAAACCATCGTAATTCTCAAGGATTGAATAAAAATAATTTTAATACTATAGTGTCTGAATGGACTCGCCATTAATATTTTTGCCGTTTAGCGAACTGGCCGGTTTGATCATAACCTGCATCATATTTACTTTATGGATAAATACCGCCATCGCATCAATCAAGTTTTTCTCGGCCTGCCTGTTTCACAGCAATATAGCCGAAGATAGAAATAAACCATTGTTCCATTTCAGCGTTCCCAGAATAATCCATTTCCTCATCTTTATTATTTTTTGCAGTTCGGGTATTTTCATGGTTCGTTTTTTTGTGATAGATAGGCAGATACTGCCCGGCCTGGACCGGTTTTTGATCATCGTTGCGGTCATTTTTACGCTATTTAACGCACTCTTATACTTGCTGGTCAGGTATCTCCTGCCCGATCAATATCCCTTGAGTAAAAAATACAAGACGAGGGCTTACGAAGGTACTCTCACCCTCTCATTACTGGGGTTCATCATCACCTCCTCGATATTTTACCTGATTATCTTTTTTAAACAGAAAGCCGTATCAATGATAGTCAATGACATGCCTTTCAGCGAGCTGATTGAATACGCATTAATCTGGGTGATTTATGCGGCAACCATCATCCAGATTTCCCTCATTTTTGTATACATGATTTGGGGCGGTATCATGTATACACTCGGTGTTCTGCTGACAAAGGGTATGACATTACTCATCAGCCTTATTTATATTTTCATCTATATTCTCAAGAATAAACAGGATGGTATCTGCCATACAAAGCCCCAACAGGAAATCCTCTCATCATGCCTCCGGTACAACAGCGTCAAGGAAATCTGGCAGATCAACATAAAAGTGTTCATGAAAGTGATATTTAATTTGAAATGGGATTTTTTTCACGGGGAAATAAAGGCGGACAATCTGTTCCCCGCCAGCTCGCGTTTCCTGAATTGACACAACCCCGATAGCTTGTATTTCCAGACAATTCCAGATACCTTTCCTATAGCA
>JAFGKU010000228.1 GCA_016928415.1 Spirochaetales bacterium
AATTTTAATTATTTATGTATCACATCACAATCAACAGAATTACTTTGAATTCATCCGTACAATTCACATTGATCCAATACATTCCACTTGAATAATTGAGGTAAATTTCCTATAAATATACATGAATAACGCAAACATACTTTTTTTGGGGGAAATATGAGAAATAAACAAATCGTATTACTATTATTTTTATTTACTTTAATTTTTAATTTTACATCCATTATTATTGCTGAAAATTTCATGAAAACCGAGGGGACGAATTTTATTGATGCCAATGGTAAACCGTTCTTCATACGTGCCATAGGCCTGGGCAACTGGCTTCTACCGGAAGGGTACATGTGGGGTTTCCGCGGAAACGGTGACAGGCCGAGAAAAATCGAAAAGGTTATTGAAAATCTTATTGGCGAAAAGGACGCGGCTGATTTCTGGATAAAATTCAGGAAAAATTACATGCGGGAAAGCGATGTGAAAAGGATCAAGGAGGTCGGCTTCAATACGGTCCGGGTTCCGATTAACTGGCGTATTTTAATGACTGAAGACGATGCCGCCGATTTCAAAGAAGAGGGCTTCAAATTACTGGCAGATCTGACAAAATGGTGTAAAAAGCACAAGGTCTATATCGTGTGGGACCTGCACGGTGCCCCTGGGGGACAAACCGGGACCAATATCGATGACAGTGAATTCGATAAGCCGGAGCTCTTCATGTATGAAAAAAACATGGCAAAAACGGTTAAACTATGGAAGGAAATTGCACGTCGGTACGTGAATGAACCCATAGTTATTGCCTACGATTTATTGAACGAACCTCTCCCGCAGGGTAAATTCAGTAAATATAAAAAACATCTTCTTCCGCTTTATAAGAGAATTACTGCGGCTATCCGTGAGATAGATAAAAACCACATGATTACCATCGAAGGCGCCAACTGGGCCAATGACTGGTCCATGTTCAGGGAACCTTTTGATTCAAACCTGTTCTACCAGTTCCACAAATACTGGAACGATCCGACGCTTGGCTCCATACAGAGCTATATAAGCAAGGGGAAAACATACAATGTACCCATATGGCTGGGTGAAACAGGTGAAAATGATAACAGCTGGTACAAGAAAACTTTCAAGATGCTGGAAGACAATAATGTCAGCTGGGCTTTCTGGCCTTGGAAAAAAATCGATGCCACGAACAATCCTTATTCCGTAAAAAAGCCCAAAGGATGGTATAGAATCGTAAGTCACGTCAACAGCGGTTATAAAATAGATAAAGATGGCGCCCAACCGATATTCGATGAATTAATCGAGTATATCAAGATCGAAAACTGTATTTACAACAAAGAGGTGATTGAAGCGATCATCATTAAAAAATAAAGGGGCATTAATTGACGTCACCAAGGTAAACAGGCCCGGAATACCCATTTTTATCGATATGCTTTTTCACACAGCTTGGAAAGAACGGGTATTCTTTCACCTTTTCCAAAGGCACCCACTCATGACCAATCTGGTACTGGTCTATTTCGGTGGCTTTCAATTCCCCTGACCTGATAATCCTGCATGAAAAAATGAATTCCACCTGATGAATTTCGGCATTCGCGTGCGTATACTCATGGTTAACCGCTATATATTCCCTGATATAGACAAGGGGACCGGCCTCAACGACCAGGCCGAGTTCTTCAAGGCACTCACGCTTCACCGCCTCCGCCAATGTCTCTCCCGGTTCCTGGCCGCCGCCCGGCAGCACATAGTAGACATTGTGCCTTTCCTTCTTTAAAAGCAGCAATTTGCCGGAATCCACGATAAACGCCTTGGCCGAATTACGCAGGTACATTGCAATCTCGCCTCCTCTGTTCGCCTAACAGTTACTACAAATAGTATAAGGGGGGGATATCCCGTTGTCAAATGGAGGTTCCCTGAATTCATGTTAAAAATATCCCAAACGGCAATAAAAAAATTTGCAAATACTTTACACGGCACTTATAATTTCATTGTCTGAAGCAGCCAGACTGGAGAACACGTAATACAGGAACCGATTCCTGGTCCGGCCGGCTTTAGAAATTTATTTCAAAATTTTTTTTAGGAGGTTGATATGTCAACAATAGTTAAAATAATTGAAATAGTCACTGAATCGGATAAATCATGGGAAGATGCGGCTCAAAATGCCGTCACGGAAGCCTCGAAAACAGTTGATAACATAACGGGAATTGACGTGATAGGCTTTAAGGGAGAAGTGAAAAACGGCAATGTAGTTAAATACAAGGCGCATTGTAAAGTTGCCTTTGTCGTAAAAAACAGTTGAGATTATAATTGGAAAATGTTTGAGCTTCCGGAATATATTAGCCTGGCAAACCAGATCAATGACACCTTAACGGGGAAAAAAATTACCCGGGGCGTACTGGGCAATTCGCCGCATAAATTCGTCTGGTACAACAGGACACATGAAGAATTTGAAAAACTTACCAGGGGGAAAACCCTTGGAAAAGCCAATGTTAAGGGCAGATGGCTTTTCGTCCCGGTAGAGCCCGGATACATTTTAGTGCTTGGTGAATGCGGCGGAAAAATGCTCTTTCATAAAGCCGGGACGATGATTCCCGGGAAATACCACCTTATACTTTCCTTTGACGACGGTTCCGGTTTCTCCGTTACCACGCAGATGTGGGGGGCCATGGAGTTGTATAAGCAGGGTGAGGAACAAAAAAGGCAATACATCAAGGATATGAGGATTACCCCCGTAGAAAAAACATTTACCGCCGCATACTTCGAATCCCTGATAAAAGAGGTTATAAAAAAGGAGAAAAAAAGCGTTAAAGGAATTTTAACCCAGGATCAGATCATTCCAGGCCTGGGCAATGCCATAGCCCAGGATATTATGTTCAAGGCACGCCTTCATCCCAGATATTCATTAGCTGATTTGGACAAGAAACAGAAAACGGCGCTTTACCAGTCTATCAAGGACACAGTCCGGGAAGTCATAAAAAAGGGCGGCCGGTATGATGAATATGACCTTTTTAACAGGAAGGGTAAATACATCCGGTTGATGGATAAAAATACAATGGGCAAACCCTGCCCCCAATGCGGAACTAAAATCGAAAAAATACAGTACCTGGGTGGAGCCTGCTATTTTTGTCCGGCGTGCCAGAAAATCTGAATGAATACTGAAGAATATTACAAACAAATTCATGGTACCGATTATCTGAAACGTTTTAGCGCCTGCCAGAAAATTCTAAACATACACAAGATCCCCCTGAAAATCCACGAAATACGTCAGGTGTTTCCCTACATCCTTTCAAAAGACATTTACGAATTGGGAATAAGTGAGAATGAAAGACTTGCTCTGGCTGAACGAAACTTAAAAAATTTTATCAATGGGTATGGTATAGAACAGGATGAAACGAAACTAACGGCAAACGATTTAAATGAAGCACTGCTTGATGAATGCTACCTGGAATCACCCGATATTGAACGGATAAAAAAACTTACGGATCTCGGCGCGGATATAAAGGCAAAGGACAAGGACGGAGAGACGGCATTCATGTATGCCGTAAAAAATGAAGACTTAATACTTATGGAATTTTTCCTTTCAAACGGGGCTGATGTGAATTCATGGTATCCCTGCCGGCGCGGGGAGGAATATTCTGAAACCGTTTGGCTTAGAAGCTTAAAATACGCAAGCGCGGAATATGTTGAATTGATGATGAAATACAGCGCGAACCTTGAAGAAACGGATTCCAATAATAACAATGTACTGCACATTTATTGCGATGGTACTCCCGATATAGCTGTCATTAAAAAATTTATTGCAGGCGGAGTGGAAATAAATGCACGGAATTCGGCCGGTTACACCCCCCTTCACTGTCTCTGCAGACATGTTGACAAGGTGAAATGTATCGTCTTTCTCCTTGAAAACGGTGCCTTAGTCAATATCCGGGACAACAGGGGGCAGACACCCCTTCATCATGCCTGCCGTCAATACCAGCCAACCATAAAAAATGTCAGTTCGTTATTGGAGGCCGGAGCAGACCCGAATATAAAGGATGAAGAAGGAAACACTCCCCTCCATGCGGCTGTCAACGGCAAAAATACCCGGATCATAGACAGTCTCATGAAACATAAGGCCGATCCCTTTATCAGGAATAATAACGGCAGAACAGCCTATTCTATTGCTCTGGACAAGGGTTTTATAAGAATCGGCCGGAAAATATCAGGGGCAAAGGCCGATATAGATTATAAAACCAGACCGGAATATACTGTCCTGCAAAGAATAAAAAACCAGATCATTACCGATTTGAAAAACGGAAAATATGAGTATTACAGCAACAAGGAAGGTTACGGGGAATTCCGTTATCAGGACGGCAAATTCGTGTATGAATGGTACGAAATGGGTCATGATCCGCCCGAAAGGAAGGAATTCACTTCAAATGCTGATGCCCTTAAATTCCTCTTTGAAAGTAATCACCTGCGGCATCAGGCCGACACCAGTGAAATAGATGTATTTAAGGACATCCTGGAGTTTCTTAACGACAAGAACAAATAACAGATACGGTGCTTGACATTACCCAAGCAGTTTTGAATCCAGGAACGCAACGTAGTCCTCCCTGTCGGGAATCTGTTCCAGCGCTTTCATCAATCCCATATCCTTGTTCATCTTTTCCGATTCCAGCCATTTATACTCGTCAATAAAACCGGGGAAATCCTCGTTGACAAGCCTCATGAACGCCGCATCCCTTTCTTTCCCGTCCGTCATGGAATCCGAAAGCCTGTTGTAAATCTTACTGAACAGCTCCATCCAGAGAATCTTGCAACGCGTGTAAAAAACCGCTTCTTCCCAGCCGCCAATGCGAAACCAGGTGAGAATGAGCCATTGATCGAACAGGTCGTCCCTGTTATCCAGTTCCGATTTTTCACTGTGTTTGGAAAACAACTCCTGGTTCACCACGATGAGGGTTTTTGAAATACGCTCCCCTATCAGCCTGAGTTTCTTGAGTATTCCCTGTCTCTCCTTTTGCGGGTCGTCTTCGATGGCCATGCCGAGGATCGGCGATGTCTTTTTTATTCTGCCGGAGGTTGCTTCCAGCGATTTATGGAGTTCGACGGGAAACACGACCTTTGCGGCCGGTTCGGTTGTTTTCTGCACAACATCCTTACGCATGTCGATACTGTTGTACACGATTTCCCGGGACCCGCTTTCATCTTCAGGTGCCACGGTAAGGAGTGACCCTGAATAGGTGAGCAGGACAATCCCGCCGCGGAAGCCGGGATCAATCCTTGTGACTATTTGAAAATCCTGGTGTTCCACAATTTTATCAAATAAGGCCTTTTTTTTAAGCCAGTTTTTTATGAAAGCCTTTTGCGATTTTGAATCGGCATCGAACCCGCTCACTTTCATAAGCGATTTTAAATGCGCGGATAACGCCTCCGGCATTTTTTGTAAAATATCTTCCATTCAATCCATCCTTTCATTGGATGCACCTTTTATTCATAACAAGTCTTCACCCTTTAAATTATATTTTTCATTGCAGGAATTGCAAACAGGCACCTCTAAAAACCTCCTTTTGGGCTCGTCATGAAACGCTACTGCGTTTTGGCCTGTGCGCAGGCAATCAAAACCTTTAAAAATTGGGGTTTTTAGAGGTACCCAAATAAAAAACAGTAACTTCACAGACGTTCAAACCTGCCGTGTTCCACATGAATTGATAATTTTGATTCAATATCAATCTTTTTTACCGTATACAGAAGAATTTCCGTCTCCTGGCGCGTCATGACAGGAAAACCATGGTACTTGTTCCCGTATTTCAGGGAACGGCCCGATTCTCCGCAAGCAGCAACAAACCGGTCATGGCCGGATACCCGTTCATCAGCCAGGTCTGCAAGGATGGATCCCGCAGTTTTTGCCTGTTCAATAATCAATGGCAGAAAGGAGCTTTCTATCTCAATATTTAAGCTGTTCCGTGCACACGCCATACAGGCAAGCAGGGTGGTCCCCGTCCCGGTAAAAGGATCCAGGACCATATCCCCGTATACCGAATACATGTTGATGAGCCTGTAGGGTAATTCAAGCGGGTAGGAGGCGCTTCGGTCACGCAGGTCGGGATGGTCCAGTTTCTGCTGCATGCCTTTTATGTCCCATACATCGGAAAACCATCTATTCCGTTCTTCCCAGAAAACAGCACTCTGCATCCTGTTTTCCTTTTCGGCCGCCGTACTGAATTCCCGTTTGGGCCCTTTACGGAAAATCAGGATATATTCATGTTCAAGGGTGACATAGGCGCCTGCAGGCAGCATACCGGAGCCCATGAATTTGTTCGGGGCGTTTGTGGTCTTTCGCCAAAGGATGACCGGCAGTGCATCAAAACCCAGTTCTACGAAAGCCTGTGTAATACGTGAATGATTCGAATAAAGCCGGAACCTTTCTCCCACGGTCCTGACGGCATCCCCTGCGTTAATGCAGGCAAAGCCCCCGGATTTAAGCACCCGGAACAGCCCCTGCCACACCTTGTCCAGTTCGGCATGCATCAGGTCAAATGCCCTGTTGCCGTTCCCCTTATCCAGGGCCGCGGCTATATCCGGGGAAAACGAAGAAAAAAGGGAATCCCACATCCGGATCATGGGATATGGCGGGGAAGTGACAACCAGGTCGATTGTCCCGGAGCCGATATTTTCGAGATCACGTGCATCCTGTATCAAGACTCCATGCTTTGTTAACATTCATCAAGCCCCGTATTATTCTCCTGCCTTGATTTAAGCGTTCTGTACTTATCCAGTTCCAGGTAATCACATGTTTCGGAAAATCCCGCCGGTGGAATACCGAAGGACTGGATGCACCGTGTCCAGAAATTGACCTGGGCAATGGTGGAGGCCACGATAACATACTGTCTCTCGTCAAAAAGCGTTTTCATCTTTTCGAGCGTATCCGGCCTGATGGATATGGGTGTAGCCGTCAACTCCCCGGCAAATTTCAGGGCCGTTCTTTCACGTTCAGTAAGGGATTCAACTTCAGTCATTCGCCTTTTTCCCTGAAGCACTTCAATTTCCTCCCGGGTTATACCGTGCATGGAGAACTCACTGGAATTCATATCAATGCAAAACGGGCAGGAAGCGGAAAAAGATACCTGCATTCTGATTAATTGCAGCAACCTGCGCGGTACGCCCGGTTCCTTGTGGGCAACCAATGACTCGAGCACTCCTGCACCTATGGCTGCCTTCGGATACCATGAAAGTATCCGGGCAGGCTCCATCCGTTTGCCTGTCACTTTTTCGGCAATCCTTACGCCGATCCTGAGCAGTAAGGGGATGCGGTGGGGCGGATTAATATAGGGCATGGAATTCTCCTTTACGTTTCAAGCGTACCATAGCAAACCAATCTAGTACAAGTACCCGAAAAATGATCTCCTTTACCTCACTTGAAATGTTTCAGAATTCGGAATACCATCCACCTGATTGGGAGCGCTTCTCCAATTCATTTTTATACGAGGTCTGATTATGAAAGTATTAATAACAGGCGGTGCAGGATACATCGGGAGCACCGTGGCATCGGCATTGGAGGACAGCGGCCACGTCCCGGTAATTCTTGATTCCCTGGTAACCGGAAAAAAAGAATTTGTTCACGACAGGAATTTTTATCATGGCGATATAAGTGACAAAAAAATTTTTGAGAAGATTTTCTCAGACCACGATGATATCGAATACACCATACATTGCGCGGCACTTATTGTCGTGCCGGAATCAGTCGAACAACCTTACAGGTATTACCATGAGAATGTCAGCAAATCACTTGAAATGTTCAAAATTCTGCTTGATCTCAATCACTCTAAAATCATTTTCAGTTCATCCGCTTCAATCTATGCGCCAACACCACAATATCAAGTCAACGAAGATTCCCCGTTAGCCGCCAACTGCCCGTATGCGATGACAAAAATCATCACGGAGACCATACTCAAGGATTTCTGTGTTGCCTATCCTTTGAAATGTATTTCTCTCCGTTATTTCAATCCCATAGGTGCAGACCCGCAATTCCGCAGCGGCCCCCATGATAAAAATCCGTCCCACCTGCTGGGAAAGCTTATCGACGCTGCAACCGGCAAATTGGATGTATTTAAGCTGACAGGGGTGGATTGGCCTACGAGGGACGGCTCCGGTATCAGGGATTACATTCACGTCTGGGACCTTGCCAAAGCCCATGTCCTGGCTTTGGAAAAATTCAATAATATTCTCAATTCAGAAACATCGACGCCAAATTACAATATTATCAATCTGGGCGCAGGGAAAGGTATCACAGTCAAGGAATTCATTACCGCTTTCGAAAGGGTTCTCGGTCAAGAAATTAAAAAGAAAGAAGCCCCTCCCCGGCTTGGAGACGTGGCCGGCGGATTTGCCAGCTGCGAGAAAGCTGATAGATTATTGGGATGGAAGGCTACGGAAACTATTGAAAAAGGTATCGCAGATGCGATGAAATGGGATGAAAAACGCACAACCATTTTGGGGTATTAAAGAGTATGAATGAATATAATAATAAAATTGCGGTCATTACAGGCGCAGCCTCCGGTATTGGCCGGGAAATAGCACAGCAGCTTGTACGCATGGGGTCAACTGTTGTAATGCTTGATATTGATTCGGACGGATTGAAAAATTTTTTACAGGAAAATAAAGATTATAATAATAAAATTGAAACCAATTTAATCGATGTAACCAATTACAATGAAATCAATCGTCTGATTAATGATATTGCAGATAAACACGGTACAATTAATTTTATGTTCAACAATGCAGGAATAGGCGGCACCCTCCCCTTCGAATCGGCAACCATGGATCATTGGCATAAAATCATCGATTTAAACCTTTACGGTGTCATTCACGGTATTCAAGCTGTTTTTCCCATTATGAAAAAACAAAAATCAGGCCATATCATAAACACATCATCCATAAGCGGCATTATCCCGTACCCGGGCCAGGTCCTGTACAATACGACAAAATATGCAATCACCGGGTTAACCTTGTCCCTAAGGGAAGAAGCAAGGAAATACAACATATCGCTATCCATTGTCTGCCCCGGACTTGTCAGAACCAACATATTCTATAAACCGATTATCGGAGCAGCGGCTTCTGAAAAGGAAGCAGCTATTCCTCAAGGTACGGTTCCCGTAAATTTAGCCGTCAGTCAGATATTGAAAGATATTAAAAAAAATAAAATTTTGAGCATCACACCGAGAATATTAAAATTGGGATATTGGTTGTACAAACATTTCGGGATAATATTAAGGTAAAGCCCTACTATTTATCAGTTCATCACGCAGCCTGCGGTAAGCGATAACCGGATTGTCGCCCTGTATCAGGTTCTCCTGCATTTTATATGTAGAACGGAACGGTCTTTGTGTTTCTACAACCCGTCTGTCCTGGTGCGCCACGACAAGTGAAAATTTCAAAAAAAGCCAGTTCACAAAACGGGATAAAACCGGAAGCTTCATGATTTTCTGGTAGATCCGGATGTAGAGGATCGTATTCTGATCATCCACAGGAGCGAACGCGATCATGATCCTCAATTTCTCACTGATCCAGTTTTGCCAGATATTGGGATAAATAAAATGCAGATGGATTTTCTTCCGGTCGACAGGCGGCAGAGCCTCGTCCTTCACCGGGGGCCTGCCGTCATCCACACGATTATAATACTTGATGTACAGTTGCTCCCTGTTCACCTCAAGCTTGGGACCATCGACAAGGGTCTTGTTCCCTCGGCCGATTGTGTTGTAATGCACTATGGGAACATGCACCACGTCAAGCTGATTTTCTATGGCCCTTGAGTAATGGGTCTTCCAGGGATCCTGCCGCGATCCATGTAGAAAGCCCGCGTCTAAATCCTCAAAAAAAGGAACAGGCGGCAAATTATCGCGCCGCTCCCCCCAGAAAATAAAAATGAATCCCTGTTTTTCCTCGACGGCATAAGAACGCACCTTAAAGTTTTCCGGGACGGGTGCCGTCTTCCCGTTTGCCGGTATACTGATGCATCTTCCGGTATTGTCATATTTAAACGCATGAAAAGGGCAGGTAACACCATCGGGATGGAGTTTCCCACAGGACAAGGAGGCCCCGCGGTGCGCACAAAGATCTGAAATTACAGCGACCCTGTCATCCATTCCCCGCCAAACCGATAGTTTTTCACCCATTCGTGTCACACCGATCATTCGGCCTTTTTTAACTTCTTTTGATTCAAGTATGGCATACCATTGATTTGGAATCATAAATTAGCCCAATACATCCTTTTCTTCATTGCGGCGTTCAATAAATAGAATAATAATAAATCAATAACAATATAAATAAAAAAAATCATTTAGATCAAGGTCTATAAAAATTTTATCCTTCTATTGGCAATCACCAATATATACTTTAATATGTTTCAAGAGGCGCCTATAGGTATGAAAAAATCAATAGAAGCTGAAAAATACGCCATCGCCCTTGATAAATCACGGTGCACCCGCTGCGGTGTCTGCATAAAAAGAATGAAGGGGTATTGCATCTCTGAACGCGATGGGTATCCTGTTTTTAATTATGCCCTGTGCAATACGTGTCAGAAATGCGTTGCCGTCTGTCCCGCCCAGGCCATTACGGTCAATAACATTCACGCTGAAAAAATTAAAGTGGTTGCGTCCGTCAATCCTGTGGACATGCTGGCCTTGATGGAACAGCGCCGGTCCACAAAAATATTCGCCAGCAAACCGCTTCCCGAAGGCATACTTAAGCAAATTGTATCAACCGCAAAATATGCACCCAACCAGAACAAAAATATACGTCTTATAGTCATAGACGATAAAAAGCTGATTGCCAAAATCGATGCGAATGCATTATCATTTGTCAGGTTTTTTTACAGGCTTTTATTCGGATTCAAACCTTTGACCCTTTTTTTCAAGCTTTTCGCCAAAGGACTCGATGAAATAAAAAGGAAAATGGAATATGAGCTGCAAACGACCAATTGGGTTGTTAAACCGAACACCCAGGCCATCGTAATAGCCGTGGGAGATAAAAAAGTCCCTGTCACGGGAAGCAGTGCCCACCACCTTCTCGCGGCCATGATTTATTACGCCGAATCACTAGGCGTCGGTTCGTGCCTGATGGATTCTTTACTCTACACGTTGAAAACAAACGGACGGTTACGCAAACAACTCGGTATCCGGAAGAATGTATTGGGTGTGCTTACCCTGGGTTATTCCGGGGAAAGGATCGTCAACATACCAAGGGGTTACGAGATAGATGTTCAGTGGAATACGGGCAATAAATGCAGCCAGGAAGAAACATGACGTGGAACGAGCAATGGGAAAAAGAATCTCAGAATGATTATTGGAAAACACCGGATACGGATGTCCAATTATTTTTTTCACAACTGAATGCAAGGGACTGCCCGAATGTACTGGACTACGGCTGCGGCATCGGCCGGCATACCATCATGCTGGCGGGCATGGGATTCCGGGTGAGGGCCATCGATATTTCCGAAAACGCCATTAATTATTTACGCCGATGGCAGAAGGAAAAGCAATACAGTTTTGAGACAATGGTTACAGACCTCACAAATGATGCCGGGCAGGAAAATAAATATGATGCCGTTCTTGCCTTTAATGTAATCTACCATAACACGCGTGATATATTATTAATAAAACTGGATGCGGTAAGGACGGCTCTCAAACCAGACGGTTTTTTCTATTTCACAATACCTACAAGACAGGACGGTAAATACGGTTCAGGCAAAATGGTTGAACCACACACTTATTTACCCGGGAACTCGATTCACCCGGGTGATGTTCATTACTTTGCCGATGAAAAAGATCTGGTCAGTTTGCTGGATTCGTTTTATATATTCAACCTGAAACGCGACGAACATTTTTGGAATAATAACGGCACACAGCAGTTTTCGTCCATGTGGAAAGCGGTCTGCAAACCTAAATCTTAATTTTACAAAGGAATATACCTTGGAAAAATATTCTCCAGACCGTATACTTTTAAAGGAGATTCAGTCTGATCTGATTTTTAAGTAAATTGGGATGGGAGGAAATTATGCATTTAAAAAAGACCCTCAGTATTTTTATTATTGTTTTCCTATATCCGGGATTGCCCACAATCTTCGCAGAGACTCCAGACAATGCGGACATCATTAAAACAGGTAACGCGGATGTTTCTGCAAAAACAGAAGATGTAATGGGTTTCGGCATCCTGAAAAGGCTGCCGGGATTATGGCACGGACCCGTAAGTTCCACTACCCCGGCCGGCAGCTTTGACATGTGGTATGTGGATTTCCGTCCCGTTTCCCCCGGCCAGGTATCGCAGTATTCCACACTGGATGCGGATACACTGAATTTCGTCAGCTTTTTTATCGTCAAACATGAAAACAGGCTGAAGGTGGCCATGCGTACCGAAGGTGTTTTTCGGCACAAGGGATGTGTCACATACGAAGTCGTAGATAAAGTCGATGAAAAAAAGGGGTACTACCGGTTTTCCGATTTCCAGTCCCACGACAAGAGGGCCTATTCCGAATTCACTTTCAAGGCCGGTCAATTTGTAATGGAAGTGTATACGAACAAATTCAACAAGGTATCCCCCCTGGAACTCCATTCCCGGTGGACAGCGGAATTGGGTGACAGGAAAGCCGCCGCATCGGCCATAGCCCGGTTCAAATTTCCCCAACCGGTCATGGTCAAGGATTTTTCCGATGTTTTTAAAGGCATGCATGAAAGCATTTATTTTACATTCGAAAACGATCCTTACAGTTCCCTGGCCCAGCCCTACGTGGGCAAGGTCACCGTTAATATTAACATTGACGGGAATTTGAAGATCGATTCAAACGATGAGATATTCCTTCTTCTTACCACCGAGTCGTTATTCAAGGGCTTGAAGTACATCAAGGAAAATCTGAAATATATCTCCAAATACGTGTTTCTCCCCATCGGGACGAAAAGCTACACCTTTAAAAATGTCCATCCCGGTAAATACTTCCTCTATTCCTATGTGGATACAAATGGTGATAAAAAACATCTAAAAGGGGATTACATGAACTCCGACCTGGACAACATGTTTGTTTTAAAGGAAGAAGGAGTATTGACAATCGGCACTAATATTGATTTTATTATCCCTTAAATTACCTACACGTATGGAGGATTATAGTGAAAATAGAAGATCTCGTTGCAGAAGCGAAGAAGATAGTAGGAGAATTCCCCTTACAGACAAAATCATTCACAGCCGGTTCGGTAGCCGCGGCGCTTGTAACGGACAAGGGAAATGTTTATACGGGAATCTGTATCGATGTAGCCTGCGGAATCGGATTTTGCGCGGAACATTCGGCCGTTGCCGAAATGCTCAAATACAGGGAAACTAGGATTGAAATGGTTGTGGCCGTGGACGAAGAAGGTATCCTGCCCCCGTGCGGCAGGTGCCGTGAATTGATGCTGCAGGTAAACCCGGGAAACAGTAATACAAAAGTGATACTGAAGGATAAAAATCCGGTTAATCTAGGCGACCTCCTTCCCGATCATTGGTTATAGGGGACTGCAGGAAATCCCCTCTTGTAAGGAGGAAAAAATGAAGGAGAACCAGGTCGTTATCGAACCGGCTAATATCGATGATTTACCCGGGATTTTAAACCTTTACGGCATCGAAAATTTTGATAAAAGTAATGTCAGATCCGGGGCTGAAAGAATATTTAATGAAATGAAAAACCATCCCAGGTACTCTGTCTATGTAGCCAGGGTCGATGAAAAAATCGCCGGAACATTCTTTCTTTCCATTAAGGACAACCAGACCTCTGAAGGCAAAGCTGCGGGTCTCGTGGAGGATGTGGTTGTTTCCGAAGAAATGCGGCTTAAGGGTATAGGCCGGAAAATGATACAACATGCCATGAAAATCTGCTCGGAAAACAATTGTTACAAGATGTGCCTGTCCAGTCAATTGAAAAAAATACGTGCCCGTAAATTCTATAAACGCATCGGATTCAGAATTCATCGCGCCAATTTTACATTAGAACCTCAGACAGCTTAAGAAAATTTACTTTATTGAACGGGATACCGATCAGCGTTCAAAACACTTTTCAAAACGTTTTATCATCTCTTCCAGTGAAAGCTCAAGGTACGTGTCTTCCGTCTTCTGCACCACTGTCCTCCGTATACCGGCATTGATGATCATCTTTGTGCAGAGCAGGCAGGGTTCTATTCCCGAAAGCCGTCCCGTCTTGGCATCTACACCGGAAAGGTATAGCGTCGAGTCAATGGTTCTTTCACGGCCCGCGTGAATGATGGCATTCTGTTCCGCATGAACACTCCGGCACATTTCATACCGTTCACCGGAAGGAATCTGTTTTTCTTCCCTGTAGCACCAGCCGGCTGTTAATGAATCCATGCATCCCCGGGGTGCGCCATTGTACCCGGTGGAAACTATCGCGTCGTTTTTAACGATAACGGCTCCGAATTTACGCCTCAAGCACGTGGCTCGCGTGGAAATATCCTTGGCTATATGAAGATAATACAAATCCTTTGAAATCCGGGTGTTTGTCATCTTTCACTCCTTAAGGTTTTATGAGATTAACCTGTTCATTTTCGCCTTGAGTTCTTCCAGGTTCCCTTCGTTTATTATCATTATATCCGCCATGGCGATGGGGCCGCCTTTTTCTATGTTTTCGATCTCTGAATAATCCCGTTTCTGTGCCTGTTCCTCTGTTAATCGGCGCATGCGGGTTTCCGTGTCGTTCGCGTCTGATTTACGTTGGGCCAACCTTGCATAACGGATCTCAGGCGAAGCATGGATGCAGATGGTTTTCAGGTTTTCAGAAAACTTGTTTTTCAAGATCTTATATTCGGTCCAGGAATAAAGACCGTCTACAACAACCGGTCCGGACTTGCAGAATTCTTCTATCTTAGGCAATGATAACAGGGCAAAAACCCCCATTCCATGCTTCTTCCGCAAGCCTTCACGCATTGCCTTTTCATTTTCTTCCGTAATTTCCCTGCCCTGTTCCTTCAACCTGTCGATCGTTATCTGTCCAAAACGGATATAATGCCACCCGGCATCTCTTAAAACATCGCAGGCAATGGATTTCCCGGAACCGCACATGCCTACAATACAGAATATTTTGTTCAAAAACACCTCAAAATAAAATTAAGTTGGTCAACTTTACTAAAGGCCCAGTTGATTTGTCAAGACTTACATTATTTTAATACCTGTCATTAAAGACCCTAAAAAACATTTTTGAGATACTTGTAATACTTGCAAAGAAAATCCCCATAACTTATCCTTAAATTTAAAGAGATTCAATGTGGGAAACGAACTGAGTAAAATAGCGGACATCCTGATCAAATACTACAAACCTATCGAAATGATTGAACATAAATACAGGACCAAGGTCACGGCAATAGGCCTCTTAAAAACAGCCAATATGCGTACACCGGATTATCTGGACCCCTACCTGGAAAGACTGGCAAGTTATAAAGGTCTTATAAAGGACCATATAGACAACTTCAAAATGGCTAAAAATATTACCGTTAAAATTTTTTATGACATTCTTGAACAGGTTTACAGGGAAATAATGACGATGGGAGGTAAAAAAGAATACCAGGCCCTGGATGATTATATAATGCTCGTTTACCCCAAATACATAGATGCTGCGGAAGAGGCTTTGAGCGAAGCACGTAAAATATTCATTTCAAAATACAGAACTCCTGAAACCATGAGACGAATAGCGGTCAAAATTATATCTGATTATTTAGACACCCCCGAAAGCTATGACCAGCTTGCCGAAGACATAGTGAAAAGCTGCCTGACCCAGATCACACAGGAGGAGGTATTCCGGAGGATCAATTCCGCGATATACAATTTCTTTGTCTATGGAATATATTCACGCAAGGAGGTGGCCGATATCTACATGATTACCTTGAAGGTAAAGGAAGGCGTAATACCGATGAAGTATTTTACCAAGGCCAGTTCTTTGGCCAGGGCGATCATAAACAAGGTTGGAACGCACATGACTACCGTGAACTTTTTCGGAAAAATATGGGAAGACTACGAGGAAATTGAAAAACTCTTCGAAAAATACATCAATATCAAGGCCATGTTCTATTAGAGGTCCCCTTAAGCCGGATTACCGGTGAAGAATTGAGAAATCGCCAGATACAATCCAAAAGCGATCATGAAAATACCGAGCAGGAATAAAACGGTATAGTATACCTTCCTGTTTATAAAACGTTTTCCAAAAAAAACGAGTACGGAGACAGCGAGATACCAGACCAGGTCACCCATTTCGTGCCCGGCAAAAAAGGAAACTACGCCGGGGATGTTCGTGAACGAAATTTCGTATTTGACCAAAAAAGCGGCGCCTATTGTCGCCCACCAAATCCACCAGTAAGGATTGGACATGGAGACGATAATCCCGCCGATAACTGGATTTCTTGCTATTCGACGCGCATCGGCCCGGACAGCCTCTGCCTCCTTGTCCTGTTCCGGAACTTCAAGAAAATCGACGGGTATCTTTTTACGAATAACATCAATAATTATGCGGACGCCGAAATAAATCAAAAAAAGACAGCCTATGATACTGACAACAAGAACGACGATTGTATTCTTTAAAAAAAAGGAGAATCCAAACAGGAGAACGAGCAAAATAGCCGCTTCCAGAAGGGCGTGGCCTCCTATTACGAATAATCCTGTCAGGTAACCCCGTTTTCGTGCCTGGACGGAAGTGATGATCGTATAGACGAGCAAGGGACCCGGCGAAAGCGCGCCGGACAGGGCGACTAAAAAAGAAAGCGAGAAGATAGTGATGAATCCGGTAATATCCATAAAATGATTGTTCTCAGTATATCCGGATTGTGAAATTATTCAAGACGGTAATTCGAACAAGATTCAATAGCCGATTTTGGCGTTCTCTACCTGTTTTTTATTCTCTTCCGCCCGTTTGATCCGTTCCCTGATCCTGGTGACGGCAAGTATTTCGTCATACATCTGAATGGCATTATCATACTGGCCCAGCATATAATACGCCTGACCCAGGGCAAAACGGACATCCGTATTCTGACTTTGGCTTTCTCTAATGGGCAGGAAATACTTGATCGCCTCCTCGGGACGGTTTAGTTCGAACATGTAAAGAATGCCTAAACCGTACTGGGCATCAAGATGTGAAGGGTTAAGCTGTATTGCTTTTTTATAGTAATTCTCTGCCATGCCAATCCAGCGATCGCCCTGCTTGTCGTTTTTATCCGTCTTTATATAGGATTTACCAATATAGGCGGTACAGACAGCCATCTGGTAGAAGAGACTGCCGCTTGCAGGAAAAATGTCCAAAGCTTTCAGCAGATAATCATACGCTTTTTTATATATACCGCGATCAATAAGACTCAGCCCCACGGCATTGTAATACACGCCCTCTTCCTTTTGACTGGCCGAATTCAATTCGTCGGCAGCCGTATCCTCGTCAGGCTGTATGTCTATTGTCTGCCTTAATGTTTCAATCTCAAGGTATTTCTGGGCAATCTTTTCATAAAGCTTTCCCACTTCCTCAACGGCAGCTACTTTTTTCTGAACCTTTTCCTGATATTGTGACAGAATCGCCTTGATCTCGCTTATCGTCTCGGCAGATACAGGGGCATCATCATACTTTGGTTCCGACATGGACACCAGGTTTTCCAGGTAGGCCCTGTCTATATTGTCCCTGCATCCAAATGGAAAGAAACACAAAACCACGAGTAAGAATGCCGTTTTTTTCATTTACAAATGTCCTTCCGAAAGGATAACAATATCCACGCGCCTGTTGTAGGCCCTGCCTTCTTCCGTTTCATTGGACATAAGGGGAACGGTATCAGCCAGACCGGTTACCTGAAACTGCTTTTCATTGACGCCGTATTCCACCAGGTATTTCAAAACGTTTATCGACCGCATGGACGAAAGCTCCCAGTTGGTCGGGTAAGGACTGCCAGGGTCAGTGGGGATGGAATCCGTGTGGCCTTCTATGCGGAATTTATTATTTTTAAACGCATCGATGGAAAGGAAATTGGCCACCTTTTGCAGGATCGGTCGTACCGTTTCAATGTCAATCTCGGCGGAACTGGGCTTGAAAAACGTGTCCGCCGCCAATGAAACAATCAGGCCGCGTTCGTCCTCCTTAATCCTCACCTTTTTAGAGGTAATCTCCTGCTGGAACATGGCTATGGCAAGTTTCACTGCTTTGCCCGCCTGTTCTCCTTTTTCCATGGAGGGAAGTGACTGCACGGTATTGCCCAATTCCGTCATTTTACCTTTTTGCAGGGTAAGGCCGCCTTCCTTGGGCCCGATAGCCTTGAAAACACCCAGCATGGCATCATTTTTTATGGGATTGTCTTCAGAAAGGGCATATAACAGGATGAAAAAAGTAAGGACGAGGTTGGTCATATCGGCAAAACTTGTCATCCAAGAGGGGGCTCCCTCATCAACTTTTTTTTGTTTTTTACCGGGCCGGATTGCCATATATTGTCCTTATTCTCTTATATTTTCCTGCCTGATAGTTTCCCTTCTCTCGGGAGGCAGGAATGCAAGAAGTTTTTCTTCAAGAATTCTCGGGTTATCACCGGACTGGATGGCCAAAACCCCTTCGATCATGATTTCCTTGACCAGGGTTTCTTCTTTATTTCTCTCCTCAAGCCTTCTCCTGAACGGAAGGAGGAACAAATAGGCAAGAACAGCACCATAAAGGGTGGTCAACAGGGCCTGGGCCATACCGGAACCAATCGCCGACTTATCTTCAAGACGTACCAACATGGCAACGAGTCCCATCAGGGTGCCGATCATGCCGAACGCCGGTGCCGTTTTCCCCCAGTCATCGAAAAGGCTGCTGCCCTTTTCATGTCGTTCCTCAATTTTATTCAGCTCCGTAAATAAAACTGTTTTGATGATTTCAGGATCAGTACCGTCCACGACAAGCTGGATTCCCTGCCTTAGAAAATCATCTTCGATGGATTCAAGATCATCCTCAAGCGCCAGAATACCATCGCGCCTTGCCTTTTCGGAAAAAGCGACAAGCTGGGTAATAATACGTTCTTCCTCGAACTTGGGAACAAAAAAGATGATCCCCAGGAACCTGGGAATATTGAGAATATGATTCAATGGGTGAGTTATCATCATTGCACCGAATGATCCTCCGATGGTGATGAAAACAGATGACAGGTTCATGTAGACGGTAACATCCGCACCATTCACAACAATTCCGATTACAACACATGCCGCGCCAAAAAGGGCACCGAGGACGGATCCAATATCAAGGGATCTCTGCATAGTTTACGGCTCCTTAAACATAATGATAGGGCTTTGGATACCTGCCGTCAAGCAGGTCCCTCCCCATAATATATTACTCAATGTATTACAAAATCTATTACTTTAACTATCGTCCATTCCATGACTTACTTAATACATTATTTTGAGCGGAATCAAGCCCCGTCTTGACAAATTTGACATATCTGACAATACTGGACAGCATCAACCTACCTGCAGTTTGGAGGAAAAAATGGCAGACCGGCAAAACGGAGATTTAGCTTCGATAAGACATTCCATTTCACATATCATGGCAGAAGCAGTGCTGCAAATGTTTCCGGAGGCTAAAATAGCGATCGGACCCGCCATTGAAAATGGTTTTTACTATGATTTTGACCTTCCGAGGGCCCTGAAACCGGAAGATTTAACCGATATTGAAGAAAAAATGAAAGAAATCATCAAGGGGAACCATGATTTCGTTAAAAAAGTGATTTCAAAAGAAGTAGCATTAAAACTATTTAAAAGCCAGCCGTTCAAGGTTGAACTGATAAATGAATTACCTGAAAACGAAGAAATCTCAATCTATACCCAGAATTCCTTTACCGACCTTTGCCGGGGGCCCCATGTGGCCAACACAAACGAACTGGACCCCGGTTCGTTTAAACTGCTTTCCATTGCCGGTGCGTACTGGCGGGGGGATGAAAAAAACAAAATGCTGCAGCGTATCTACGGAACGGCCTGGAAAACGGCCAAGGACCTCCGCACCCATCTGAACTGGCTGGCCGAAGTTGAAAAACGCGACCACAGAAAGCTGGGCAAGGAGCTGGACCTTTTCTCCCTTCATGAAGAAGCAGGTGCCGGCCTCGTATACTGGCACCCCAAAGGTGCCCGGATCAGATCGACAATCGAGGATTTTTGGCGAAAAGAGCATTTCAGGGACGGATACGAGCTTCTTTACACACCCCATATCGGGAAATCATGGCTCTGGGAAAAATCCGGACACCTCGGTTTTTACAGCGAAAACATGTACGCCCCGTTGAACATCGACGACCAGGATTACTATATCAAACCGATGAACTGCCCGTTCCATATACTGATCTATAAAACCGCCATAAGGTCGTACAGGGATCTTCCCCTGCGGTGGGCGGAACTCGGTACCGTCTACCGGTACGAACGTTCCGGCGTCCTCCACGGCCTTTTAAGGGTTCGCGGATTCACACAGGATGATGCCCATATCATCTGTACCCCCGACCAGATCGAGGATGAAATCAGGAACGTACTGCGGTTCTCCTTGAAGATTTGGGACGCCTTCAAGTTCAAGGACATCAAGGCTTATCTTGCCACACGTCCGGAAGGGAGCGTCGGCGAGGAAGCCCGGTGGGAACAGGCCACAGAATCCCTTAAAAAAGCCATCGGCAAGGAAAACCTGGAATACACGATTGATGAAGGCGGCGGCGCCTTCTACGGACCCAAGATTGACCTGAAGGTAAGGGACGCGATCGGAAGGGAATGGCAGATGTCCACCATCCAGTTCGACTTCAACGAACCGGAACGGTTTGACATGAAATTCATGGACAATGACGGCACGGAAAAGCGGCCATACATGGTCCACAGGGCCCTGTTCGGTTCCCTCGAAAGGTTTTTCGGTGTGCTGATTGAGAATTACGCCGGTGCCTTCCCGGTCTGGATTGCCCCGGTCCAGGTGATGGTCATTCCCGTTGCCCACACCCTTGACGAGTATGCCGGTAATCTCCGCAAACAATTGCTGGAACAGGAAATCAGGGTGGAAGCGGATTTAAGCGACAACAGGATGAACGCCAAGATCCGGACCGCCCAGCAGCAGAAAATACCCTACATGCTGATTGTCGGCGAAAAAGAGGAAAAAGAGGGTGCCGTTTCCGTACGAACCCGGACCGGTGAACAGAAAAACATGATGAAAACGGAAGAATTTATCGAATTTATCAAGGGGAAGATTGAAACTAAAGATTTGATTTAGAATTCCGTACATTGGGTAAATAAATTTAACTAAAAGCACAATTAATATTATTCAGAATATGAATGATATCCATTCAAGCCATGAATTAAAATCCAGGAAACGATCACTTTTCAAAAAAAAAGGCCTTCCGAAATGGAAGGCCGATACAGACATCTGCAATTTTTTTATTTGCTTTATTCCCATTCTATGTTAATTTCAATACCGGTAGGTGTACTCCCGGCTATGATTTCAACACTCGCCGGGAATTGCTCATCGCCAAGGCTCGTATTAAGATAGGATTGATGAATATAGTCATGATTGGCCCCTCGGGGAATAAGATATTTGGAGTATTCATCATCAAAAGCAAAAACGTATTGATAAAAAATCAAATCCTGAGTAGTCGGCTGGCTGGGTGCCGTGTAACTCACTGAATAAATGCCGTCGGCATCCCCATCACTCAATAATCCGAAAGTTGAATTTAACTGATCCACTTTAACCACCGGTGTTCTGGTGTCAATTGTGGGAGTTACCTCTATCAGGTATTCAGTCGAACAACTCATCTGTGCCGGAATATTGTGACTAACCTCATAAGTTACATATTTTAAGGTAAGCGTAACATCAGTCACCATGTTTTCATAAACGACGATATCCTCAACATAACCGGTTGCGAGCATCAGGTAATTATATTCCGCAAGACACAAAATTTTATAAGTTCCAGCCACAACATAAAGTTCCGCCGTTGAAGCTGTATCCGTTAATGTTGCGGTATATGTTTCATCCGCATTGTAAGCATAAATCTTGAAATTATTGGCCTTTTCTCTGATTGTGACCGGGTCAACACTCTTACTTGAAGGCAATGAAATCCGGATAATTCCCGTTTCCTCTGCAGGCGGTTTACCACCATTTATTATATTACCCTGGTCACAGCTGACAAAAAGCAATATAAACGATAGAACAAATAAAAATACTAATTTCTTCATAATACACTCCTTTATTTTAATTATTTCAGGCAGGGAATCTCTTTGATTATTAATATAATTATGCCAATAATAATTAATAGGTCTTCGCAGCACTAAAGTTGCTAATATTCATATATCATAAATTCTCAAAAAGTGCAATGACTTATTCTATAAATATAATGATTTTCCAATATGATTTCACATACCCTCAATTTTACCTCCCAGCTTGACCTTTTCACGGTAAAGGGTATACTTCGGAAAGAAAGGGGTGCATATGAATTTAACCATTGCCTATTTTTCAGGGACGGGAAATTCGCGGTTTATCGCGGAAAATCTCATAGAAAAGCTTCCAGACGCAGAACTTGTGCCCATTGTCAAGGTTCTCAAGGACAAAATCCCAATCTCAGGGAAACTGGGTATTGTCTGTCCTGTATACATGCACAGGCTTCCGCATATTGTCTGCGATTTTATTGAATCCCTGGATAATATTCCCTATCTCTTTCTGGTCGGTGTCAATGCCGGTGAAATCGGGAAGGTTTTTTCCCTGACACGTGAATTGATAAAGCAAAAAAACATCCATTTCCAGGCGGGCTTCAGCGTCAGGATGCCAAGCAATTATCTACCGTTCGGCGAGGCTGTTTCCGGAGAGGAACGGGAAGCATTGTATGAAAAAGCCTTAGAAAAAACAAAAGTCATAGCTGAAACGGTCGGTAAAAACGGGAGTTTCTTTGACAGGGAAAATTCTTTTTTCAAGACACGGATTCACCCCGGCCTGATGTATTCAATGGGGTATAAATTCATTCAATTCCTGGATAAAAGTTTCTCCGCCGGTCCGGAGTGCAATGCCTGTTCACTCTGTGCCGACATTTGCCCGGTCGACAATATCGAAATGCAGGATGGCAAACCTGTCTGGAAAAAACACTGCCAGCAATGTCTTGCCTGCCTCAATTACTGTCCCAGGGACGCCATTCAATACGGGAAATCTACATTCGGGCTCTCAAGGTACCATCACCCGAAGGTATCGGCGAAAAAATTAATGGAACAAAAATAGATAATGGTCCATTCCCCTCTTGTTCAAAGCCAGAAGGAATTCAGGAAAGAAATTGACAGGCTGTCGTTTTCCCTGCCCGTCACCCACGTATACAATCCCATAGGTTACGCATGGGAGCCGTATAAAATGTACCTTTCAAAATACGGTGGAGGAACAAAAATGGCCGTGTTTCTGGGGATGAATCCGGGACCGTGGGGAATGGTGCAAACGGGAATACCGTTCGGGGAAATCAATGCAGTCACGAACTGGCTGGCGATTTCCGGGAAGGTAGCCAAGCCTCCCCGGCTTCACCCAAAACGGCCGATAGACGGCTTTTCCTGTTCCCGTCATGAAATCAGCGGGCTCCGTCTATGGGGCCTGTTCAGGAACCGCTACCAAACAGCCGGCCGTTTTTTCAAAAAGCACTTTGTTCTTAATTACTGTCCGCTTGCTTTCTTTGATGAGAAGGGTAAAAACATCACTCCGGATAAATTATCAGCAAATGAAAGCAATGCTCTTTTGAATTTATGCGACCTGTTTCTTGTCCGGGCTCTTTGTATTATCCAACCCCGGTTTGTGGTTGGAATAGGACGGTTTGCCGAGTCCAGGATTGTTCAGGCAATAAAAACTTATATAAAAAAACAGGCCCATAAAATAAATCAAACCGCCAGGTGGGATCCGGAAAAAATTACCGTGGCCCACATTCTTCATCCAAGCCCCGCCAGTCCCGCTGCCAACCGCGGATGGGAAGAGAAGGCGACACGGCAGTTGATTGAACAGGGGGTTTGGAAGGAATCAGAAGTCAGGATTCAGAAATCAGTAGAGAGAAGGGGGCGGTGTGACTTTTGATGATTTGTATTCGCGTTACAGATGGATTCCGATACCTCATTGCCCCGGCAGGTTTGTTTTGCGTGGCGGGGGGATGGATAAAACTCCAGAAGAACTGGTTGACAATCAATACAAATCGAATAAATATCATTCTTCAAACGCAATGGATCCTGTTCTGATAATTAAGCTGGATGAAGGCGGAATTATTTCTTATAAAAAAGATACCGGTGAATACATTCATACACTGAATACGGAAACGGGATTTCTGAGAAAATTACACGATCTGGGTTTTGAATTATAACTTGATGCTTTATAGATAATGTTCCATAATGTCAAAACAGTTATTATAAGGGGGGGGTATATGCGAATATTATACATAGACATAGATACTTTACGTGCCGATCATCTGGGGTGCTACGGATACCTGAGAAACACATCACCGAATATAGATAAAATAGCTGATCAAGGAGTTGTTTTCGACCAGTTTTTCACATCGGATGCGCCCTGTCTTCCTTCCCGGGCGGCCATGATGAGCGGCCAGTTCGGAATACACAATGGCGCCGTCAACCATGGGGGTGAACATGCGGACAACTGGGTGCAGGGAGAATCGCGGAGCTTCCACTCGGACCTTTCACGCCATTCGCTGCCGGCAGTATTGAAGCAACAGGGCCTCTATACATGCTATATAGGAGGATTCGGGGAAAGGCATTCTCTCTATTCCTTTTACGCGGGGTTCCGTGAAATACACGATACGGGTAAGGGCGGCATGGAATCGGCCGAAGATGTCACACCAACAACCCTCACGTGGCTAAAGGCCAACGCAAAATCCGACAACTGGTATTTACATATAAATTACTGGGACCCGCACACGCCCTACCGCGCTCCGAAGGAATTCGGGAATCCCTTTGAAAACGATGCCTTACCCGATTTTTTCTCACAGGACCTGATCGACAGGCACCAGAAAACACCCGGACCGCATACAATCCAGGATCTTGCCATGTACGACAATGGTACAGACCCCCGGTATCCCCGGCAGCCAGGTGAAGTGAAAAACATGAAGGAAATGAAGGACCTTATAGACGGCTACGACTGCGGGATCCATTACATGGATGAGCACATCGGTACAATCCTTAAAACCCTCGAGGAGGAGGGCGTACTTGAAGATACCGCGATCATCGTTTCGGCCGATCACGGTGAAAACTTCGGTGAACTGGGATTATACGCCGAACATGGAACGGCAGATGTGGCCACCTGCCGGATCCCGTTTATTGTTAAATGGCCGGGCGGTCAAAAAGGCATCCGGAACAAAGAATTCCATTATCATATCGACGTGGCACCCACCTATGCCGAACTTCTTGGCGCTTCTCCCCGTCCTGAATGGGACGGCCAAAGCTTCGCTCGAACCGTTACCAAAGGCGAATCCTGCGGGAGGGACACGATAATAATGAGCCAGAACTGTCATGTCTGCCAAAGATCCGTCAGGTGGGAGAACTGGCTTTACATGCGGACGTACCATGACGGGTTTCACCTTTTTCCGCAGGAAATGCTTTTCGACCTGCGTACCGATCCTTACGAACAGGATAATATTGCCGATAAAAACCCGGTATTACTGAGAGAAGGCGCCTACCGCCTCATGCAATGGCATGATGCAATGATGCAGAGCCAGATGTACGGCCGGTACTATGATCCCATGTGGAAAATAATCCGGGAAGGAGGCCCTTTCCACGCAAGGGGACATTTAAAAAGCTATATTAATCGGTTGGAGAAAACCGGCCGCTCTGACAGTGTCGCCGAATTGAAAAAGAGGCATCCTAAAGAATTCAAATGAAATAAAAAGCACCCTATGAGGATTTTTCTGCCTTTTCATGGTTTCACGGCACACGTAGCGATGTAGCAGGGCATGTATTCTCCCAGGGGAGTAGGCTGTGTGTCTTCATACATGGCCTGCAATAAAAATCCCGCTACCAACTGCCCTCCGATCTGCTCTTCAAGTGAATGACTGAATTCTACGGGCATTTCATCTCCATACTCGTATTTTAAATCTTCAGGAGACAAAGTACGGGAATCAAAAGGCAATTTATGGCGTACTTTAAAAATGCCCTCATCCGCTTTCCGCCAGTCAAACATGTACATAAAGGGATTAGTGAAACCCGAAAGAAGAAATCCCTTCCGTTTCAGTACGCGATACGATTCTTTCCATACAGGCCGCACCTCAGGGATAAAACAATTCGATACGGGATGGAAGACCAAATCAAAGGATTCATCGGTGAACACGGAAAGATCACGCATGTCACCCTCCACTGTTCGGATATTCAATCCTTCACGTTCAGCAACCTTACGGTCTTGTTCCAGCTGGCGGGGAGAATTATCCAGGATCGTCACTTCCGCTCCCAGGGCGGCAAAAACAGGCCCCTGCTGCCCACCGCCGCAGGCCAGGCATAACATTTTTAATCCCTTAAACGAATCGGGAAACCAGTCGCGCGGAACAGGCTTTTGTTCTGTCAAAAGCACATTGAAATTTCCCTTACGGGCCTCGGCTATTACCTCGGCTGATACCGGGATTGTCCAGGGATTCCCGGATTCAACCTGCTTGTTCCATTTCTCCTTATTGTATTTAAGTACATCCATATTCAAGGTTCCTTTTCTCCACAATCACGTTTTTACTTTAACTTCAACAGACATCCCCGGTAACAGCCTGAGTGAATCGGGAAGGTCTATAAACACGATTTTAACAGGAATTCGCTGGGTTGTCTTGGTAAACTCACCGATTGAAAAAGGCGGCGGTACTATGCCGGCGCTGATTCTCTCCACACGGCCTTCCAACACCAACCCCGGGTAGGCATCTACAGTTATTTCAACGGCTGCATCCGGTTTGATTCTGTTGATCTTTGTTTCCTCGAAATTGGCGTTAATCCAGACGACATCGAGGTTGTTTATCGTCAGGATGGTCAGCCCGGGCTGGGCAATGTCGCCGGGATGCAGGTTGACCTTGGCAACCGTACCCGGAATCGGAGAGAGCACCTGCGTGTTGAGGAGCTGGGTTTGTACGACGCCCAGCTGGGCCCTGGCGGCTTCCACCTGGGCCTGGGCGATGGCATGCTGTGCATTGGCCGTATCCAGGGCGGTCTGTGCATGGTCAAACTGCTCCTTTGTCGCGGCATTGGAACCATACAAGGTCTTCACCCGTTTATAGTCACGCTCCGCCCTCTCCAGGTTAATCCCGGATAAGGACAGGTTTTGACGGGCTGAATTGAGTGCCGCGGCAACCTGTTTCTCCTGTGCCTTTAAATCGGCATCGTCTAAAATCACCAGGATCTGTCCTTCGTTCACCTTGTCACCTTCGGCCGTATTTATGGTTTTTATGCGTCCCAGCATCCGGGCGCTGATATTCGTATGCTCTCCGTCAATGGAAGCATTGTCCGTGCTGACGTAGTTAAGTGAATCCATAAGCCATACAATACCGATTATACCTCCGGCAAGAACCAAAAGAATGATTATAATCGCTCCCAGACGAATCGGTTTCTTTCTTTTCTCTTCCGTCCCATCCTTGTCCATGGTTTTTTCCTTTTCCATACTTTTGTCCCTTTCCTTATTTTGCCGTTTCATCAACATAAGCGCCCCTGAATTGGCTGTTATACAGATCGGCGTAAAAGCCGTTTTTCGCCATAAGCTGTTTATGGTTACCCATCTCAATAATGGTACCGTCATTCATTACGAGTATCGTTTCAGCATCGCGGATCGTCGAAAGCCTGTGGGCAATCACAAAACTCGTTCTGCCCTTCATGAGCTCGTTCATCGCCTTCTGGATGTATACCTCCGTTCTCGTATCCACGCTGCTCGTGGCTTCATCGAGGATGAGGATGTAGGGATCGGCCAGAATGGCCCTGGCGATGGTGAGCAGTTGTTTCTCTCCCTGTGATATGTTCGATGCGTCTTCCTTGAGCACCGAATCGTATCCGTCCGGCAGGGCCCGGATGAAGTGGTCGGCATGGGCTGTTTCCGCAGCCCTGTAAACCTCTTCATCGCTGGCGCCTTCCCGTCCATAGGCTATGTTATCCTTTATTGAACCATTGAAAAGCCACGTGTCCTGGAGAACCATCCCGAACATCGTCCGCAGCGAGCCTCGCTTGAAATCCCTGATATCGATGCCGTCCACCGTTATCTTGCCCCCGCTTATTTCGTAGAAACGCATAAGCAGGTTCACCAGGGTCGTCTTTCCGGCACCTGTGGGACCGACAATCGCGATCGTTTTACCCGGCTTGACGAATATGTTCATGTTCTCCATGAGAATCGCATCTTCCTTGTAGCCGAAACGTACACCGTCAAAAACAACCTCTCCCTTCGGTTCGGCCAGCACGGCCGGCTCTGCCTTGTCCGGTAGTTCCTCCACCTCATCCAGCACCTCGAAAACACGTTCAGCCGAGGCGATCGTGGATTGCAGGATGTTGGCTATATTTGCCGTTTGAGCGATCGGCTGAGTAAACTGACGGGAATACTGGATGAACGCCTGGATATCCCCCAGGTCAAGCGCCTTTTTGGCCGCCATGATGCCGCCCACGACACAGATAAGCACGTATCCTATGTTGTTGATAAAATTCATTACGGGCATGATGATGCCGGATACAAACTGGGCCCTCCAGCTGGCCGAATAAAGGCGGGTATTAATTTGCTTGAACTCCCGGACTGAATCGCCCTCGTGGCCGAACGCCTTGACAATCTGGTGGCCGGCGAACATTTCCTCGACGTGGCCGTTCAGGTTGCCGAGTTCCTTCTGCTGGGCGGCGAAATTCTTCTGGGAGACTTTCGCGATATTGGTTGTTCCGACAAAGGAAAGCGGCAGCGTAACCAGGGTGATCAGGGTAAGCCACGGGCTGATGGAAAGCATCATGATCAGGATGCCTAAAATCGTGCAGACCGACGTGATGAGCTGCGTCAGGCTCTGCTGGAGGGTGGTGCTGATATTGTCGATATCATTGGTGACCCGGCTCATTATTTCGCCGTGCGTTTTTGAATCGAAATATTTGAGCGGCAGCCGTGAAAGCTTTTCGTTAAGGTCGCGGCGCATATTATAAACCGTCTTCTGGGAAACCCCGGCCATCTGGTATTGCTGGATGTAGCCGAACAGCGCACTGACCAGGTAAAGCCCGATCAGGATGAGGATAATGGTACCTATGTAGACAAAATCGATGGACGGTACGGATTTATGCAATACCACCGCCATGTACTTGGAAATGAGTCCGTCGAACAGCTTCGTGGTAGCCTTGCCCAGGATCTTGGGGCCGAGAATCATGAACAGGGTGCTTAAAACGGCAAAAATCAATACAATACCGAGTTGCACTGCATGGGGCCGCAGATAGACTACGAGCCTTTTCAATGTCTTCTTGAAGTCTTTAGGCTTTTCGGCAGGCCCCCGCGGACCGAACATTCCACCGCCGAACCTGCCGCGTCCTCTTCCGCCTCCAAAAGCAGGTGAGGACCCGGAGGATTGCCGTGTGTAACCATGGTCGCTCATGCTATCTCCTCTTCCGAAAGCTGGGATGCCACAATTTCCCTGTAGACCCTGCAATCCCTGTACAGTTCCTTATGGGTACCCATGCCGGCAATCCTGCCTTCTTCCAGTACGATGATCCTGTCCGCATCCATGATGCTGGCAACCCTCTGCCCGATAATGATGACGGTGGAGTCAGCCATCTCTTTTTTTAATGCGGCCCTCAGACGCGCATCCGTTTTAAAGTCGAGTGCTGAAAAGCTGTCGTCGAAAACATATACTTCAGGTCTGCGGACCAGGGCACGCGCAATGGAAAGCCGCTGCTTTTGCCCTCCCGAAACGTTCGTGCCCCCCTGGGCGATTTCCGAATCAAACCCGTCCTTCATCACGGAAATGAATTCCGTGGCCTGGGCAATTTCGGCCGCATGCCTGATTTCTTCATCGGTGGCATCCATTTTGCCGTAGCGGATATTTTCAGCTATGGTACCGCTGAAAAGCACGGCCTTCTGAGGTACAAAACCGATCCTGGCCCTCAAATCCTCCTGGGCCTGGCTGCGGACATCAACACCATCCACCAGCACCTGTCCGCTGTCCACATCATAAAACCGGGGGATGAGATTCACCAGGGTGGTCTTCCCGGAACCCGTTGATCCGATCAAGGCGGTCACTTCGCCCGGACACGCCTTGAATGATATATTTCTCAAGGCCGGCTCTTCGGCTCCATGGTAACGGTACGTGACATCCCTGAACTCGACATATCCCCTCATTTCTGAAGAAGGCCGAACTTCTTCCTCGGGATCAAGGATTTCCGGCCTGGTTGCCAGGACCTCATTGATCCTTTCAGCCGAAGCCTGCGCCCTGGGTACCATGATGAACATCATGGCGGCCATCAGGAGTGAAAAAAGTATCTGCATGGCGTATTGGAGAAAAGCCATCATGTTCCCGATATTCGATACACCGGAATCAACCCGGATACTGCCGAACCAGATAATCGCAATCGTCGTAAAATTCATAATGAGCATCATTAGCGGCATCAGGAGTGCCATCAGCCTGTTGACTTCTATGGATGTTTTCGTCAGGTCAAGATTGGCATCGTCGAAACGCTTCTTTTCATCATCTTCCCGGTTGAAGGCGCGGATTACCCGGATGCCGCTCAACCCTTCGCGCAGAACGAGATTTATCCTGTCGATTTTCTTCTGTATCGACTGAAACAGCGGGAATCCCTTTGAAGCCACCAGGGCAATGATCACGGCCAATATCGGGATTACCACTATTATTACCCATGAAAGCCCCTTGTCCTTGGACACGGCCATAATAATCCCACCTATACACATGATGGGGGCGGTTATCATCATCCGCAGCATGATCATGACAACCATCTGGATCTGGGTAACATCGTTCGTATTCCGCGTAATGAGGGACGGAGCTCCCAATTTGTCGAATTCGGACAACGAAAAACCGGAAATGTGGTTAAAAAGCCGGTTGCGCAGTATTTCACCCAGCCCCATGGCGGCGTGGGCCGACAAGTAACCGGCCAGGACGGCGCAGACGGTTCCTCCCAATGCCACTAAAAGCATGAGTTCCCCCGTCCTGATAATGTAGTCGATGTCGCCATTGGTGATGCCGTGATTGACGATATCCGACATGAGATTGGGCAGGTACAATTGCGCCATGGACTGGAAAAAAACCAGGATGAACACGGCTGTTACAGGTATCCAATAAGGTTTCAGGTATTTTAAAAGCTTTAACATCCGGCCGCCCTTTCCCCTATCTGATATCTTCCAGGGCAACGGCCCGTGCCAGGTCCGCCGCCGCGATTTGAAGGTCGATCTGCTTGTTGGTAACGGTAAAATTGGCCCGAAGAAGACCCAGTTGGGCATTGAGTAAATCCGCGGAGCTGGCCATCCCGACGTCCACCTTCTGCTGAACCACACGCAGTGTTTCACTGGATTGGGGGACCATTTCCTTTGTGAGGGCAAAGTCCCGTTGAGCCCGGGCAAGATTAAGAAGGCAGGTCCGCACATCCAGAATAACCGCATTCTGCTGCTTTTCTTTATCGGCCATGCTTTTATTTACGCCATGGTCCTGGGCTTCCGATTCCTTCAGGTTGGCCGGCAGCCCTCCAAAATCATAGCTTACCTGGACCCCCACGGCCCAGGTAGCCGTAAACTCGGAAGGGTCGGATGGAACCAGTACCCGTTGATTCGGGTTGGCATAGGTGAAATTACCTGTCAGGGCTTCGGTGGGATACAGCACGGCTTCCGCCAGTTTTTGTGAATGTTCCGCTAATTTCAAGGCCACGGCGGACAGGCGTGTTTCCGGCCGTTTCATGAGAGCATCGGTAATCAATCCCGTTTCATCGGGATTATCGCCGAACTCATGGATCAAGTCGTTATCAGGGGTGGTTGAAAGGGTGTATGGCAGGACGGCTCCGATAGCCTGGCCGGCAAGCTTCAACTCCGGTCCGTTTTGACCGATAAGTGACAAAAGCACAAGGAAGGCCCTGCGCCGTATTGAACGGGCATCACCAAGATCCAGGTCAGCCTGTTTATACCGCAAATCGGCTGTCAGTTTTTCACTCACCGTGGCCGTACCCTGGTCTGCATATTTTGCTGCCAGATCCCGGTTCACGGCCGATAATTCGAGGTTTTTCTCAAGCATCTGCACATTGTATGACGCACGTACGGCTTCCCAATACGCACGGCGTACCTCGAAGCGGAGGGCCCGTTTCATCGATTCAAGGGTAAGTTGTTTGGTTTCGAGCTGGAGGTCGGCAAGTGCCGCCGCTTCCCTGATGCGGAACCCGGCAAAAACCGGATACTGCAGGTTGGCGGTGAAAGAAAATATATCCGTCGGCAAATTATAACCGGGAGGAACCGACGATGCCGGGAGGTCACTCAATTTCTGGTAACCTGCTGCGACAGACAGCGAGGGAAACATCTTCCAACCGGCTTCTTCCGCCTTGGCAGCATAAAAAAGCTGCTCCCAATGAGCGCTCTCCACGGAAGGATTATTTTTAAGCGACAGGGACACGGCTTCTTCTATAGTAATCGTCTCTGATTGTGAATACACAGCGGGAATAAACCCGAACCCGAACAGAATGAGTATCGTGCATATAATAACGATGTTGGACCGTTTATTCATATTTTCTCCTTATTTATTAAAGCCGGGTAACATCCGGTAAAAGGCCGTATATCATGATGCATTGTTGCCGATTTTTTTGTCCAAATTATCCACCATAAGCTGCAGGTCTTCCACGAGCCTGTCTTTCCTGTCGGAGGGTATGGAACGAAAGGTCTGCTTCAGAATTTCACCAATTGCCTTCTTTTTCTCTTCAACAAGAAGCATCACTTTGGGCGTCACTTCCATGAGAACACTTCTTCGATCATCCTTGGCATGTTCCCGCTTAATGTATCCTCCCGCTTCCAGCCTGTCGGCAATGCCTGTCAGCGTACTCGTGGGTACGCCGATAAGGGAAGCAAGCTCCGTTGCGCGGCAAGGCTGGTGTTTGGCCAGTTTGCGAAGCAGGAAAATATCCGTAATGGACATCTGGGACTCCTTGATTACGGGGCCCACAAGTTTCCATAAGCGTTTGTGCAGGCCCATAAACAGTTCCATTAACTTGATTTCTTGTTCCATTTTTATCTCGTCCTCGAATATTTCGATCTCGTAATAAATAGAAAATATATAAAGACAAGGTATGGGTCAAGAGAAAAAAACAAAATATATACCGAATTTTACCTGAAATATGATTGAAAAAAATGGCTGCCATTATTTATTGCCGGCCAGGCTGCCCATTCCCCCGGTGTCATCCTCTTCCAGCATTTGAACCAATTCACTGTCACCCCGCTCCCTTACCACTTCCAGGGCCGTTTTCCCATCCATGTTCCTGAGCTCCCTGTCAGCACCAAATGCCAGTAGAAGTTTAGTCATTTCCGCGCTTACATCCGCCACCTTGTTGCGGATTATGGCATAAAACAGCGGGGTGTTGCCCGAACCGTCCTTCTGATTGGGGTTGAATTCCTCTTTTAACAGGAATTCGGTAATTTCAACCTTCCCTTCCCTGACCGCCGTGTGCAGGGGGAAACCGGTCTCTGTGTCAACACCGACACTTAGCAGGTATTGAACGATTTCAAGCCTGCCGCGCCTGATGGCGAGGATGAAAGGGGTAAACCCTTTAATCGCCTTCATCTCCCTGTCAGCACCTCGTGCCAGAAGTAATTCCACCATCGAAAGGGATCCCATGGCCGTGGCCACGTGAAAGGGAGTAAAACCGTTTTCATTGTACACATTGATGAGCGCCCCCTTGTCAATCAGGAAGTCCGCCGCTTCGGTACTGTTTGAAGAAGCAATAAGGCACAGAACAGGATCGGTAATCCTGGCGTTGACATCGGCTCCCAACTGGAATAAAAGTCGAAAACCTGTCATATCATCCGGCTCAATCCGGTTATCCTGTTCAATCACGTTTAACGTAAGAATATTGATCACTAGGAAATAAACAGCCGCAATGACCGGGATGAGCTTCATCACCCGCGCACGAACCGAATGAATGCAGAGCAAAACGGCGGCATTTATGGATAACCAGATAAAAAAGTCAACAACCTGTAGGGACAGAAAAATAAAGCAGAAAACCAACGGTATGGAAAGAAAAAAAACTCTGAAATTCTCATTATAATAAATAAATGCAAACGCTATAAGGGAAAAACTGACAAGAATATATTGTTGAACTGTTATAAACAGTGAAAGGAAATTTAACAGGATCCCGGCTGCAAAAATGACGATGACTTTACCAATACTCCATATCCGGTCCGGTTGATTGATCCAAAAACGACGCAGCATCCAGGCTATCGACAGAATCCCGATAAATTTCAAAAACAGAAGAAGAAAGGAAATAAAGATGTAATCCGGTCCGTTATATTCACCACGTATTATCCCTTCCAACAGCCAGACAGCGGCCAATATGATTATGGGTGTAATATAAAAAAAGAGCAACCTGGCTTTTGCAGGAATTAAATTTAATCTTATATTCACACCTCGATGAACCTCCTGATCTGTATTACCGGGGTTTTTCGTGCATCCCCGCGATAATATCCGGGGTAAAAAACTACCTTATTTCATGTTATATATTAAAATACGGGTTTTATTCCAGACTAATAAGTATAATTGAAAAATATAAAAAAACCAGCCGTTTTGCGGCCGGTTTATGATTTAATAGATATATCTTCTTCTACTTAGTACAACAACAGATCGTCGTAAATGGCGTTTGCTAAAGTGTTGGTATCATCACTGGCAAAATCCCAGTACATCATGCCGGCCAGTCCGTAAGTATCGACATACGCCGCTTTAGCGGCAATTGCTGCCGGTGATTCAAAGGAAATGAACAGGGTGCCGTCGAAAAAGTAGCTTGCCTTGGACAGGTCGTCCCAGTAAATGGTTCCCGATTTGGCCATGACGTCGGGGTAGGAAAAGACGCCCGTGCCGTCCCAGCTTCCCCTTGGTGTCCGTGAGAACGCCTGGAACAGGCCGTTGTTGATATCATCCGTGCCCGCATAACCGCGCCCGAAGAAGGGAATCCCCATTACGAGCTTGGATGCCGGCACGCCATAACCCAGGTAGGTCTGGATACCGTGATGCACATTGGCTTCCGTGGCGAGGTAAACAGGTGCGTCATTGTTGATCGTATCATTCGGGTTGGCGTAGAGCTGGCCGTTATGGCCTGTAACTTCCATCCCCTGGTTCCTGTATTCATACGACATGACGAGTATGTAATCCACAACGTATGACAGGTCCAGCGGTTCGATTTCATCGATCCTTTTTTTGTATCCCGCCGAGGAGATCATGATTTCATAATCCTTGCCGTCGATAACGCCCTGGGCGTCTATAGCCGTCCTGATTTCCTGCATCAGCAGGGTAAAGTTATGCTTGTCCTCGGTCCGGTAAATCGTCCCTTCCGCACTGGGGCTTGTCGGGAATTCCCAGTTAATGTCAATGCCGTCGAACTGGTGCGTGCTTACGAAATCGGCGCAGGACTGGGCAAAATGCTGCCTTGCCGCTTCCGTATAAGCCACGTTGCTGTAATACGTGCTCCAGGACCAGCCGCCCACGGAAATGATGAATTTCATGCCGGGATTGTACAGGTCGCGTAAATGCCTGAACGCCTGGAAACAACCGTATAACGATGCGCCGTTTGTACCGGGATAATCGTCGAACCTCTTGTTCAGGTCGGCGAATTCATCCCCGATGACCACATCGCCCAAACCTGTTGCGTCATCCCAGGCTATATTGGCGAATGCGTACATGAGGTGCGTAATTTTCGTGATGGGGACATCGACCGGGAAATACTGCCGGGCATTATAGATGGACCACGAGGCGTAATACCCGAAAATTTTCGAATCCAGGGCCGGGGGTGGAGTCGGCGAAGGAGAGGGACTGACGGAATCCGAGGGTGAGGGAGAAGGTGAATCCGAAGGGGATGGCGAGGGAGAACTCCCGGCCTCCCCTGTTATAACAATGCTGTCGACATAGAGGTAATCCGTTTCCTCATTGACAACCTGTTCGAACGATATGGTTGCCATACCACCGGTAAGCAGGGAGAGGTCCGCCGTTACGTATGTTTGACTGTCGTTCTGTTTATTGATGCTCATCAAGACGGTCAAATCCGGATTGTAAATTTTTACATAACATTTATCACCTGCCGTGTACTTACTTGTCTTCCAATAAAGGGTCATCCGGGCATTGGTGTAACTGGTCAGGTCAATGTTCCTGTTGAAAGTGGAACTGCCTGAAAGCCGGGCATGATATGTGCCGGCCTGCGGGCTTTCGGACAACACTCCGGCGGTTCCCGACACGGTCCAGTTCCCGGACCAACCCGTGCCTCCCGAAAGGGTTCCCGATTCAAAATCGTCTGCGGCAATAGTGGTGATTGCCCTGGTTACAGCATCTGCATCCATATCTCCCACATTGTTACCTTGGGCGGAAATACTACATCCGGTTATATGTAAAATTATGGTTGAGACTGCGAAGACAGCTGTAATGAATTTCAAAAAGCTGCGAGTCATTTATGCCTCCGTTTATTAATTATGACTAATTAGTTTAATTGATCTTTTATTAATAACATGAAACCGGGAATCTGTCAACAAAAATCTAAAGGAGTGCTCATTTGATCCCTGGATCGTACATTATAACACAGCAAAGACGGAAAAAAATACATAAGTTGGTTTGCCGGGTCTACCAACCGGATATATACCTTCTTCTCTAATTATAAAATCGAATTACTCTTGAATATTTCAATCCTGCATTTTAATCTGTTGATGGGGTCTATAACATCAAGGAAAAATTTTATGAATATCTTTGGTCGCCGGCTTGTTGCCCGGAAAGTCAGGAAAGATTGTATCCTGAATTATACAACCTACAAAGCGCTTATGAATCGGCCAGGAGGGATCTATGCCTATTTGAAAGGAAGCTACGCGCACATTTACTGCCTTACCCTTTCTTTAAATTCTTTCACCACTTCTACAAGGGAATCCCTAAGCGCAAATGAGCTGCTCGCAGGTCTGGAAAAACAAATCGGGGATATAACGGGCCTTTTTTCTGATATCCCGGTTATTCTCTTTTTGAATCCGGCCCGGATATTACAGGCGGTATTTATAAGGGATATTGCACCGGAAAACCTGCTTGATATAATTATTAAAAAGACCGCCGAGGCTGTCTAATTGATCCTGTCCCATAAAACCAGAACGTTTTCAAATCATATACTTGAACCGCAAATTGGCATTGCCAAGGGGTCTGCAATTTATGCCGGCAGGATCAACCACCAAAAACCCGGGCATATTTTGTCCTTTAAGTATCAACTATAAACGCTTTTAAAGCTTTCAAAAACATTGATGGCGGATGCAAGCAATTCCTCTTTGAGACACAACTCATCACAGAGGAGAAACCGCCTGTAGCCATGGTCGTAGAGCCAGCCCAGGTGAAGCAGGTCCGCCAAAGACGGAACGGGTTTCTGAACAAGGGAAAGCAGCATCCTTGAACCGGCAAATGCCTGCGGGTCCTTTTCTATAATCAGCTTGAGGGCGGCCATTATGTGATGCGGCTTTTCCACTTCAACATACAGATCCCCGCAGGCAGCCATGAGAAAATAATTATCCGCAACCTTGAATTCTCTTTCCACGTATTCCAGTCCGTGCCTGTTCTCGATTTTCGCAATAATGAGATCATCGCCCACGTGTTCCCTCAGTTCCCTGATATCATTTTCCGATTCCACGTATGAAAGAAACCAGCGTGAAAATCCGGCGGCCCTGGCCTTGTTGATCTTCTGCACCTCGTAATCGCACAGCACCTCATTCTGTACCCGAAGGCTCGGATGGCGGATATGGAGCGATTCGCCCTCGTAAACATTGTACTCGGGGCCGCCTTCGAAAATCAAATGAGTACCGTCGACAACCTTTTCAAGAAGGGCACAGTCCTCCCCTCCCTTGAAAAGGACCATGACGGGAGTCTGTACGGAAATGGGATGATTGAGGGTAAGCTCCAGGTGGTCCTTGCAGGGTATCACCTCCGTGACCCTGAGCTGCCGGCCCTTGATGTCAAAGTAAAGAGGCACCGGGTCTGCAATGGCATTGGCCACTGCAAATTCATCGTCCAGTTCCTCCACCTGGATCATCGCACTGTTCAAACGGATGCCGGTTAACCGGTAGTCCTTCGCAAACCGGCTGAAATGCGGCAGGGTGGGCCATAATGTAACGTAAAGATCGGGTAAATCAGCCATGACTTCTCAGATCAGCGGCTTGCTCTTTTTGGATTGAGTGCCCTTTTTCGTATTCTTTTTGGTAATAACGGATTTCCCGGATTGATTCTTTTTCTTTGAGGAGGGGGCCGGAAGGCCGTGAATCGTGGAGAGGCCTTTCATGGCCGTCTTCACCTGGGCTGCCGTCTGACGCTGTGTTATCTCCGTTACGAAATAGTCCACCTTGTCCACTTCCTTGGCAAGAATGCCGAAAATGACGTCCACGACACGGGCCGCATCGGGAAGAAACGCCATGTGATCCTCCCCCAGGACATCCGCCCATTGCTTGTGGATCCGCATGTCAGCGTCACTCATTTTATCACCGCCGACCTTCTGGTAAGGCTGCCTGATGGCATACACGGCGTACTTCCGCTTCAGGGACTCGAGCACGTCCCCGTAACTCATTTTGCCCTCAATCGAAGTCCGCGCCCAGCGGCTTGCCTGGTTTTTATCCACGAAATCATACAGGCCTTCATCCCCGATGAAGATAAAAATGGGATGGATGGCCTTGGGCATTTCCACATTGGCGGCATAGTAGAGGGCGGCCAGGTCATAACTTTCCCTTGCCTGCCCGCCGCCGTTCCCTTCAATGATAAGCGCTTCCAGACGGGACTTTAAGTCGGTACCTTTGGAAAACGGCTGTACCTGCAGGGGGTAGGTGTCCGAATACGCATCCCCGACAGCGGCAAAACTGATGGCCATATCGTCCCCCAGGTACTGCTTTCCCTCGAGGTCAAGGTACGGACACTTGGAAAAAATCGTTGCCGGCGATTCCCCCATCGAACCGGTCACGTCACAGGCGATGACGAGAGGGGCCTTGCTCTGCGTGACGAGGGACGGAGGTATGAGGTCGTCCGCCGCCTGCTTCTTTGACTTGGCATCGGCATAGCTTCTGCCTACGTGCACATCATAATGTTTTTTGGCCGATTTAAAATCATGGCCTTTCCAGGGACCTGGATCCCAATCACCCGATTCCGACATGGTATCCTCCTTAATATTCGGCATCCCTGAAAACCCTGTGGTCAGGGATTCCCGTATTTTAAAAACCCGGTATGGGTTTGAAGCCCGACCGCCGGCGGCCGAAGACTTTTTCCCTCAATTCCGTTATCGTGTCCACAAAATCCTCTTCTTCCCAGTTCGGCCTTGATAACACATCCCGCACCAGGAAGCGCCGTAAATACTCACAGAGGGGGTCAGGAACTTCTTCGGGCACGGTTTTCTTGGATATATCCCCGCCCAAAGCATAGATCATCGTGACTGCCAGGCTGTAAAAATCGGATTGTGGAAGCAGGACATGACCCGCCTCCTGTTCGGGCGGCGCGTAATAGGGAGTGTACCCCACCGCCTGGGTGTCCTGCTTGGGCCGGATCATGGACAGGCCGTAATCCACGAGAACCACGGTATGGCTTTCCGGCTGGATGATTATGTTCTGCGGCTTCACGTCGCCGTGCACCACGCCATGGTAATGAAGGTATTTGAGAATATTCAAAATCCTTTCACAAATCCAGGCTATATGTTCCGGTTCCAGTTTCCCGTTTTTCTTGATTATTTTTTCCAGGGTGGGACCGGGTATATAACTCATGATGAGGGCAAGACTCCCGTCTTCTAGCTTAACGAGGTCCCGGATGGAGGGAATACCGAAATGCCGCAGGTCCCAGATGGCCTTGGCCTCATCACGCAGGATCTCCTCATCCTGCGGGGAAATATTGATGCCATGCTTGATGCATACGGGGGTGCCCAGCAGCACATGCTCGCCCTTGTATGTCTTTCCGAATCCTCCCTCGGCAATTAATTCCAGGACACGGTAATTGCCGATGATACTCCCCTCTTTCTTTTGCCTTGTTTTATCATGAAGCTCACGCTGGGTATCATCCAGAAGGATATCCCTTGCCTCGTTGAGAGATTTGGCAATTTGCGCCGTTTCATCGTCCTTGTCCGGATGGTATTTCTTGATAAGGACCCTGAAAGCCGCTTCAATGACTTCCCTGCTTGCCCGGGGGCTCACTTCCAGGAGATCGTATAGATTGTCAGGCAGGTTTCTCTTCGGCATATATCCCGTTTTTCCGTTCTCTATCCAAGTATATGTAACGGGAAATAATTATCAATCAGATATATGAAAATTATTTGGTTCTGGCCAGCGTCCCTGAAAATAATTCGAAATGGGCAATCACTTCCAGTTTTTTAATTTCAATCGGGAAACAATACAAAATCCTCATCGCGGAATTCTTTTTTATGCCGTTTGCATCCGGAAAAATAGTAATCGTCAGTTTATTGTCCAGGAAACGGGAAAGATTGGGGACGGTGTCTTCCTTCAAGTTGAATACAAGATAAATGGCCGATTTAGACTCATGTTCTTCTATGATATAGCGGGACATAATGGGTATGAATTCGTCAGTATTGCCTTCCATCATGGACTCCGACACACTGCTGCGGTATACCCAGATCACTGCCGTTTTGGTATCCAGAAAATCTATTTTATTTACGGCATTGGGTATTTTATACAGGGCCCGCCCCGTCCCGTCGACATAACAGGAAATAAAAGGGTTCACTGTCCAGGACCCCAATAAATCCATTGGAGAAAGCAATTTGTCTTCAGCGACCAGGAAAACCAGAATAAACAAAAAAAAGGCTATCAAAAAGATTTTTTTCATTTTCATGACTTGTTCAACTCCTCGAATACCCTGGGCATCCATTCGGATATCGTGATTTTCTGAGGGCATTGCTCCTCGCACACGGCACAGGCCGTGCACTGGTCCGCCTTTTCCTTATCCGGGAACCAATGCTTGTATCCGAAACGCGGTGCGCTGAAATCATCATACATGATTCCCTCGTTGTACATTTCAAAATTCCACGGGATATTGACGCCGCTGGGGCACGGCATGCAATAATTGCATTTGGTGCACGGGATCACGGCGCGCTTGAGAAATTCCGGCTTCAACGATTCCACGAACGCCACATCCTCAGCGGATAAAGTGCCAGCTCCCGATGAATCCGCGGAAACGAGGTTCTGCTCAACATGTTCAAGGGCGGACATGCCGCTCAATACCGTTGACACTTCGGGCTGATTCCAAATCCATTGAAAGGCCCAGTCCGCCGGGCTCCGTTTTGCCGGGTATCCATTGAATTTGGCCGCAATATCCTTTGGCGGCCTGGCAAGCCTTCCGCCCAACAGCGGTTCCATGATGATAACGGCCAGGCCCTTTGAAGCGGCATACCTGAGGCCTTCCATGCCGGCCTGGTTTTCCGTATCCATGTAATTGTACTGTATCTGGCAGAATTCCCATTTATCATACCCGTCGATTATTTTATGAAAGGCTTCATTCGAGTCATGGAATGAAAACCCGATATGGCCTATTTTCCCGGCCTTCTTGAACTTTTCCGCCTTGTCGATAAGGTCAAGTTTTACGATTTTGTCCCAGCCCTTTGCACCGATTCCATGAAACAGGTAAAAATCCACTATTTCATCTTCCAGGCGTGCAAGCTGTTCCTCCAGAACCCTGTCAAAATCGGCTGGTTCCTTGACATGATCGAGGGGCAGCTTGGTGGCGATCTTTACCTTCTGCCTGTACCCGTCCTTCAAGGCCTTACCCAAAAGATTTTCACTCACACCGCTGTGGTATACGTACGCCGTGTCAAAATAATTGACGCCGGCATCTACGGCACGGCGGATCATCCGGATGGACAGCTCCTCATCGATCTCCTTGTCGTTTTTCGCCCCTTTCTTAAGCGGCATCCGCATTATGCCGAAGCCCAACGCGGAAACCTCGAAGCCTGTTTTGCCCATTTTCCTGTATTTCATCAAGTATGCTCCTTCCCAAATTTCGTTTTTATCGTATCAGAGGGGATAGAATCTGTAAAGCGGATTCCTTGACTCTCTCCCCTTATCAACTTAATATTCAAAACAGAGGGTATTATGGCAAGTCGAATTATATCTTTACTCAAAAAATTACCCCATAAATGGTGGTTTTTCCTCGTCCTGTTTCTTCTTTACTTTATCGTACCGGCATATACCTCCAAACCATTTAATCCACAGCAAACGGGTGCCCTGATTGTCGAGGTTTTTTCACATTCTCCCCTCTACAATTTCTCATCCATTTTTCCCGTATTCAAGATTCTCACCCTTCTAATGATCACCGGCATCATCATTTTCGGGCATCGAATGACGCGTATTTTTTTTGCCTATGGCGGGATTGTGATCCTGGCATCCGCCTGGCTGCAGAATATGGCGGAAACAACGAATTACGGTTTTGCGGTAATTTCGGGGAATGTGGCGGTTTTCTCAATTGTCGCCCTGTTCTGGCTATGGGAAGCGTTTGCCGGGGAGAGTGATTTTTCCCGGATCAAACCGCCGTTATGGAAATATTGGGTCGTACCCTTGGCATTGTTGGCTTTTTGGGAACCTTTCAGCATAAGCAACAACGTGCCCGTTCCGGATTTCAACCCGATACTTATTCTGACGTCGGACGGTGCGGTTGTATTCTGCATGACCGCCCCCGTCTATCTTGCGGTACTGACTTTTTTTCATCCATGGGTCAACATCGCCGTCTTGCGCATTACCGCTTTTACCGGCATGGTTACCGGACTCTTGAATATGGTGCAATGGTTTGTATTGATGCCCGAAGGCTGGTGGATGGGTATCCTTCATATACCGCTGCTTTCCATATCGATTTACGCTTTTATACTTTCGCTGCATAAACCGGATATACGCCTGACACCCGCCTCCTTAAAGGATGATTTGGAATGAAAGGTAGCTGGTAGAAGAATGGAATCCTTTGACGATACATTGGAAAAGTTAAAAATAAACGACAAATTCAAACTTGATGAGTCCACCATTAATACCTTGATCGACATAAGGGAACCGGTCATAGACGTATTGATAGAATCTCTCAACCACCACTACACTCCGATTAAACGTCACGCGGAAGAAACCCTCTTAAAAATAGGCAAACCGGCCATCAGGCGTTTTATTGTCGAGTTGATGAAACACAATAGAAGATCCCGGAAAAAAATCCTGGCTTTGTTGGAAAAACTCGGGTGGAAACCGGAAAACAAAATGGAGGAGGTGCATTACTTGTTGGCGAAACGGGATTGGAAGAAACTGATGGAAATCGGAACAGATACCATACCCTATCTCCTTCCCCAGCTGGGACGGGAAGATTTTCTGATCTATATCTCAATCAATTATATCCTCACCAAAATCTGCGTTGATAATCTGCACAGCCTGGACCTGAATATTTTCATCGACTACTTTAAAGACACACACGAAGATTATATAGTGATGAGATTTTTCAGAAAAATTCTAACAAAAATAGACACCGTAATTCTGGGTGACAATATTTTCAGGGTGGAAAAAGGTTACCTGAGAAATCCCGACCTGACCCGGTTCCCCTCTCCCCTCATGTGTCTTGAACACCTGATGATTGACGTTGATTCATGTTTACCCATGGACATCGAACGGTTTGTGACGTATGCCATCAACATTATTGGTGAAAAAAAATTACGGAGAAACCTGAACGTCACCGTTCATGAAAACATTAAAAAACTCAATGCAAACCAGTTAAATCTGTTAAAAAATATTTCAAAAGGCATAGGGAGATTTTCTTGAGTGTAATATCAATGATACCCGTATTAGCGGGATTTGATCCCGCCTCCATCATCTTCATAGTCTTTTTCCTGTCGGCTGTTGGCTTTACAGTTAGAACCTTATTGAAACGGGTACATATATTGGGAACAAATTCCGTTAAAGGGCCCACTTTCCAAAGAGGATCTTTTTTTTGCCCCTATTGCAATTCAACGCAAGATTACCAGGGATATGCAATTTTCAATGTCATGAATCCTGGTAACAAATACATTGAATGTGATAAATGCCACAAGAGGTTTGATTCCCGACTGACATATTTATGGACGGATATAGAAAAGAAAAGCGGAGAAAACCTGGAAATTTTTACCAAAGCATTCAAGGAAATTATTATCAAATTATCCATTGCGGATAAAAAAATCGGCGAAAAGGAAAAAGTTAAGATACGGAAGATTTACGGTGAAGCTACGGGGAAATACTATGCTGAAGAGGAAATGTTTAAAGACATGCGAGATATGCATAAAACCGGAGCACAGGTTAGCACATATGTAAATAACATTAAAGATGTTTTGACACCCGACGGCCTCGCTTTCCTGATGCGTTCGGCGATTCTTGTTTCCATTGCCGACGGCAAGTTGAATACAAAGGAACAGGCAATGCTTAAGGATTTGGCGGAAGCACTGAACCTTCCACCGGACAAGCTGGAGGCCATGGTCAAGGCCGTGATTGAGGGGATGAAGAAGCAGGGTGAATATAAAGGATAAAGCAATAAGTAGTTACTTTGAGAAGTGATAAACCGATATGAAAAAAGAAAACGAGAATAACATTATAAAACCTTTTAGCAATTTAGAAAAATTCACATTCAACAGAACCAATATAGGTACTTTTTTTGAAATACGTAAACCGGCCATAAAGACACTTATACAATCCCTTAATTACAATTATTACCCCATTCGACGGTCTGCAAAGGAGTCCTTGATTAAAATCGGTAAACCGGCCGCCAAAGATCTTGTTCGTGCCATAATAAAACATAACGGGAAATACCGTCGGGTGATAGCAAATATTCTGGATAAAATTGAATGGGAACCGGAGAACACAAACGAGACAGTATATTATTTATTGGCAAAACGGCAATGGGAAAAAGTGAAGAGAATGGGTACTGACGTAATTCCGATTCTAATGCCCCTGCTTGACCATGACGACCCCCTTTTCCGCAAGAGAATAGAACACATACTTTTAAAATTATGTTCAGACAATCTCGGCACTTTTGATTTAAAGCTTATCATAAACCATTTCAAACACGCAAAGAACCAGGGCCCGGCTATGCAGTTTTTCTCTAAATTCTTAATACAAGTCAGGACTGTTATTCTGGGTCGCAATATTTTCAACATGAACAAGGGATATATCTGCAACCCATTCCTGGCAGACTTCCTCTTCCCTTTGAACGGTTTAAAAAACCTGATGATTGATATTGATACAATGGACCATTCAGCCATTGATCAATTTGTCACCTATGCCATCAATACGATCGGAGAAGTAAGAATGAAAAGAACACTGAACGTAGTCGTTAAAGGAGAAAAAGACAAGCTGCCGGCAATAAAAAGAAATCTTCTATTATCCTTATCAAAAACGCTCAGATTTACAAGGTGAAGGGAGATATTTTTGACAGCGATGCCTTTGGCAATAATTGGACTCCACATTATCAGTGTATTGGTAGCATTCGGAGGAATTCTACTTTACATGCTCGGGTCGAGAAAATACCAATGGAGATATTTCATCAACGATTATACGAAAGAAATCCTTTCGTATAAAAATGAAACGTTTTTTTGCCCATACTGCAATTCAAAACAAACGTATCATTTATATGAAAGTCAAAACGAATTGGCCAAGCCCAAGAACTCCATTATATGCCAGAAATGCCATAACACCTACGATTCACAATTAATCCAAATTTCATTTGACATAGAGAATAAAGGCAGCGAATGCTTTATTCTCTTTGGCAATGCTCTCAAGGGAATCCTCATTAAATTGGGTATAGCTGATAAAAAAGTGACCAAAGAGGAAAAAGCTAAAATCCGGAAAGTATACGGGGACCTCACGGGCAATTATTATCTCGAGGAAACCATGATAAGGGAAATGCAAGAAGCGGATAAGGCGGCCCGGGATATAAGTGACTATGTAAATAAAATAAAATCCGGCCTGACCCCAGATGGAGCGGCCCTCCTGATGCGATCGGCAATTCTTGTTTCTCTAGCTGATAATGAATTGCATCCTAAAGAGAAGAAAATACTATCAGATTTGGCGGAAGCACTGAACCTGCCGTCGGACATGCTGGACGCAATGATCA
>JAFGKU010000019.1 GCA_016928415.1 Spirochaetales bacterium
AACAAAAGACTTGTAGGAAAACCGTAGTTACAGTATCTTTTATCCCGTAAAGGCAAAACAATGAAAGTTTTTCATTTTCTAATCGGATACACGAAACGGTACTGGCCTGCCCTTGTCACCACGATGGCCAGCATGGCACTGCTGGTGGGAGTCCAGTTACTTGCGCCCTGGCTCATCCGGACAATGATCGCCCTCGTTACGGGCAAATTAGCGGATGACACCCTCCATCAAATTGACCTTCTGGCATTGCTTGCCCTGGCCGTTTTTACAGGCAAGGGGTTCCTGTTTTTCCTGAGGAGTTACATGGCGCACGTGGCCGGCTGGGGTGTCGTGGCCGATGTCCGGTCCTATGTTTACAGGCACCTGCAGCAGTTGTCGCTCAGATTTTACGACAACAAGCAGACCGGACAATTGATGTCCCGCGTCGTGAACGATTCGGACAAGCTCGAAACGCTGATTGCCCATGCCATCCCTGATGTCGTGGTCAATATCCTCATGTTTTTCGGAATCGGGGCCGTTCTGCTCGCACTGAACTGGCAGCTGATGCTTTTCTGCCTTATCCCGGTCCCCCTGATAGTGCTGGGGATGCGCGGTTTCGGGAAATATGTGCGCCCCGCATTCCGCAAGCGCCAGGAAGAACTGGGGGAACTCAACGCCGCGCTGAATGACAATTTATCCGGCATCAGGGAAATAAAAGCATTCGCCCAGGAAGAACGCGAGGCGGAACGGATCGATCAAAGCATCCAGAATTACAAGGGGGCCCTGCTCAAGGCCCTCAAACTCATGGCGACTTTCCACCCCCTTATAGAGTTCGCTTCTTCAACGGGAATCATAGTTCTCATTTATTTCGGCAGCCGGTTTGTCCTGAACCACTTCCTGCCGATCGCCGACCTTGTGGCTTTTTTTCTCTACCTTGAATTGTTTTACCAGCCGGTAAGGCTGCTGAGCAATGTTTGGGAACAGGTTCAGGAAGCGTACGCGGGGGCCGAACGTCTGGCCGAACTCCTCAATGAAATACCCGAAGTGCAGGAAAAGCCCCATTCAATACGGCTTACAAGCCGGGCCAGGGGCCACATCGTTTTCAACAATGTTTCCTTCTCATACATAGACGATGTACCGGTACTCGATCATATCAACCTGGATATACCGGCGGGAAAATCGGCAGCCCTTGTCGGACCGACAGGAGTCGGCAAAACGACCCTCGCCAGCCTCATTCCCAGGTTTTATGACGTAACGGAAGGCAGTATTACACTGGATGATACGGATTTACGGGATATTTCCATAAAAAGTTTACGGTCCCAGGTCAGCCTCGTCCTGCAGGATGTCTTCCTGTTCTACGGCTCGGTCAAGGACAACATTCTTTTCAGCCGCCCGGAGGCAACGGACGAAGAAATGATAGCGGCGGCCACGGTGGCCAATGCCCACCAGTTCATCTCCGGACTGCCGGAAGGGTATGACACGATTATCGGCGAGCGCGGGGTAAAACTCTCGGGCGGCCAGAAACAGCGGCTCTCCATAGCCCGCGCCGTTTTGGCCGATGCTCCCGTATTGATACTCGATGAAGCCACGTCATCGGTAGACACGGAAACCGAGATGCTCATTCAACAGGCCCTGGAAAAGCTGATGAAAGGCCGGACAACGATCATCATAGCCCACCGCCTTTCAACCATCAGAAAGGCCGACATGATTGTCGTATTAAAAGAGGGAAAAATCACCGAATCAGGCACTCACGAAGAGCTTCTCAGCAACGGCGGGACGTATTGGCAGCTACATGATGTCCTGAACTGACCTTTTCATCAAATCAAAACAAAAATGTACCCTAAACAGTACCTGAAGTACGGTAAAAACACAACCACAAGGATCTTTTAAACGGAAGAACAAGGGAGTAAAATCAATATATAATAACCCCCATGGGGACACTTCTTTCCCCAGTTTATGACTTTTTTATCCCTTTAAAAAGACCGGGAAAAATATTCCGGTCTTTTTATTTATCATGCGATTTCGGTATTTTAAGGATAAACGTGCTTCCTTCACCCAGAGTGCTTTCCACTTCAATGGTTCCCTGGTGCAGGGCGGCAATCTGCTTGACAATGGCAAGGCCGAGGCCGGTACCCCCCAATTCCTTGCTCCGGGACTTGTCAACCATGTAAAACCGTTCGAATATCCGGTCTTTTTCCTCACTCCGGATGCCGCAGCCATGATCCACCACAGAGATTGTTAAAGTGTCATCAATTATTTCCGCCTTTATATCCACCTGTTTCCCGGGCGCACTGAATTTAACGGCATTATCCAACAAATTCATAACAGCCTGTTCCAATAGCCGGTAATTTACCCGAAAAGAAACACCGGGGCCCGTCAGGTTCCGTACCTCAACCTTTTGTTCGACGGCTTTTTCCGTACAGAGGCTAATCGCCTGATGAATAACCTGGCCGATATCGGCCGTATTAAGTTCAATGTGACCCGATCCGTTTTGTTCCAGCCGGGAAAGGGAGAGAAGGTCTTCGATGATCGCGTTCAGCATGTCCGCCTGTTTTAAGGCTATGGACAGAAATTGTTTCACCTTTTTGTCTTTTCCCTCATAACTGTCCAGTACCGTTTCCACATAACCTTTAATGGATGTTATTGGCGTGCGGAGTTCATGCGACACATTGGCAACAAAGTCTTTCTGTACTTCTTCCACGTTTTTTAATTTGGTAATATCATTAAGAACAAGGATGACAACCGGGTCCTTGTGATCGAGGGTCACGCACATTCCCCTTACCAGGAAATAAGAGGTGTTCAACCTGTAAAATTTGATTTCACTCTCTATAACCTTGTTTTCACTGTTAATCAACTGGTCACAGAACAACCTCAGGTCCGAATTACGGCATATTTCCAACAGCGGCCTTCCTCTTGCCCCGGAAAGATTTAATCCGAAGAGCGCCAGGGCCGCATCATTCAATTCACGGATGACAAGCCTCTGGTCCATTATCAATACAGGTTCGGAAAGACTGGAAAAGATGGCTCTCCATTGGTTCCGCTGGGAAATCAATAAATTGATTTTTTCCTTTAACTCGTCGGCCATTTTATTCATTGCGATGGCCAGATTTTTCAATTCGGCCGGCTTTTCAACAAATAAACGGTACTCCAGGTTGCCGAGGGAGAATTCCTTGGCCGCCTCCATGATATTGGAAAGTGGTTTATTGAACCTGCGGGTCATTAAAAAGCTCATCAGGCCTCCCATTAATATAGTGAATAAAAGGATGAACAATAATTGAATAATAATGGCAAACACAATCGTATCAATAAAATCAATGGCAACGGAAGTGCGGATGACATACGCCACTTTTTCCGATTCCATCACGGGGAGACTGTAATAAAGCATTTCCTGCTGTAGGGTTTTACTGTACCTTCTTTCAATGCCGATTTGCCCGATAAAAGCCCGGTAAATCTCCGGGCGGTTCCGATGGTCCTCCATTATGCGTATGTCTTCACTGGAATCTCCTAAAAGGGTTCCGTCATGGTTTAAAATGGTGACACGGACCTCGTTCCCGGAAAGGCTCTGACAATAAGCATTTATTAGATTTGGTTTATCCGATGGAAAAGATTTGGAAACAACAGATGCCGTTTCCTCTAAAAGCAAAAGTGCGTGATCATAAGAAATTTTAAATATAAATGAAAAATATAAACCTGCTATAAAAAGCACGGATATGTTTATGATTACAAAAAAATAGGGCAGCAGGAAAAAGAGGCCTTTATTTTTCAAGTAAACTCTCCCTCAACCTGTAACCGACTCCCCTCACCGTTTCAATACATCCGCTGTAAGAACCGAGTTTTCTCCTTATATTCAGTATCTGCACATCCACGGAACGGGCCGTCACGAAATATTCTTTTCCCTTTATCCTGTCAATGATCTGCTCCCGGGGAAAAACCTGGTCCGGATGGGAAGCAAGAAGATAAAGTATGGCAAATTCGGTGGCCGAAAGTTTAATTTCGTACTTGTCCAGTTCAACGAGAAAACGAACCGGATCAATTATTAACCCATGAATTATAATAATTTTTTTATTTTCCTGTTCCTCTTCGGCCGGTTCCGCCTTTATTCTTCGAAACAATGACTTGATCCTGGCCAGCAGAACCCGCGGACTAAAAGGCTTGGTCAGGTAATCGTCCGCACCCATTTCAAGGCCCAGAACAACATCGGAATCCTCGGATTTGGCCGTAAGCATGAGGACCGGAATTTGACTGGTAACGGCATTTTCCTTCACCTTCCGGCACACGGTCAAACCGTCAATACCCGGAAGCATCAGGTCCAGTACTATGAGATCCGGCCTGTGTTTCTCAACAAGAAGAATCGCTTCTTCCCCGCTTTTAGCCGTCAAAGACCTGTACCCTTCCCTCGAGAGATTGAAGGTAATCAGTTCGCGGATCTGTTTATCATCATCTACTATAAGAACGGTTCCCTGTGCCATATAAAATCCTTGGATTTAAGCTCCCTGTGCTCACATGTTTTATTATATACTATCCATTCGCATATGTTGGTGACATGATCCCCCAGCCTCTCGAAAAAATAATCGGTAAAAAGGTATCCGATTCCGTCCGCAACGGTTTCCTGCTCCCCGATCATGCAGGATATGATTTCACTCATCGACTTGTAATGTAAATCGTCAATCTCCTTGTCGCGTCCGGCTATCTCCATCGCCTTATCCGCATCCTGGTTGATGAACGCGGTAAGGACATCATGCACCATGTCCACCAGTATTTCGCCTGTTCTGGGTATATGCGCCAGCAGGCTCGTTGTTTTGCATTCCTTGAGCCGTACGACGTTTTTCGCAATATGGACGGCGTGATCCGCCATCCTTTCAAGCTGTGAAGCTATCTTCATACACGTGATAATATTCCTCAGGTCACCGGCCACCGGCTGTTTCGTGGCGATAATGCGTATACAGAAATCCTCAATCATTATTTCCATGCCATTGATATGGGTATCGCCGTTTATTATTTCTTCCGCCAGGGACAGGTCACAATTGGTAAGGGCAATTACCACCTTTTGGATTGCCTCCTCCACCAGCGTCCCCATTTTAAGTATTTCCGCGTTGAGATCACGGATCATTTCATCAAAATCGGCCCTCATGTTCATTCCCAAACTCCTTTTATCCAAACCGTCCGGAGATGTAATCCTCCGTCCTTTTATCACCGGGATTGACAAAAAGCCGGTCCGTTTTACCCATTTCCACCAGGAATCCGCACCTGCTGTCATCCGACATAAAAAAGGATGTATAATCAGAAATACGGGACGCCTGCTGCATATTATGGGTCACAATAATGATAGTATACTCATTAACAAGGCTGCGCATCAACTCCTCTATACGCATCGTGGCTATCGGGTCAAGTGCCGAAGCGGGTTCATCCATTAATATGATTTCCGGTTTTATCGCGATGGCGCGGGCTATGCAGAGTCTCTGCTGCTGCCCGCCGGATAAACGCATCGCGTTCTGGTTCAGCTTGTCCTTCACTTCACTCCATAAAGCTGCCTGCCTCAATGATTCTTCCACAACCTCGCTCAAGTTGCCTTTATACCCATTGACCCGGGCGGCCCAGGCTATATTTTCGTAAATGCTTTTAGGAAAGGGATTCGGCTTCTGGAACACCATTCCCACCCTTCGTCTTATTTGTACAGGATCTACATCAGGATCATATATATTTTTGTTATGAAACAACACTTCGCCCCTGGTGGCAGCCTGCGGTATCAGTTCGTTCATTCTATTCAAAGCCCTAAGCACAGTGCTTTTACCACATCCGGAAGGCCCGATAATGGAAGTAATCCGTTTAAAGGGAAACGCAAGGCTGACGTTTCCCACGGCCTTGAAATCCCCGTAATATACACTGACGTTTCTCATTTCCATGGCCGATGCGGTTTCCTTTTCCAGGTCCGGCATAGTATCCGATTGTTGCTCAATTATTGTGGTAAGCATCGTCAGGCCTCCCTTTTTTCCATTTAAAACAGTACCTCGTTCCATCATCCCCAGAATGTTAAAAAATTGTTAATTAATTGTTTGTAAATTATTAAAATTCGGTTAAAACTGCCTGAATCAAACATCCGGACAGCCTAAACGGTAAATAATATCAAAATAAAAATCAACAAAAAACCCCCGCGTTTGCGGGGGTTGTATTAACCATATTCTATCCAACCATCAGGGTACCGTATTGAAGAAATTCCTGTGAGTCGTGACGAAATTATAGCCGCCGTACGCATCCCAGTTGATGGACCAGGTCATGATGCCCCTGAAATTGGGGTATCCGCCCGCTTTCCTCAGCGCGTAGGAACCTCCTGACGAAGCCCCGGTAATCAGGCAGTTAAGCGCCTGCACGTTCGTTGAAGGCGCAATGTACCCGCCGCCCGCTGCATTGGGAACCGCCGGCAGGCCGTAGGCAACCTGGTCCTCGCGCAAGGCGGGGAACATGTTGCTTGTATTGCCGCCCACGGGAAAACCCTGGAGGAGCATTTCCGCCATGGCCACCTGGAAGTCCACTGTGCCCTGTGAATAGCTTCTTCCGTCAAGACCGGTCATGGAACCGGAATTGTAATGCTGGACATGGATGTAGGTCAGCTTGTCCCTTAAAGAATAGATGACGGGGAGATACGCGCCCCAGATGCTGCCGTAAGTAATGTAGCCGCCCTGGACGTATGCCGTTTCCGGCGCCATGGTCAGCATGAAGTTGGACCCGAACGCGTTGCATACCTGCCGGATGCCGTCGATGAGATTGACAAGACCCGCTGACTGTGGATTCTTGAAATCGCCGTCTCCTGAACCGAGTGACACGGAGGAGCCTTCCAGGTCAATATCTATGCCGTTAAACCCGTAAGTCGATATGATGGACTGCATGGAGGAGATAAACGTGTTCTTGGCATTCGAATCTGAAAGGATAACCGTTCCATTGGCGCCGCCGATGGAAATGATAACCTTCTTGCCCAGGCCGTTCAGGTACTGAATATCGGACCTGAATTCATCCGCCGTGCAATTGAACGGTGTAAAGGACATGTTGTAGTAATTTCCCACCGGTTCAGCGAAAGCCACGTTAATCACGTTGTAATTCGTGTTGACGTCCCGCAGCCGCATGGTCGTGGAACCATTGTCGAAATTATGCCAGTAGCCAACGATGATCCTCTTCGGCAGGGAGACATTGCTTGTCGGTGCCGGCGTCGGGGTCCTGGTCGGTGTGGCCGTATTGGCAGGCGGGGTTGTATTTGTCGGGGTGGCGGTCCTTGTCGGTGTTACGGTAGGAGGCAATGTTACGCCTGTCGAGAACCGGATCCAGTTGATATTATAATCACCGCCGTCCATGACAATCCGGACCGTCCTGCCGCCCGCGGAAATGGTCCCGACATTGACGCTTATCGTGGTCCAGGTCTGCCATCCGCCGGTGGAAGGCACGTTCATGGCACCCGTTACATTCACGTTATCCACTTCAACATGAACCGTCTGCGCCGCCGTTGGCTGCATTGCCACGCGGAGTTCCACGACATACGGTGCCGTCGTGGTCACGTTCACGTTGTATGACAGCCATTCTCCGGCTGCTATCCATCCGACATTGTATCCGCCTTCGGTACAGGCTTCGATGTCCACATCGTCGCTCCGGTACGCACCGCCGGCATTACCGGCCGTTGTATCGTAGAAAGAATCGTAATCCTCCGCCTCTATCTGTCCAGGGATAACGACCCCGGTAACGGCCGTCGGCGAAGGCGTCGGCGTAGCCGTGTTGGCCGCCGTCGTGTTGGTCGGTGTGGCCGTATTGGCTGCTGTTGTGTTAGTCGGCGTCGGCGTGTTCGTTGCCACGTTGCCGCTCACTCCCCACAATTCCCATTCGGCCAGCTGCAGGATCGTTCCCGAATTATTGTTCATGTTCAGCCTGTAGTAGTTGTACGAACTTGAGTTGGTGAACGTGAATTCTCTCAACTGGAACCTGTTCGGGAAGTCTTCCCCGCTCCGTGAATCGATCGTAACCCAGGTGGATCCGTTCGTCGAACCCTGCAGCGTCCAGGAATACGGGTCCCTTTCCGCGGCG
>JAFGKU010000229.1 GCA_016928415.1 Spirochaetales bacterium
AAACGAAAAACATCCAATAAATTGGATTTTCCGGCAGCATTTGCTCCAATAATAAAAGTTCTTTCTTCCAACGCGATATCCACATGAGTAAAATTTTTCCAATTATTCAGTATAATGTGACCAATAAACATATCTTCAAATCCAATCGGGATTTAATCCCACATTTGTAAAAGTAATATATACCCTTTCATGAAATTATAAAAGAGATATTTCTTAATAATCATGCAAACGGTAACTTCATTTTATATATGTCCGCACATTGTATGGATTATGTGCAAACGATACGCTTAAATACTAACCTGCTTCCATGAAAATTCATCAGATAACCTACCTTCAGCTTTGAAAGCCTTAAATAATTAATCAACTGCGCTTCCATAACAGAAGTAAGTAAATTAACCGATTTCAGTTCAAGAATAATTTTATTGTCTACAACAAGATCAGCAACATAAGTTCCAATATGCTGACCGCAATAATAAATAGGATATGGCTTTTGGCACGCGTAAGATATATTGGCATTTTCAAGTTCTATACAAAAAGCTTTCTCATATACGGCTTCCAATAGCCCGGGCCCCAATTTTTTACTTACCTTTATACCTATCCCAACCACCTTATCCGACAATTCCTTAAACATAATTTCATTCATACTAACACTCCTTTTTATTTTTCAACCAAGGTACCCCGCAGGATTTGTCAAGACTGAGCGAAGCGAACCCGAAGGGCTTGGTCTTGACGAATCCGAGGAGTACCGTACAATTAAAAAAAAGGAGTATTCTGTCACCTCGTCAGCTAATTAACGGTTAACCCGTTTTATGGGCTGGTAAAAAAAAGAACCACCGAGGACGCCGAGGAAGACGATGACGCCGAGTCCGGGCAATCCGCTGGAGAAAAATTTTTTTTATTTGAATGCTGGAGAGGCAAGTATAGAAGTATTAATAGGCATTCCAGCTAAAATAAAAGATTCTTATCCAGTAGGGCCTGTGCGCAGGGATCGTCTTCCTCGGTGTTCTCGGCGGTTTATCTTGTGTCGGCCTGTGCGCAGGGATCAGCGTCCTCGGTGGTTCCAATCCCCCTCCCTCCACCATGAGTGGTATTGACTTACCCCCCTCTTTCTCATACGATTTAACTAAAAACGAGGCATAAATATGAAAACAATAGGTATAATCGGATTCGGCAACATGGGCTCGGCGGTCGCCGCGGGACTGAAAAAACAGGGGCTTGATGTCAGGATAGGCGTCAGGGAAGTCATGGAAGACAAGGCAAGGCTGGCCAAGGAAGAGTACGGGTTGGAGATTTTCAAGTCGAACAGGGATTTGCTGGACTTTGCCGATGTCAGCATTCTGGCCATCAAGCCGCAGGAACTGGACGGATTATTTAAGGAGATTAAGGGACAGGCTGCCGATAAAAAAATTATAAGCATAGCGGCCGGCAGAAAAATAGAATATTTCCAGAAGGGATTGAACACGCCTTTTGTAACGCGCTTCATGCCGAATATTGCCGCCATTGAAGGCAAGGCCCTGGTGGGAATCGCTTACGGTGATAAGGTGGACGAAGGCTTTAAGGCGGAATGCCGGCAGATAGCCGGGGCCATCGGTACTCCCTGTGAGATCAAGGAGAGTCTCATGTCCGCCGTGACGGGGCTATCCGGGTCGGGTATTGCCTTTGTTTTTTCCTTTATCCATGCGCTGGCATTGGGGGGGGTTCAATGCGGGATCAATTATGACAAGGCGGTGGAAATCGCGGTGGCAACGGTTGAAGGGGCGGCGGCCCTGGTTAAAAGCGGAAAAAAGAACCCCATTGAGCTTTTAAGCCGGGTTATTTCACCTGCCGGTACCACAATCGAGGGTATAGGATGCCTGGAAGAGGCCGGGTTTACCCATTCGGTCATGAAAGCGGTGCAAAAAGCGTCGGAAAAAGCGGCTAAATTGGAGGGTTGAAACTGAAAAAATCCTTTAAAAACTGGTTTTTTGTATTATATTTAATATTGGGGACGTTTTAACCCCTTAGTTTCCGTATGGAAAGGGAGTAATTAATGAAGAGGTGTTTTATACCACTGTCGGTATTGACGGTTTTGTTGATTTTTTCATTCTCTGCCGGTTTACTGTTTGCTGAGCATACGGAAGTGATTAACGAGTATTTAAAAGCGTATAACTGGCCCTCCCAGGATATCGAGGCATACATGAAAGCCGTTGAAAAACTGTCCCTTCCGGAATTCAGTGCCGGGGATGCCGTGCTCCTGGCAAAAGTATTGAATTTGGTGCATGAAAACAATGCCGCCATGAAACCGGAGGAACTGGCATTGTTCAGCGCGGAGACCCTTCATGGTACCTGGAAAATGAAACGGTTGGGCATCTCCGAAGAAAATATGGTCCGGGGTGTCATGCGTTGCGGAAGGGTGTTTGTCAGGGACATTGCCCGGTGGCGCGTCGATACGGAGACCAATGCTGTTAAAAATAATATAAGCTCGCTGTTCCAGGAAGAGATTAAAACGGCCATTTTAATGGAAATGAACGTGAAACAGCATAACAGGTACCAAACCGGCAGGGAAGTGGATGAAGATTCACTGCTGACGTATTGATGATTAAGGAGTGAGCGAATGAAGAAAAGAATTACAGGCCGTATCCTGATCATGGCGCTGGGAGTGTTTTTTCTTTTTATTTCCCCCTTGCATGCGGAATTAAACATGACTTTGGGCGGGTATGGCGGAGGCTTGTTCAGTAGTATTGTTGGTCCGCATGTATCCCCTGTGGGCAGCACGGAAGCCGTTTTTCTTATAAATTACCGGGACGAGTTAATGGGAGGCAATTCCTTTATCATTGACGGGAAGGCGGATTTCAACGTCTTTTACGGGGAAAAAAATATATATTACAGCGATTCGGAACTGATAAACATGTCATCCATGATGCCTTTGGGGTGGGCTGATTTATACATAAAAGCAAAAATATATACTTCCCTCTTCGGAGTCGAAGATATAATAGGATCATTTTTTAACCCGGAAGTTACCGTGAAAATTCTGTTTGGCCATAGCGACCTGCGGTTTTTTACGCTTTTGAAGGGCGCCGGACGATTCATAAACCAGCATCCGGATAGTGACCCTAAAGTAGAGTATTCAAATCGGCAAGTGAAGAATTATTTCAAGGATGATATTCTCATGCAGGGAATACAGGGCGGTATGCAGTGGGAACTATCCAGGCAATTGAACGTTGAGCTGAGTGCCGGCTATGCCTTTGAAGGGTACCTGGAAGACCCCGTATGGCTGGATATATTCACACGTTCCACAGATATGCGTCATGATCATGTGCTTAATATAGATATTGGGGCCCGGGGTTTGTTCGGGTATGGAATTGACTGGAATCTGGACGTCGTGGGGACCCTGAGGTTCAGTAATGGCAATTTAAATTATGAACCCATTGGGTTTGAATATATAAACGAGAAAAGCGATGATTCTATGATGGTTTCCATAAACGCCGGAATAGGATGGCAGATAAACGAAAGCCTGTTTTTAAAATATCTGCCGTCTTTCTCTGGTACATACTTTCTGGGGCGTGAAGCAATTACAGAAGACCGGCCGCCGTGGCCCACTCCATGGACTTTAAAAGGTGAAAAGGCACTTGTATTCAATGTATCCAATTCTATCCGGTTTGAATGGATGATTTTCAAATACATGAATTTCATGCTTGATCTTGAGCAATCGCAGGATTTCGCAAACGACATGGATCTGGAAACCATGAATATATTTATGCGCTGCGGCATTGAGTACAGCTTTTAGAAAGCTGTTTTATCTGATTATTTCCCTGCCAACCCACTTTTGAAGCACCCCGGGCACAACCACGGAGCCGTCCTTTTGCTGGCCCTGCTCCAGTATGGCCGGAAGCACCCTGCTTGTTGCCAGTCCCGAAGCATTCAGTGTATGGACAAACTCGTTTTTGCCCCCGTTTTTTCTTTTGAACCGCATGTTGCCCCGTCTTGCCTGGTAATCATGGGCATTGGATGCCGAACTCACTTCCTTGTAATCATTCATGCTGGGAATCCAGATCTCGATATCATACGTTTTGGCCATTCCGGCGCTGCAGTCCCTGGCCGCCAGTTTTGATACCTGGTAATGAAGCCCCAGCCCCTTGACGAGCCGTTCGGCCTTGTCAATCATTTCTTCAAGCGCCCTGCCGGAGTCTTCGGGAAGCGTGTATTGAAAAAGTTCCACCTTGTTGAACTGGTGTCCCCGGATCATACCCCGTTCCTGGGTCCTGTAGCTGCCGGCTTCCTTTCTGTAACAGGGGGTGTACGAGAAATATTTTTTCGGGAGTTCGTCTTCTTTTAAAATTTCATCCCTGTGCAGGTTGGATAACGCCGTTTCCGCCGTGGGAAGCAAAAAGAGTTTGACCGCCTTTTCATCTTCGGCTTTTAAATGGTAAACATCCTCGCTGAACTTGGGGAACTGCCCCGCCGTATAACCGCATTGGGGAATAAGAAGGTGGGGCGGCAGTATGAATTCATATCCGTCTTTCAGGTGTTCCTCGACAAAGTAATTGAGCAGCGCCCATTCCATGATGGCTCCCGTGCCCCTGTACATCCAGAAGCCATTGCCGCCGAGTTTGACGCCGCGTTCGTAATCAATTAACTGCAGGGCGGTGGCCAGTTCCACGTGGTCCCTGGTTTTAAAATCAAAGGACGGTTTTTCGCCGATGGTCCTGATGACGACATTATTTTCTTTTCCCCCCGGCGGTACGTCTTCTTCCGGGATATTGGGAAGGCCTTCCAGAAAACCCCTGATTTCGTCATTGATGCCGGAAAGACGGCTGTCCAGCTCTTTTATTTCCTCCCCGACGGTTTTCATCTCTTCGATGAGTCCACTCACGTCTTTGCCTTCTTTTTTCAACCGGGGGACCTGGCCTGAAACATCGTTCCTTTTGGCTTTAAGCCGGTCGGATTCGACTATCAGCTTGCGTCTTTTTTCATCCAGCGCAAGCACTTCCGTGAAGTTAACGGCATCCATTCGCTTTAAAAGGGCCCGGGTAACCTGTTCTGTTTGCTCTTTAATTAAATTAATGTCCAACATGAATTGAGTTTTTATCATAATGAGGTAAAAAAATCAAGATGGACGCGTACAAGACCCAGAAACGCAGTAGCGATTTTCATTTTATTCCCCTATTATTTTGACCAGGACGCGTTTTTTTCGCTTTCCGTCGAATTCGCCGTAGAAAATCTGTTCCCATGGGCCGAAATCCAACTTTCCGTCCGTAATGGCCACAACAACTTCCCTGCCCATCACGGTCCTTTTCAGATGGGCGTCCGCGTTATCCTCATAACCATTATGGTGGTACTGCGAATACGGTTTTTCCGGGGCCAGTTTTTCAAGCCAAGTTTCAAAATCCCTGTGAAGCCCGGATTCATTGTCGTTTATGAATATGCTGGCCGTAATATGCATGGCATTGCAGAGACACAGACCTTCCCTCACTCCGCTTTCCCTTACGCAGTCGTCAACCTGGGGCGTGATATTTATGAAACCCCTTCTTGTACCGAGGTTGAACCATAGTTCTTTTCTGTAGCTTTTCATTTAATTCCTCCGTTTAAATTCCGAATTTTATTTAAAAGTTTAAGGGGAAGGCTTACCCTCTTGTGCCGGGACGTCTCTCCCGAAACAATTTCTATTTCATTTTTAGGCACTTTAAAGTATTTGGAAAAATAAGATATGAGCTCCCGATTGGCTTTTCCCCCCTCCGGCGGCGCCTTGATCCGGACAATGATTTCATTGTTGACGATTCCCGCTATGCTTGTTTGACCGGATTGCGGTCTCGCCTTTATACGGACAATGATGCGGTCATTTTTCGTGGTATAAAAACCGTCTGTTTCCATGGATCCTGTTGCGATTATCGTGTCAAAAATTACGGGGAATATCAATAGGCAGCCCCGGAAGCCGGTCTGTTTTCAGGTGGGCCCGGCTGTTATTTAAAGCAGGGAGAATTCTGAATTGATGAATTTAGAATGGCTGTGTGTGGACAAAAAGGCTTGATTTAATATGAAAATTAGCCTAAACTGATTTTTAAAATTATAGGGCACCCTTGAACCGCGGTTTTTCCAGGGGACTTTATAGTAATTAAATTGAAATGAGGTATGCCATGGCTTCTTTTAACACCCAGCGGGATATTACCATTATCACATTGAAAACAAGCCACAATATTGCCGCCACATTGATAACTTCCCTTCTTTTCACAAATGTCTTTTTTCTCGTTTTTCTGTCATTTTTCAGTGTGGGGATCTTCACCAATCCTGTTTTCAGCCTGTATGGAGCAGCCATTTTTGTGCTTTCAATGATCAATGGCCTTTTGATCAAGGCGGAATACATTATCGCGGAAAAGAGCCAGTTCGAGGTAAAACCGCCGCTGCAGGTTCTTACTTTGCTGCTCTCGACATTCGTTATGCTGTATTTCCTTTTTCCGGATAAATATGTTGTGGACAAGATATATCTGATCGCCTTCATTTTTCTCATGGCCATTGCCGTGACGCCCATTTATTATAAACTCTATGATTTAACTTTTTTCCTGATCGTTAAAATTATTTCCAAGTTTTTTTCACATCCCATATACATCAAGGATGAGCTGTACCAGAAGATTGAAACCAAATTCCAGGAAACAAAAAGGTACGGGGGCAAGTTTTCCGTGCTCATGCTTTCTTTAAGCATGGACAGGACATATGCCTTGAAATTCAAGCAGAACATGATCTATTCACTGTTTGTTGAAATCCTGAAGTCGATTATCCGTACAACGGATACCCTGGGAATTTTCAATGACGGAACCACGGCCGGTATTTTCTCGAGCAACAACAATATGCAGGAAGCGGAGGTGCACGCCAAACGTCTCATCGAAACCCTTGAAAACACTTCCATATTACGGGACAAGATCAAGGTCTACCAGTCAAAGGTCAAGTGCGGTATTGCCGAATATAACGAGAATATCAAGGACAGCAAGGAAATCATTTCCAATGCGCTCAATGCCCTGAACATAGCCCTGAATTCCGAAGAAAAGCAGATCATAACTTATTCATGATACGTGTGAAATGAAACCCGGAATCATTTTAGTAATATACGTCATTCTTTTTTCCCTTGAATTCGCCTGGGAGACCCTGTTGAGTCTCCTGAATATAGGTCATGTCGGGCGGAATAAAAGTAAAATACCCACGTATATCCTGGGCATAGTGGACCGGGGAACCTATGATTTGTCCGTTGATTATACATTGCTTAAAAACAGGTATTCCATTGTCGCCGGTTTTTTCTCCTCTATGTTTGTTCTCATCATTGTTTTAAGCGGTTTCCTGGGAGACCTGGACCGCTGGCTTTTAAAATTCAGTTTTGAACCTTATATTCACCGTATACTTTACGTGTATGCCATTGCATTTTTATTCCAGGTTTTTTCTCTCCCCTTTGCCTTTTATTCCCAGTTTTTCCTCGAGGAAAAATTCGGGTTTAATAAAATGACCCTGGGATTGTTCGTGAAAGATATAGTCAAGGGACTGGTCATCAGCCTCGTCATACTCACTCCTCTCCTGTTCCTTATGTTCTTTCTCGTGGACCAGACGGGCGGCCTGTGGTGGCTTTACGCCTTCGGGGTCTATGTCGCGTTCCAGTTCCTCATGGTATTCCTGTTCCCGCAGGTGATTGCGCCGCTGTTCAATAAATTCACTCCCCTTGCCGACGGTCCTTTGAGGGAGAAAATCTTCGGATTATCCCGCAGGCTGGATTTTCAGATAAACAATATTTTCGTGATGGACGGAAGCAAACGCTCAACCCACAGCAATGCCTATTTTACGGGAATAGGGCGGGTAAAGCGGATTGTGCTCTTCGATACCCTGATAAAGCTGTTAAACGAGGAAGAATTATTGGGTGTGATAGCCCACGAGGTGGGCCATTATAAAAAACGCCACAACAAGCTCTCAATGGCCTTTTCCTTTATTACGGCGTTCATCGTTTTTTTCATTCTCAGCCGGATTATCGAATTCCCCCCGCTTTTCGAGGCTTTCGGCTATGTAAAACCGTCGTATTATGCGGTCCTGGTTCTTCTGCTTTATTTTTCAAGCCCGGTTACCTTTTTGATCGGGCCACTTGTGTCCGTGTTTTCAAGAAAAATGGAATATTCGGCGGACAGGTTTGCCGTGAAGTACACGGGGAAGGACGGCTTGAAAAAGGCCCTGCTCAGCTTAAGCCGTGAAAACCTCACCAATTTCACTCCCCATCCCTGGTTCAGTTTCTATCACTATTCCCATCCCACGCTCGCGGAACGGATTTCCGCCATAGAAAAGTATAAATTTTGAAATTATATAATATTGTCCCTGCCGTTTAGTATATCCTCGGCAATACCAGTAATTCCTTTTTTTGTTTTTTCCAGAAATGACTTGTCAGCGGCGTTTATAGTATCCAGGAGAGAAACGGGAAAGGACTGGAGGCGGTCAACAAGAAGATCTATTTGGAACAGGTTTTTTTTCATGGCATGGCTGATCATCTCGCTCCAGGAAAACGGGCAATGCCTGGATATCGAGTATATGTCAAAGACATCCTTTGGCTCATCCCGGCCTATAACCGCAGTTATTTTATTGGTCAGGATATTGAATATATTGTCGATTTTATAACCCTCGGGCGTTTTTTCAGTTCTCCCGAGCCGGAAAACCCTGTCATTTACAAGGTCTATCTTAAGACCACTGCAGATTATCCTGATGAAATCACGTGTGTCGGTCAATGTTTGAGGATTAAAGTCCTGTTCTTTCAATTGAGAGATGAATTCACGGGAGTAATCCCGGTAAAGATCTATATCATTACAGAAAAAGTCAAGATCATCGGAATACCGCCTGTGCAGGTAAAACCGGTGCAGGCAGGTGCCGCCGGTCAGGTAAAATCCTGTATCCAGCTGCGTAAGCAATTTGAGGATTGTATCCTGTACCGCGTATAGTTTCTTGTATTTTACCGGGAGGTCCATGGCCTGTACCCCTCTTCCGGCTCCCGGAATAAAACCGACTTTATTATTCGAATAAGCTCCTTCAACCTTCCGTGTTCAGTCAATTCATCAATTATTTTTTTCAAATATTCCGGGTCGAATAGAGCCTTTAATCTTGCACTGGGGAAAGGACTGCCGCTTATGATCCTGTGAACGAAAAATTTACAGAAAATATCATCCTTGTTCTTGATGCGTGTTTCTACTTCAATGGGATCAAGATGGTAATCACCCCAAAAGCATTCATTAATTATTTGTTTTATATTCTCTTTAATTATATCGCCCATTGAATTTATATTATCCAAATCAATACATAAAGTCAAACGGCCTGTTATTAACGTTTTTTTGCGTTATGGCGATTCGTATATTTTATCCTGCAGGAATAAATCCACAATATCCTTGTCCAGCTTGTTCTGGTCCGCTTCCTCCTGAAGTATCTCTATGACCTTGTCGAGGGGCACGGCCTTTTTATACGGCCTGTCCGAGGTGATGAGGGCGTCGTATATGTCCGCGACGGTTAAAATACGTGCGCCCAGGGGGATGTTTCCCCTGCCCCTCTTTTTATCAGGATACCCGGAACCGTCAAGTTTTTCATGGTGATTGTAGATCAGGTCCGGTATGGCTTGATAAATCCGGGGCCAGTTAATCTGTTTAACGAAATTATAACTGTGCTGCACATGGCTTTCAATGATATTCCTTTCCTCCTGGTTCAGACTGCCCCGTTTGATTTTTAAATTGATGATTTCATGGTCATTAATCAATTCAATCTGCTTGCCGAAAGGGTCCTTGCATTCGAGGATGTCCTTCATCTTGACGATTTCCTGGATGGCGCCGTCCAGGTCCTCGATGGTAATGGTCGGTTCATTGAGTTGTTCCAGCATTTCCAGTATGATTTTCAGGGCCTTCAGTTTTTCACGGGCCTCGTTGCGTACGATTTCCAGTATTTCTTCGTCAGGGGGGTGGCTTGTCTTGTATACGGAATTTATTTCATTCAGGCTTGTATATTCTATTGACCGGTATAAAAGGCTCAGCCTCAGCATCAGGTATTCATAATCCATTTTATAAAGTTTCTTCCCCTTGAGGAAGATGGCGGGGTCTATGTATATTTTTCCGAAATCATGGAGGAGAGCCGCGTATTCCAGTTCCTTCAACTGATCTTCCGAAAAAGTGATATCTTTAAAGGGGCCGGTTTTCCGGGCGGATATGGCATGTGCAATTTTCAGCGAAATGTCGGCAACGCGGAAAGAATGACCGCTCGTTGCCGGGTCGCGGGATTCAATCGCCTTGATGGAGGCCGCCACGAAATCCTCGAATTGATGCTTTATCTGTTTCACCATTTTTGTATTTTCCAGGGCTATGGCCGCCTGGCCCGCCACCGCTTCCATTATTTTTTCGTTTTCATAATCAAAGGGTACGACGAGTTTCTCAAAATCCTCGTTATCCTCCAGGCGGACCTCGAACGCCTCGTTGCCTGAATAGTTGAACTCCCTTTCCTTGCAGTTAATCAGCTGGATGACACCTGTTATCTGGTTCATCTGGTTGTGCATGGGCACAACGAGCATGGATTTTGTCCTGTAGCCGTTTTCAACATCGAAGCTTTTATTGAAGAACACGGGGTCTTCCTCGGTGAGTTTATACACATCGGCAATATTCAGCGGTTTACCCGTTACGGCGACATAACCGGCAATGGAGGACCCGTCAAGGGGAAGCGTAAACTCCTCGTAAGGGAGATTTCTGGAATACGTATTTGAATACTTGAACCTGAGCTGTTTTCTTTCCGTATCCTTGAAGTGCTCGACAATATAGATGCTGCCTGCGTCCGCGCCGGTGAGTTTTTTGCTGTAATACAGGATCGTATGGAAAAGGCGGTAGTGGTCCTTTTCAATGGATAAGGCCCTTCCAATCTGGATGACGGCTTCCGTCTTGGTCATGGTTTTTTTAAAACGGAAGATCATATCGTCTATCGCGTCGGTCAGGTTATGAAGCGACTTTTCCCTGATGGCCGGCATTTCCGACAGCACCTTCAGAATTTGATTCGAATCGGCCCCGGATACCGCCTCCGTAAGCCTTTCGATGTGTTTTTTCATTTTCCTGCCCGGGATGTCCCTGGTCAGGAAGGAGAGAATGATCAGAAGCACAGTGAATCCGGCCAGTACCGTTATTATGGCAGGGAGAGGTGAATTGAAAATGATGAGCAAACCCGTCACTAATCCGGCCATGACGAAAACAAGGATGGGTACTGACAATACAAGTTTTATATCGTTTGTGCGCATAAATTTATCAGTTGAAATCCTATAAACTGCCTAATAAATGTCTTAAGTCAGGGAGTTTTGTTTTTTCTACGGAATCGAAAATCGATTTGATATCACCGCTCGACCAGAACAATTCACCGTCCGCCGTATCCGGGGTTATGGTTGCATTCCAGAGGATGCCGGGACTGCCTGAATACTTGATGGTTGACGGCTTGTCCGGGGTCAGTATTTTTTGTATCATGGCAGCCAGTTTTGTAACGGAAAAATGGCCGGCAAAGTTCGTACCGGGCTTTATTCTTTCCCTGACATCGGCATTCGAGGCAAGATTATTTTCCGGGAAACCCTCATCTTCCACGAATTTTCTCAATTGTTCCACCTTTCCGGTACCGAAGAAAAAATAACATTTTGAATCCTTGAAGTGGAGGTAATAATGCAATTTACTTGTCAGGAAGGAAAGGGCGGCATTGAGGATTATTCCTTCAGAGTTCATGCCGGACTCTAACATATCCATTTTTACGGCAAAGTCTATGGAATCAAAAGTGAAGGAATTTTCCGTTCTGTTGGTCTGGTACTGGATTATAAGCTTTACGTTGATTTCATCCAGGATGCTTTTTAAAAGCGGATCGTTAAATACGTTCTGCAGGGCCGTTCTGTAGCCGTCCGCGTCACGCAGTTCCTGAACGCCTATCAGCTTTAAGGTGAAGAAATCGGAGGTGAGAAATTTCTTGATGGCGTTTAAATCGGGGCCATTGCCGCTTTCGAAATTCCTGGCGAACTTCATGATCATATCCATATCCACATCGAAATCAAAGGCATAGGCGGACCGCTGGCCCAGGGTTTTACTCAAAGACCGCTGGTTCCCTAAATACGCTTCCCGGATATCTTCGGGTATTTCTATAAGACCAAGGAATATTTTGTTTATTTTCTCTCCAATTTTATACTGTGCTTCCGGGGAAAACGAGGAACTTCCGGAGAACAGATAATTAGCAGGGATGTAATTGAGGATATCCATGATCCGGGGACCGGGCTTAACGTCATTTAATATTTTCTGGATTTCAGAATCTTTTTTAACGGCAACATGCGTACTGGCTCCGAACCCGGCTTTATTGGCATACACATTAATGAAACAGCTGGTGATATTGCCCAGCTGGTTGAGAAGATCATTGAGAATTTGACCGAACAATTTTCTCTGGCTGAACGTGAGTTCATCACCCAGACCCGGCAGCTTCATTAAATCACTCGCCGGATTGGGGTTGTCGGTTTTTATAATATTCCAGAGTTTTTCCAGGTCCAGATAAGCGGCCACGGAACCGGTCCTGTAATTTTTAAACTGGCTTAGGTTAATGGTTTGTTCCGGGTTCAGGTATTTCTCGGGCAGTTCAGGAGAGTGGACTATGATGTAATTATCGACCAGTTCAGACGGCATGTTCGCGCTTTCTTTGAAATATTCCGAGACGAGAATTTCATAATTTACCTCGGGGTCCAGCAGCGGCATGTAAAGTACCGGCCATACATTTTCTGCCGGGTCGTGTTCTCCCAACATTATTGCCATGCCGAACGGCTGGCTCAAGTCGAAGTAGTCGATAAGTTTTTTATCCTTCTCGTCTTCCATCAGGGCAATGATGTAATCCTTTACCGGCATGTTTTGTACAAGCACTTTTTGACCTGTTTCCTCCAGGAATTCATCCGCATCGGTCAACAGGTCGTCAAAGCTGGTTACGTTAATATAAAAAACGGCGTCCGCAGGAACAAGTTTTTCAATCTTCGATAAATTGTTTTGTAAGGTAGTGCATGTCACTCCTAGAAAAATCAGGATCAGGCTGAACAGACAAATAACAATTTTCTTCATATCAAAATCCTTTAAATATTATTATATCGAAACTTTACTCTTAATTTTTATTGATTTTTCTTCAATTTACAAGTGTAGAAACAGGTAATTCCGGGTTAAATGGCTGATAGCGGTATACCGATGGGCTTCCTTGTCATATTCCGGTTTTTGCGGTACACTGGGAGGATAATGAAGGCACCTCTGAAAACCACCTTTTTGGAGCCGTCTGCCGAATCAAAACCCTTTAAAAATTGGGGTTTTTAGAGGTTGCCCAGGAAAAATCCAAAGTTTTCAGAGGTGCCCATGAGTAAAATAATCACCATATATACGGATGGGGCCTGTTCGGGGAATCCCGGACCGGGCGGCTGGGCTTTTATACTGAAAGACGGCAGTACGGAAACGAGGAAGGCGGGCGGTAACCGTTCCACCACGAACAACCGGATGGAGCTGCAGGCGGTTATCGAAGCGTTTCACCATCTTCTAAGAAACAAAGCGGCGCCGGATGCGGAGGCGGCCGTTTTTACCGATTCCGAGTACGTAAAAAAGGGCATAACGGACTGGATTTTACGATGGGAAAAAAACGGCTGGAAAACGGCTGGAAAAAAACCTGTAAAAAACAAGGAACTCTGGATGGAATTGAGGGCCTTGTCCCTGAAATTCGCCATCAAATGGCACTGGATCAAGGGTCACGCTGAAAATCCCTTCAATAATGCCTGCGATGAGATGGCGAGGCGGGAAATTGGAAAGTACCGCTGAATTTAAATCCGCCCCCGGCAGGGCTTGATTTTATTTCTCTGCATTGATATATTAAAAAATCAATATCTTTCAGAAATCCGGAATGCGGTGAAAAACCGCAGCGGTCCCGCCACTGTAACCGGCGATGAAACCTGCATTAAGCCATTGCTTTCACTCGAGGGCGAGAAGGCGCAGATGAGTAAAACGAACCGGGAGCCAGGAGACGATTCTGAAAGCCGTAACTTCGAGGAGAGGAGGTGCCCGGCCTTATTTTCAGGCCGGGACAAAGCAATGAAAAAAATTTCATTTATTTTAACCCTGTTTTTAGCGGTTTCTTTTCTGCCGCGGGCCGTATTCGCCGATTCAGGCAATACGGGTATTTCGCTGGAAGAGGTGATTGTTGCCGATGAAATTCTGCCTGCCGAGGAGGATGAGTCCCCTGTTCAGAACAAGATCATAGATCAAAAGCAAATTCAGGAAAGCAGTGAAACCACATTAGGCGGCATCCTCAAGGAGCAGGCAGGGACCATGGTCAATGACTACGGCACGGAGGGCTGTGTGAAAACGATCAGTCTTCGCGGTGCCCCGTCTTCACAAGTCCTTGTGCTGGTGGATGGAAGGCGCTTTTCAGACATTCAGGGAACAACGGACCTGTCCCTCATTCCCCTGTCTGCTATAGAAAGCATTGAAATCCAGAAGGGGGGATTAAGCAGTATATACGGCGCAAGCGCCATGGGCGGCGTCGTTAAAATTATTCTCAAGAAATCGGCGAGAAAAACATTCAGGTTTACGTTTGAAAATTCAAGCTACCTGCCGGAAGGTTATACGGACACTTCCGGCACACCTGTCGCGGCTGAATCTCTGGCATTGCTTGACGGGCAAAAGGCGGCACTCGATGTTTCCCTGAAATTTCCCGGGATTGAAGTATTAACCACCGGTTCCTTTACCAGTGCGGAGAACGGCTTTTTCTATACCGATGGTTCGGGTACAAGACGAAAGAGGGAAAATGCCGGGTGCGTGGAAGGTTCCTTGCATTCCAGTGTGTACATTCCCCTGGCTGACGGTTTCATGAATTTTCAGGGATCCGGATTTGTGGGGGAAGTCGGGGCCCCGGGGAGTCTAACCTTACCGTCGGCTGCTGCCAAACAGAATGACTTAAAAGCGGACGGTTCATTCGAATTCAATTCAGACAGGTTTTTAGCCGATTCCCTGTCCCTGAATGTCAGGGGATCTTATGCTTATTCCGAGAACGGGTACACTGACCCGGACTGGGCCATCAATTCAAAGCATATATCCCACCAGGCCAATTTTTCAGCCGACCAGGAAAACCTTGTAGCCGATTTTTTATCGCTTGCCTACGGAGCGGGCCTCTCCTACGATTACCTGACAAGCACGGATCTCGGTGAGCATGACAGGTTTTCTACATTTGTCTATTTAACGGCCGAGTGGAACATCTTAAAGGATACCGTTTTGAAACCTTCCTTCAGGTACGATTACTCTGGTGAATATCCGTTCGTGTTCAACTATTCCCTGGGATTAACCCAGGGTATGGGAAAGAACCTGTACCTGAAGGCTTTGGCGGGAAGATCGTATAACGTGCCAAACCTGAATGATTTGTATTGGCCGAACGCGTTCGGAATGTCCGGTAATCCTGATCTTTTACCCGAAACGGCATATACACTGGATATCGGGACGGAATATGATGACGGGGTTTTTATGCTCAGTGCCTTTGGTTTTACCCGGTATGTTCAGGATACGGTTCTCTGGCTGGAACAACCAGTTGGTTTTTGGAGTCCTCACAACTGCGGTGAAGGTTTATACGCCGGGGCCGATGCCTCCGTTTCGGTGAAGTTATGGGATATTTTTACGGTTGGGGCGGATTATACCTATACCTATTCAACCATACTTTCCGGCACTTATACGTCGTCTGACGACAAACGGATGCCGTATTGCCCGGCCCATGCGGTCAAGGCCAGGGCCGGGATCAGGACCGAAAAGGATGATGCCCTGCTTTCATTCGTATACCAGGATTCGATGTTCCTTGACCGGGACAATAACAGTATACGGGACGGCTTTTTCAACATGGATTTCAGCTATATAAGAAAACTGTCGGACCATGTCAGCCTGTCGGCCGTATGTAAAAACCTGCTGAATGCCGAGTACATGTCTGTCAAGGGATACCCCAGTCCCGGGCTGTCAATCAAGCTGGGAGCCGTTGTTGAATTTTAGCCTGTAGGAAACAGGCACCACAAATATTATACTTGAACCCAGCCCGTGCCTGAAGGGAAGGATGCTGTCAATAAGATCAAGGGCGGCTGTATCCAGAAGGGCATATCCGGAAGTCTGCTTTACGGAAATGTCCATAAGATTTCCGTTTTCATCCAATGTGACGGACAGCTCAACCGTACCTGTCCATTTCTTTTTTCTTGCGACGGCGGGGTAGGTCAGGTTGGCAAGCAGCTTTTCCCTGAACCGGGCCGCCGCGTTCGAATAGCCTAAGCCTGTATTTTCAACAGCCGTTTCCTGTGAAGACGGCTGTAAAGCTTCCATCTTTTGATCCCGGGTTGTTTCCTCAATTGTACTTGAATTATTTCTTCTTTTTTCGGGTTTTATAATATTGTCTTTGACCTTTGGTTCCGTTTTCCCGGCTTCGGGTTGTAAATTTTCCGCCGCCGAATCTTCGTGAACGTGATGAATTGACCTGTAGGTAACCTGTAACGGCCGGTTTTCCGGAACAGGCAAATGACGGCTTTGCGGAATGAAAGCTAGGAAAAAGTGGAGGGCAATGGATATCATAACGGCCGGGATGATGTATACGCCCGTCTTCATTGTCTCTTCTCCACCGGTAAATTTAAACCGGAAAAACCGGCCTTTTTTGCCTCGTCCATTACATTGATTACCTGGCCGAAAGCGGCCTGCCTGTCCGCTTCCACGTTCAGGGTCACTTCCGGGTTTTCCCTTTTGGCCTTTTCCAGCACGGGAAGCAATTCGGGAAGTGTCAGCGATTGCCCGTTTAATACCAGGCTGCCGTCGGCCTTCACGCTCAGGCGCAATCCCCTGTAGTTACCGCTTTGCGTGTTTTCCGCCTCGGGAAGTTCTACCCGGATAAACGGCTGCAGGGCAAAAGACGTGAGAAGGAAAAATATCAGAAGTATGAAAACCATGTCTATCAATGGTGTAAGGTCGGGGGACTTTTTTTCATTTTTGAAATGATTATCAAAGTTAAATTCGATCATCCGTGCCGTCTTCCTTGAGCAGCTGTACCGTTTTCTCCGCGTACTGCTTCATGTCAAAAGCCGTGTTGTTCACCGTGTTTTCATAGAAGTGGTGAAAAATAAGGGCCGGTATACCGACAAACAAGCCGGCAACCGTCGTTATGAGGGCTTCCCATATGCCGTTTGCCAGGATGGACGGATTCGCAGCCTGCTTCAATGCGGAAACGGACTGAAACGTGCCGGTCAACCCCAGTATGGTGCCCAGCAGGCCGATCATTGGCGAAATACGCCCGATAAGTTCCAGCAGGTGCAGGAAACGGGCCAGGCGTTTCAACTCGAGGGAGCCCGTATGGGATATCTTTTTTTCCAGCAGGTTTGTGGATAAATGCCTGTTGTTCAAGGCGCATTCAATGAGAAGCCTGACCGAGCCGGATATTTTTCCGGCCGCCGGGAACAGGGAATCAGATATGCGTTTATCGAAGATGTTTTCCAGGGCCGTGAGGTTGGCGGCATTTTTCCTGTTGAACCAGTAGACCAGTCCGCGGTTGACCATTACCGCGATGGATGCCAGCGAACACAACAGGAGCGGAAACATGAGAAGACCGCCTTTCAGGAAAAACTCAATCATTACTCATTCTCCTTTTGAAGGTTCTCAACCGCCGGAATGTCAAAATAATCCCCGTAGTATTCCCAGTCCAGTCTGCCGCCTCTCGGCGCGTCCCGTTCCACGGGCACGTCCGTGCCATAAAGAAGGGACAGAATCCCGAGTGCAATAAACGAAGCGGTGGACCTGGCGTGCTTGGTAACGAGGAGCAGGTCCGAGTCCGAATCGACGCATCCCAGTTCGAGGTACGCACTGATGGCATTAATATGGAGGGGAAGCGACCAGAGTGAAATAAACGAATAGTTTATCCTGTAATTAATACGCAGCCCTTCCGTCACGGTCCGCCATTTTATAAACCGCAACAATTCTATGGTGGCGTAATAATTGTCTCCCCCGAAGCCTTCCGGGCCCCCGTGCCGCCTTTTTTCTTCGAAGCGGGAAAATTCCCTTATGAAGAACGGCGCTTCCCGGTTTATATAATAGAGATCCCGGGCCGTTTCTGATCTTTGATACGGCCAGGTGACCATGTTTTCCCTGAAACCTTTGTATTCCTGCAGATCGATGACATAGGTTCCCTTCTTGTTGGCGTAACCTGTCAGGTAAATAGCTATATCTTCGGCTATGCAGTCCATTTCCGAACGTCCCCGTTCAAATACGAACCAGTCAAGATAGGGCAGGTACTCCCTGGATAAGACGCCGGCGAAATACTGTTTGGGTGCCACCGGCTTGTCCCTGAATTCATAACTGGCATTGACGATTTCCCTGAGGAAACTTGCGGGAGGCACCAGAATGGCCAGCCCGCCGTAGTCATTGTCGAAATATTTGTTTCTCATGTGCAGGGATACGACGAGTTCGGGCTTGAGGGCATTGATCCTGCTTATCCTGCCGGGCATCCGTTTTCCCGCCTCGGGATAATCATAAAGCCTGTAAGGTGCGTTGGGGTCCTCGAGTGCGGAAATTTCTTCCATCTTCATATCCGGCGGCCTTATAAGGATGGCTTCAATATTGATTTTCTGGTTGGGATCGGAAAAGGCAAGATTGTTTTGAGCGCCAATTTCACCAAGAGGTTTTTCATTCCACCTGTCCAGGATTTCCTTGACAAGGACAGCCATGCCGTACACGAGTTCGGATTCCTTGTAGTTGTTATTCACGGCCCCTATATTGAAGGCCTGTAGATATTCACCCGTTCCGAAATCGTATTTATCTCCGTGCTTTGAAAAGGGGCGTAAAAAATATCCCCCATGCCCGGGGTCCAGCACTATCCGGAACGGCCTTGCGTCTTCGGCCATGGCAGCCGCGTGAAGAAGGATAAAAAAAAGAATGAGCAGGGTTATTGTCTGAAATACGTTTGCCGCCTTTTTCATTATTTCTTTTTAGAATATGTACCAAAATAACATAAAAAAAGGGAATAAGCAATAATGATTCATTATTGAAGCGGGCATTATGTAAAATCCCCGGGAAAACAGCTGCATCACGGCAGGTGAATTATTGATTATTTCCCGGCATGTCGTATAAAATACCCTTGATGCCGTCAACTACTTCCCGGTCTTTCCTTCCGGTAATTTTTATCCTGTTCTTTGCGCAACCGGTATGCGCTCAAATTCGTATTGAAACCGGTTTCGAGGGCGGAAACGCACGGGTCCTTCAGATCAATAACAGGTTGAATCTGGTTAAGATTACCTCAGAACTCAAAGCGGGGGAGAAGCATCCGGTTGCTATTTTATGCAGGATTTCGGGATTTGACCGGAAAAGGCCCCTGAAGGTGGTTCTCCCCGTTATTGACCGGCTGTATATTCCCTTTTCGGCTTTTTACAGTGTTGACGCTGTCAGGTGGGAGAAGACTCCGGCGACGATAGGAAAAAGAACGGCGGAATACCTTGTTCCCACGGAAGGCCAACGGGTTTATTTTTCCACCCATTACCCTTACCGGTACTCTGATCTTGAGAATTACCTGCGGAAAATAGCGGTCAATGAAAAGGTCGGGATATCTGACCTGGATATGCTGGAAACCGGTATCAGGGTACCCATGGTACGAATCGCCGGTGTGAATCATGAACAACAGTATGCCGCGTGGATCATTGCCCGGCAGCATGCCTTTGAATCGAATCCCAGTTTTGTCGTGGAAGGTCTCATTGACAAATTACTATCCGGTGACCCGGAAATGGAACAGTTGATCGGAAAAACCGTTTTTTACATCGTGCCCATGATGGACGTAAAGGCTGTCATTGAGGGTCGTGCCGGGAAGGACCAGGAGCCCGGTGATTTTAACCGCGACTGGAACAGGGTTTCCGCCTGGAGCGCGATTACCGCGTTCAGGGGGAAAATGCGATCGGAAAGCAAAAAATACAGGGCAAATGCATTTATAGACATTCATAATCCCTGGCCCGGCAATAAAGATGCCTGTATCAATTACCTTGCCTTTTCCCTCTATTCCTCCGGTTCTCAACGGGGCCGAAACCTGGATCTGTTTCTGTCCACATTGAACGGGATTTGCGGGTTCGATATTTGCATCCGGCCCATGTTTGACTCGAAAGGTAAAACCTCAATTCATTGGGTCAATGAAGAGATTGACGCGCTTGATTTCGCCTTTATCCTTGAGGTTGGTTTCCTCAAGCGTCCCGACGGACGGGATTGGGACACCCTGGGCTACAGGGAACTTGGAGGCAGCATGGTGAACGCGTTTCGCGGGTGCCTCGGCAACAGGTGATTCATCGGGCCGGGTGCAGCCACCCTTCCCTGAATTGCAGGATTTTTTCGTTCACCGGTATTTTTTCGTCCTCAAAAGGCACGACTTCAATGGCCATATCCTCCTCCAGTGTCAGAATGGTGTTCGCCGTTGTCCCGTTCGGCCTTAATGCGATAACGGGAATCCTGTCACCGGGTTTATGACTTTTACAGAGCTTGAATATGTCATTGTGGGATTTTACCGGCTTGTTGTCGAACCTGAGGATTATATCGCCCTTGTCCAGGCCGGCCCTGTAGTAAGGTTCGTTGTTCAGGGTCTGGCTGTCGATAATTGCCTTTCCCCCCTCGTTTTTGAATATCCAGTTGCGTCCCGGGCTTGCGCGGTTCGGGAACTGCTTTTGCATGGCGAAACCCCCAAAGGAAAGAAGGGTTTTCAAATCGGGCATGGTTTTCCCGTATACGTGATCCGAAAAGAAAGTATCGGCAAAATTCCTGTCGTTCGTCAGCCTGAAAAGTTCTTCCCTCAGTACCTCGTTCGTATACGGTTTTTGGGTTTTACCGTAACGGTTCCATAACACCCTCATGTAATCATCAAGGCCGGTCCCGCTGAACCTGCTTCGAAGCGTCAGGTCCAGGGCCATGACCACGATGCAGCCGTAGGGATAGTACGAGATGTAAAAGTTGTCCCTGTTGTCCGGGTCGGTGTACGTTCCGCCATTGAAGAATACGGCCTTCCGGCTCATTTCGACGACCGGGTAAACCCGGGAGCCGGGGTACAGGCAGGCATAGTTGGCCGGGTAGGAAAGCAGGACGCCGAATTCCTTGAGCGAGCAGAGGCCTGCCCGGAAATAGGTCAGCTTTTCGTAGTATACCGTGGCCCCTTCCAGGAACCATAGTTCACCGCACATGTTCGGTTTTGTAAGGTCGAAGGGAGAAAGGCTGGCGGGACGTATCCGTTCGCCGTTCCATGTATGGAAGAATTCGTGCGCTGCCAGCGTCATCTTTTCATCGTACTCCCTGTTGAGCATGTCCGGGAAGGTAAGAATCGTCGAATTCCGGTGTTCCATGCCGTCGAATACGGCATCGGGTGAATACTGGACAATAAAGGAATATTGTCCGTAGTCGAACGCCGGGTATTCGCCGAATATTTTCCGCTCCGATTCCATCGCAAGCCTTATGTCCCTGCAGAACGCCGCCGACCTGCCGGCGGCCCCCCTCCTGTTGACAGCCACCCTGACTTTCTGCGTGTTTCGGGAAAACGGTATCTCCCATTCGCTCACTTCAAAATCGCCGATTGAAACGGGGCTGTCAATGAAGTAAGCCAGGTTGGGAGAATAAAAGGAGTCCCGGCCGCTTGTCGGTGGAAGCTGGGTTATCACAGCCCAGTCTCTCACCGGCTTTTTCACCTTGAGAAGAATAAATGAGTTTTCCCACCCTTCGGCCCATACAAAAGAAGACGGGATGTTCAGCAGTATGAAATCCGAGTTGATGGACGAGTGGGTGCCGTCGGTGTAATTGCCGAATAGTTTGTAGGTGAATTTCACCGTTCCGTCGTGGCCGGTTATTTCCCATCGATGCTGGTCCGGCCTGGTCACCGTCAATTCTTTTCCCGAAGAATCATGGACCTTTTCATCGTAGATGTTTTTTGCAAACGCGAACGAGGCATAATACCCGGGCGAAGAGCGGCTCATCCGTACGACCAGAGGGGCGTCTACCGGGACCCGGGTATACGTGACGTTTATATTCGCCTCGTGGTGAACCAGGTTGGGAAACTCCGCCTCGTAAACAACCAGGCTGTCACTGTTTTCACATACGCCGGGGGATGCGAGTTGAAAAGCACAGAGGATAACGAAAAAAAGGCGTTTCAGAAGCATGTTAGATGGATTATAACGGCGGTGGATTTATTAGTCAAGAAATCGGGCTTGTAAAAAAAAGGCCGCCCTTAAAAGGCAGCCTTTTTATACTGTTAATTTCTGAATTACTGGAGCAACTGGAGCACGGCCTGCGGTTTGACGTTTGCCTGAGCTAACATGGCGGTTGCGGACTGTACAAGTATCTGGTTCTTTGTGAAACTGACCGTCTGTTCCGCCATATCGGCGTCACGTATGGTTGATTCGGCTGCCTGCAGGTTTTCCGCTCCTATGTCCAATCCCCTTACGGCGTATTCAAGGCGGTTCTGGTAGGCGCCGAGGTCGGCCCTCTGCTTGTTGATCTTCTTGATGGCGTCATCCAGGATACCGATTGACCTGTTAGCGCCGGACGATGACGAAAGAGAGATGAATTCCCTGCTGCCCACGTCCCTGACACCGAGTCCTTCGCTTGTCATGGTGCCGATGTAAACCCGTTCCCTCTGGTCCATGTTGGCGCCGATGTGGAACCACATGGATGAGGTGACGACGTTTTCACCGGTGTACTTGGCAAAACGGCCCGTAAGGAGCGTCATGCCATTGAACTGGCCGTGAGACGCAATCCTGTCAAGTTCGTCCACAAGCTGCGAAACTTCCACCTGGATGTACATCCTGTCTTCAGCAGTGTAAACGCCGTTTGACGCCTGAACGCAGAGTTCCCTGACCCTCTGGATTACGTCCTGGCTTTCCTGTAAAAATCCTTCAGCCGTCTGGATCATCGAAATGCCGTTCTCTGCATTCCGGGATGCCTGGCGCATACCCCTGATCTGGGACCGCATTTTTTCCGAAACGGCCAGACCTGAAGCATCGTCGGCCGCCTTGGTAATCCTGTAGCCGGACGCCAGTTTTTCCATGTCCTTCGTGACAAAAAGGTTGTTCACCTTTAATTGCCTCTGTGCGTACATAGCGCTTAAATTGTGGTTAATAATCATGGTTTTCCTCCTTGAAAAATGACACATCCTGTATTTCCAGGCTGTGCTGATAAATATTCCTTTACCGGTTATCAGCCGGCTTAAATTTCCTGTGTTAAAAAGCCTAAAGGTTCATTTCCGGGTACCGATAATGAGAGTACCTCGGAGAATGCCTTCACGCCTCTCCACAAACAAATAATGTAACGGCCTGTTATTCGCAATGAACAGCGGCCTGTCCCCGAACTCCTTTCCCCCGCGCTATAACATAGGGCTAAAGTACCCGCCCGGCATCCCGATAATGGGAGTAAGGCGGATGCGTGCGGTTCCATCGCTGCGCGGGCGTTCTCACGCTTATTAACAGTATCGTATAACTTAAATTATAACTTTAGCGTCATTACGGAAAAAAAATAATTTTTTTTTGAATTCCGGCGTGTATAAGGCTGTTAGGCTGTAAAGGGGAAGCGTGGGCTTTTCGATTTTCGGCTGAATGCCGCATAAACTTTACCGACTTTACTGATAAATTTTATTTTTTTTTATATAGGAGGCTACCCGGGTATCCACATACCGGTTTATTTCTTCATCTTTTCCCTTTTTTACAAGGGTTCTGACCAGGGTGGATGAAACATCCATAACCGGATTTTCCGCATCAAGAAACACATGGGGCGGTTTTAGGTGCCAGTCGACTGCCGGATCGGGTTTTACACCCTGTCTCGGAATAACAATGAAAGGTATTAATTTTTCCAGCAGCCTGTAATTCACCCAATGATGGAATGTATTGGCATTGTCCTGGCCGATGATGAGATGAAACCGGATGTTTTTCCCATATTCGGAAATCAGTTTTTTAATCACGTCGTAGGTCCCCGCATCTATCCGGTTTTTTATTTCATAATCACTTGTTTTTATATTGGGATAGTCCCGGCTTACAAGTTTGCACATGGCCAGCCTGTGCCGGGCCGGCGCCATGTCCTTGTGGTACATGTGGCGGTAGCAGGGCATCAGCCAGATCTCGTTCACGTCCTTCAGGGACCTTAACACGAAATCACATATCTGAATGTGGCCCAGGGTGACGGGATTGAATGCCCCGCCAAGGATGGCCACTTTTTTTCCGGCCGCCATGTTTTAAGCATTATCTCCGGATCATCGCGTCCCGTCTGGAGCCGACGGAGATCCATTTGATCGGGAAACCGATCGATTCCTCGATAAAATCGACATAGGCCTTTGCTTCCCCGGGCAGATCTTCAAATTTCCTGATGTCGGAGATCTGTGTTTTCCATCCGGCCATTGTTTTCAGAACCGGTTTGGATTTTTCAAGGAGGCCCGGAACGGGGAATGTATCCGTTTTTTCTCCTTCGATTTCATACTGCACGCATACCGGGATTTCATCGAGGTAGCCCAGCACATCAAGGAGGGATAGTTCCACTTCCGTTGCTCCCTGGACCATGCACCCGTATCGTGTGGCGACCACGTCAAACCAACCCATCCGACGGGGTCTGCCCGTGGTGGCGCCGTATTCTCCCGAATCACCGCCGCGCCTGCGGAGTTCCCCGGCTTCATCCCCGAAAATCTCGGAAACAAAGGGCCCGGCCCCCACGCAGGAGGAATAGGCTTTTGTTACCGCGATAATTTTGGTTATTTTATGGGGCGGGATTCCCGCGCCTACCGACGCGAATCCGGCGAGCGTTGAAGAAGATGTTGAAAAGGGATAAATGCCGTAGTCCGGGTCACGCATGGCGCCCAGCTGGCCTTCCAGCAGTATCCGTTTGCCGTCTTTAAGCGCGTCATTGAAGAGTGTGACCGTGTCGCAGATATGGGGCTTCAGTTTATCCCTTACCCTGACCAGGTCACCGACGATTTTATCCGCATTCATTGTTTCTTTTTTGTAGAGATGTTCGAGGAGTGAATTCTTGATATCAAGGGCATGGCTAATCTTTGTTGTGAGTCTGTCTTCCTGGAAAATATCGGCGGCCTGGATGCCTATTTTATAATATTTGTCCGCATAAAAAGGGGCTATCCCGGATTTTGTGGAGCCGAACTGGTTTTTGGCCAGACGCTCCTCTTCGTATTTGTCAAAAAGGATGTGATAGGGCAGCACAACCTGCGCCCGTTCGGAAATTTTCAGCTGCGGCTCAGGTACGCCCCGGCTGACAAGTTCCTCCTTCTCTTTCAGGAATGCCTCTACATCCAATGCAATGCCCGGGCCGAGGACATTCACCACGTTCTGATAAAAAACACCGGAAGGCAGCATGTGAAGCGCGAATTTACCGTAGTCATTGATGATGGTGTGGCCGGCGTTTTTTCCGCCCTGGAAACGTACGACAATGTCCGATTCCTCGGCCAGGTAATCCGTAATTTTTCCCTTGCCTTCGTCTCCCCAGTTTGCTCCCACGATAGCCGTAACGCTCATATTATCCTCCTTGTGGTGTTGTATACAGGCACCTCTATTTTCCAGTCTCTCAAATAAAACCTGAAAAAACCGGGGTTCTTTGAGGTGCCCGGAATAAAGTAACAGTTTGTAGAGGTCCCCATTTATGTGTTGACTGCCATATTTTAAAAACCAGGGGTCACTATAGCACAAATGCCCATGAAAGCATAGCATTTATACTAACGAATTTCAATTTGACGGAATATTGAACAACGCTTTAGATTATTTCTGTAAAAAATACTTTCAAATTATCATTTATACCCCTATAATTTAAAAACGATTGGTACTAATACAATTCGAGAACAGGAGCCGGTATGGAACTGAAAAAACAATTGTCAACATTGGATGTGTTCAGTATCGCCTCCGGGGCCATGATCAGTTCAGGTTTGTTCGTTCTTCCCGCCATCGCATTCAACATGGCGGGGACCCAGATTATCATAAGCTATTTTCTGGCCGGATTGCTTATGCTGCCGGCCGTATTCTCCCAGCTGGAATTGACAACGGCCATTCCCAGGGCAGGGGGCGCCTATTTTTTCGTGGAACGCATCCTGGGGACCGTCGCCGGCACGGTAGCCGGTTTTGCCAACTGGTTTTCCATCAGCCTGAAGAGCGCCTTTGCCCTGATCGGAATCGGCGCTTTTGCCGCCCTGTTGTTTCCCGGTGCGGACCAATGGGTGGTTAAAATCATTGCTTCGGGGGCTTGTGTCGTCTTCACCTGTCTGAACCTGATCGGGGCCAAATCGTCCAGCCGTTTACAGACCATCATGGTTATCTCTTTATTGGTAATTTTGGTTCTCTTCATTCTCCTCGGTTACCGGACCATGGATTTTACCCGTTTCAGCGGCATCCTTCCCCTGGACTGGGACAAAATATTCCTGGTTACCGGTATGGTTTTTATCTCTTACGGGGGATTGACCAAAATATCCAGTATATCCGAGGAAATTAAAAATCCGGGGAAGACGATTGTTAAATCCGAATTTGCGGCATTTATTATTGTTGAAATCATATATGTGGCGGTTATCTTTGTTTTAATCGGGGTGTTGCCTGCCGGGGTTCTCAATTCTTCCCTCACACCCGTTTCTACCGCCGGCAATTACCTGGGGCTTCCTCCGGTTGCGGCCACGGTCGCCGTTTCGGTCACGGCACTGGCGGCATTGCTCGCCTTTATCACGACGGCCAATGCGGGGATTTTGTCCGCCTCGCGAATTCCCATGTCCATGAGCCGCGACGGCCTGCTGATGAGCGGCTTTGCCGCTGTCTCGAAGAAGAGAAAAGCCCCGTACGCATCGATACTGGGTACCTCCGTGTTCATGCTCGCCATCATACTGCTTCTCAATATCGAGGATCTGGCAAAAGTGGCGAGCCTGTTCATGATTCTTCTTTTCCTCCTGGTCAATATTTCACTGATTGTCATAAGGCAGTCAAAAATAGCCAATTACAAGCCCACGTTCCATTCCCCGTTTTATCCGGTGACGCAGATTGCCGGTATCATCGTTTATTCCATCCTCATAATAAAGATGGGACTTTTAACCCTGAGTATTGCGGGCGGTTTTATTGTTCTTTCCTTTATATGGTATTTCGTATATTCGCGAAAAAAGGTTGCCAGGAAGTCCGCGTTTGTCCACATGATAGAGCAGATTACGGCAAAGGAACTCATCCGCAAAGACATCGAGCTTGAGAACGAACTGCTGGAAATTCTCCTGGAGAGGAATGACATCATTGAAGACCGGTTTGACAGTATCATCCGGCAGGCTGCCGTACTGGATTTTAAAAAAACCGTCACACGGGATGAGTTGTTTAGTCAGGTCGGTGATATCATCGGTAAAAAATGGGGAATTCCCCCGGTTGAAGTGGTGCGAAAGCTTACCAAAAGGGAAAAAGACACATCGACACTCATCTACCCCGGTGTGGCCGTGCCCCATGCCATCCCTCATATCATCATCGAAGGGGAGCATTCCTTTGATATTGTCTTAATCAGGAATAAATTCGGTATAATCTGGAACGAAGAGGGGGAAGTTGTTTATACCGCTTTTTGCCTTTTAGGCACAATGGATGAACGTAACTTCCATTTACGGGCCCTTATGGCCATTGCACAGATCCTTCAGGACCCTCATTTTCACAAGGAATGGACCCAGGCCAGGAATGAAAAGGAGCTGCGTTCGGTAATTCTTCTTACAAAGCGGAAAAGGGAGAAAAAGACAAGAAAATCCTGACCAAAATCCTCAGAATTATGGCTTTATAGTACAAATTTGTATCAATTTACAGAAAAAGCTTGTCTTCAGGTTTTTTTTTTATTAATTTATATATAATTGATGACTTAATGGAAAAAAGCAAAAATTAATTTCTGTTACTTAATCAAAATGTGAGGTGAAAAAATGTCCGGGTACAAAGTGGTTGATTTTATAAAAGGTCTGTCTATTCTATTGATTATTGGCATATTTTTATTTTCATGCGGTTATTTCGATCTGAATGATCCATTGATAGGAACCAGAGACAACCCTGATGTGCCTGACGTGACTCCCGAACCGACCAACACACCCACGGATTCTCCCACCCCGATAGATACACCCACGGATTCTCCTACCCCGTTAGATACACCCACGAATTCTCCTACCCCGTTAGATACACCCACGAATTCTCCCATTCCAACAAGCGTGCCTGATACCCAGGCACCGACGCCCGGTAATACGTTTTTTGCCAACAATGTTCAGTCCAATTCAATAACGGTAAACTGGAACCCGGGTACTGATAATAAAACGATAGTGAATAATTTACAGTATAAACTCGTGATATCGCTTGATGCGGCAACAATCGACACGAGTGCCGAAGTCATGGCTATTACCGCTCCTGATATTGTTCTGGATTGGACCAAAGGTGCTGATACGACGTATATTGAAACAGCCACTGGACTATCGTCGGCCACGACATATTATTTTGCCCTGGCCGTGAGGGACGAAGCCGGTAATATAGCTTTGTATCCTCTTTTGTCAGTGACCACGGATCCGTGACAGGAGTGGTCAAGTTTTTTTAAAGTCTCTTGTTTGTTTGGCAATTGTGAGTTAGAATATATATTAAAATACCGGTATTATGCGTTGAGTGGAGTTTTTTCAATGCATTGTTGAAAATGGTTTATTAAAAAAAAGGGCTGTAAAATGTGTAATAAAATAAAAGTTGTGTCTTTAGTTGCAATACTAACCTTATTATTATTCTCCTGTGGTTATTTTGATTTAAACGATCCTCTTTCAGGGGGTACACCTTATGAACCAGGGGCTACACCTACGGATTCACCCACACCTATAGATTCACCCACACCTACGGATTCACCCACACCTACGGATTCACCCACACCAATCCCGTTAGATACCGTGGCACCTAGTCCTCATCCGACAAATTTCCAGGCAGTTGCGGAGGGAACCGACAAAATAAATTTGGTTTGGGGTAAAGGCACTGATAATTATACTCCACAGGCATTAATCAAATACAAGGTAGTTAAATCAGAATTATCAACCGATATTGATAATAAGGATAAAGCTAATGCGCATACGGATATTGTAATGGATTGGGCTACCGATGTAAATAATTATCAGGCTACAGGATTGGACTCGGGCAAAACCTATTATTTTGCTTTGCTTTTAAAGGATTTAGCCGGGAATGTAGGATGGTTTGGAAGTGTTATTTCAGGCACTACAGACTAGCTTTCCATTGATTTTTACTTTAAATTAGAGGTTCTTAACTCATAATCACGGTATCAGATCCGCTATATATTCATTGACATCCCCCGTACCGAGTACATAGTTTAACTGTAAATTGTCTTCCTCAATGGGCCTGCCGGGGATCAGCCGCATATCTATGAGCTGGTCCAGGCTTTTACTGCACCACATGGGCCTGAATGCGATTTCCCATCCTGATGTTCCGTAAACCACGTGATTATAGAAGGATTCGGGGAAGGTGATCGAGGCGGTGGAAGAAAATATAAAGCCGTAATGAATGCCGCTTATTTGCAGATCAAGCATGTACATTGATGAATTGCTAACCGGGTCAAAGGAAATTGTTTTTGTGGCACTGTCATATTCCACGGAATTCTGGTTTACCGGTGATACGGGCGACGTTACTGAATCGGGTGCATCCGGCAAGGTAAGGTTGTCGGAAAATGCCGTGACCGAGCTGTAATTCATCTTGTAGGTACTGTACTGGGATACCGGCACATTGGCATCAATAACGTAATTAATTAATGTTACGGGTAAATCGGAGGGATTGAACACTTCCATATCCCGGGATTGCACTTTAGTGAGTGATCCCCACATATAATTAAACACATCGGCATAGGGGTTGAGTGATAAATCGCAAACATAATTATCATCAGTACCGCCGTTAATCGTCACCGTTTCCGTCGGCAGGGCCGTTATGTCCAGGTCAAGGTCTGATGATAAATCCTGATGCTCGTAGTACTGGACGATCGTCGGATTGGAGCTTTCATTGTAATTTAATCCGATAAAACAATCTGATCCGAATGTATATGTGTCAATGGAATAGGATGTGGCCCCCGCATCATAGGACTGGCTGTAAACACCGCCGCCGCCGTCGGTATTGGCCACATAGAGCGTTACCTGGGCGCTGCCGGCAACGGCATGGGGAAGATTCCCGCTGATTTTTTTCGTGGTCAGGCCGGCCATTGAGGTTGGTGTTAAAAAGAAATTGTAAACCGGGCTCGACCCGGGATTGATCT
>JAFGKU010000230.1 GCA_016928415.1 Spirochaetales bacterium
AAAACTTCTCATACGATTATTTTAACAGGTTGCTGCAGCGATTTCAATGCCTAAAATTCTTTTAAAAAGCGACAGCCTGATTTCCTTAATTACCAGGCTGCCGGTGATGGGCCTGAAATCCCCGTTTATTATATGATTGTCATCGTATTTGATGTTATTTTCTTCCAATGCCTCTTTGTATGCATCAAACCTCAGGTTAGCCTCTTCATTGTCTTCGGGCCCGGTTACAAAATGTATGTTTTTGATTTTATGATCTTTTATTATATGTAATATTATTTTCTTAAAACTATTTTTATTATCAACAACAACATTAAAACAATTATCTATTTCAAATCCAATACTGACTACGGGAATGTTTTCCTTAATCTTTTTGGACAGGAATTTTTTGATTTCAACTATTTTTACCCTGGTAGCCAATACCCCTGTTAACGATATGATCCCGTCGATATAGGATGAATCGATAACATCATATACTATGCTGAAATTCAGTGTTTCTCTTTTAAACAGGCTGCCCCTGATACCGGAAAAAATGATTAAATTGACATCATTTAATGCGGCTACTTCCCTGATGGCCTTCCAGATTTCATTCTCGTATGAATTTTCAAAGAATGACTGTAAAATGACTGCAAATGTTAATCTCTTTTTATTCATAAAAAAAATAAACAGGTCTGGAAATTTATTACCGGATGGTATCCCGCTTTCTTCAACCCATTATAATTATATTAATACATATAGTGTAAAAAAGCCATAGTCTTGATGGTTTTCAAAGAAATTTTACCTGTTATTCAACCAACCCGCTGCGGCGTCGCTGGTTAAAACAATCTTCCACCCCCGGAGGGGAGACCGCCTGCCAATGTTAATTTTATCATGATAGCCGGATGATGTTTCACATCCGGCTATCATGTAATACATATTTTTGAGTCAGTCAAAGTACCCGACAATTATGTTCCCATGGTTGGGCAGGCTATAGTCCGGATAATTGTCCTTATCCCAGACATCGTCTTCGGAAAGATCGGCATACCTGTTCGCGTCCACGGTAATATTTACAAGTATATTATTGGCAAGCAGGGTCTTGACGATATTAATCTGGTCATCGGTTTTCATCCGTATATAATATAAGGTGCCCCATTCATTTTCATCCGGTTTCTCACCGCGGTAATAGGCTGCCTGCCGCCAGGCCTTCTCGGTAGGCCATGTAGAACCGTCCTGGTCGTTGTATGGAAATAATTTCCAGGTTGCCGCGCCGATATTGCAGACAATATTGAAAACCTCGCTGGGATAGCCCGAGCCGGGTCCGCCGCCGTTTAACTGGTGAAACACAAAGTCCGGGCTGAATATTTTATCAGTCATACTGTCGGGATGGCCGGGATATTCGCCGACCATTTTCACGCCGGACAAGTCCCAATCGTGTTCGAGTGCTTCCTGGAAAGTTTTATTGAATATATCATTGAATAGCTTACACAGGATCCTTTACTTCCCTGGTTGCCGACCGGCGGAAAATATTTTGATTTTGACAAATCCACGGAGGAAGGCAGTTCATTGCTGCGATTGACGGCGCCTTTCAGGGCATCGGGAATCAAAACCGATTTCTGCATCTCTTCCCATTCTTGCATCGTCGGAGGGCGAAGGCCCGTTCCGAACCCATTGATTATTTGATTATAGTTTTTCCCTTTTTCCGCAACGCCGAAAGCCTGTTCCAACTCGGCACGTTCGAAATCTGTCATGTGGTGGTAATTCAAATAGTCCGATGCATTGGCCGGTCGTGGATAGGGGCGTGTGCGTGATACAACCGGTCCGATATTGCCGGCCGTATTAATATCTACATAAACTTTCTGGCCATTAATTGTATTTATTGGAAGATTCACTGCATAGTGCGTAGCAATAGCATGAGTAATTGGATCGTATTTTTCCACTTGAAAATCTATTATAGCACCGGTATAGGCGTAACCTTCAGGTGTACTGTCCGGGCCATAATCATTCACTTCAAGAAACAAATTGTAATCATTGATATCGGGTGCAAATTCGGAAATGTCCATGGCTATTAACCCCACCGGGAAGGGATGGATATCATCCATGCCTGCGCCGTGGTCAAAGAACTGATAGGGATTATACGGGAAAAATTTCTTGGAACGGACCGGTGAGTCATGGGGCCCCAGGCCGACAACTATTGTACATTCCCCCCTGATGGGATGGCTGACAAAAAATACAGCCATCAAGGTCGGTCTGTAATCCACCTTGTCGTCAAAGAAAATACCGTAGACTTGCGCCTGTTTCGCCGCTTCATAGGTCAGAAAGCAGGCACCGTCCGGAACGTTCTCCCAGTTTCCCTTTTCCCATTGATTGAGGACTTTGAAACACCCGTGCGGATGCGGGGCCGGGGTTTTGATCTCTACGGTATTTGACCAGGGTGAGTCTGGCTTCGAGTTGAAAGTGGCCTTGATTCTGTACCAGCGGGTTACTTCAGGCGTTATTCCGGAAGCATGGTCATAGGAAGTGGCATTTCCAACCGGCGATGTGACCTTGACAAAGCCCTGTGTGGGCGACACGGTACTGGATTCCAGCCAGAAGTGGTCAGCATTTTCAAAATTACAGGTCCATGAAAGCCTGATGGCCCTCGAATCAATTCCCTCTGCCGTTAGTACAATAACTTTTTCCACTTCTTCAATAGGTTCCTCCGGGGAACCGGGGGAAGGACATCCCTCGAGAAAACAAATAAGACAAAAAAATAAAAACATTATCAAATAATTCTTCATATACCGCTCCTGTAAAATATTTAACATTAAACCATTCACGAGATCCGGATCATCTGTCAAAAACAAATAAAATTCATAATTGACAATTAAAATTCTTTTTTCTAAAATTCAAACACAAATATACTTCACGAGAATTGATTATCAATTTTATTGTCTTAATATTTCCTTAAAAAAGGTTTAACTGTTTATTAAATAATTGATGTATTGATTTTATTGCATAAAGAAAAGTGTTTTCTATTACTTCTTCTTCACCATCCCGGCCGCCCAGGCGTCCAGGTCTTCGGGCATTTCCTTTCCTTCCAGTGAAAAGTACCTGGCGGCGTTCATCTTAAAGTCTTCCATTTTTTTTTCTTTGTAATTCGCCAGGCAAATGAAAAGAAAGGCGGACGGATAGGTTTTATCTACCTTCTCAAAGGCGGCATCATAGATCACCTGGAACCGGTCCATGTCGAGGCACAACCTGAAATAAGTAGAGTACATCAGCCCGAATATTTCGTCATCGAGGTCGGCTGTATAGTAGGCAAACAATGCGCTCACCAGTGCCTGTTCCAGATCACCGCTCATTTTGTAGGCAACCGATATATTATAGAAAATAACGGGTTCATTCGGGTATACTTCCCGTAAAGGTTCAAGGTAGAACAGGGCGGACTCCGGATCATTGTTTTTAAGGAATAACATTGCATGGTTCATGATCAAGCTGCCGTCTATTTCCGCAGTCTTTTTAACTTCTTCCCTTGCCGCTTCAATATCGTTTTCCAGTAGATGCAAATTGGAATAATTCAGGTGCAGCTCCGCGCTGTCCTCGCCCAATGCCAAAGCCTTGTCCAGGTATTTTGTTCCCCGCCAGCTCGCGTTTCCAATCCCCGCCAACTGATTTTTCCTATTGTTGATTTACAGAAATGCCGGCAACCGCCGCCGGC
>JAFGKU010000231.1 GCA_016928415.1 Spirochaetales bacterium
AAAATTCTTATTGACCTGGGATATTTTCCTTATAATTCGCAGTGTTTTTTTCATGTCTTCCTGTTTTTCTCCGGGTAACCCGATCATGAACGAGAAATTTATTTTTATACCAGCCTGATCCAGGGACTTGGCCGCTTTCAGTATATCGTTTGGAGTGATCTGTTTGTTTAAGAGTTTGAGAATACTTTGAGATCCGGATTCGGCCCCGATCCCAACTGTGGCGCAGCCGGTTTTTTTTACCCGTTTTAGCAATTCTTCATTTAAAAGATTTTTTCTAAAATAATCTGAGCGTACATTCCCAAACCACTTGAAAACAAGGTTCCTTTGCTCAATCCCTTCAATTATTTTTAACAGCCGTTGTTTGTTAGCGAAAAAAAGTTCATCCCTGAAAAATATTCTCCGAACACCGGCTGCTACAAGATCCTCCAACTCGTTTAGAACCAGTTCGACTTTTTTATTCCTGTATTTTTGATTTAAAACCGAATTAATGCAGAAGGTGCATCGATATGGGCATCCACGGCTTGTTTGTATGGGAATTCCTGCTGCAGTGAGTCGTTCAACTTTAGCCATATTATTGATTTTTTTTATATGATAAAGTAATGACCACTTAATTAGTGGCAGTGAATTCATATCATAGTGTTTTCTTTTCCTGTTAACTACCGGTTTATTTATATTATTATCTAAATAAGCAAGACCTTCTATATTTTTATAACAGGAATTATTCTGAAGAGCATTTATTAATTCCAGGGCTGTTTTTTCACCTTCACCGAAAACAACAAAATCAACAAATTTCGAAGATATGGTTTGTTCCGGATAAAGGGAGGGATGGACACCGCCCCATATAACAGGTATTGCCGAATATTGCTGTTTTATATATCTTGAAATACACAAGGCCCCGGGAATTTGCGAACTCATTACACTCAACCCAATACATAAGGTATTATGTAAGTTTTGTTTCAATATCGTATAGAAGTCTTTTATACGTTCGAAGTTATTGACATCGAGGATAATAACATCAAAATTGTAATATGATAAAAATGAACCAATATGGAGAAGCCCCATTGGAATGTTAAAGTGATGCAGTTTTTCTTTAAAATCGGGATTGATAAGTACGATTAGCTTTTTCATAAGTATTCAGTATAATAATTATTAACTCCTTGATAATAATCGGCATAGATTCCGTTCTGTTCTGTGTGGCTGTGTATGGAAATAATACAATAACCTCCTCTTCCGGTTTTTTTTAGGCATTAACTAAAATAATAGATAAAGTAATGATTAATGATAGCCAACCTTATAATTTCCCTCGCAGAAAGTGCTGGAAAAAAGTTGACTTCCTGCCTTGTATACTTATTTTATACCAAAAAGACAAACTGGGCAACAAAAAAATGTAATAACCAAGTTAATGTATTAAATAAGGCTGTTGGCATTTAGGAATGGTAAATATATACTGCCTGTGCGTCAGCTATAATAAGGTATCATGTGTAATCTGTTCTCAAAATAAAAGTGTTTTTTCTGGATGACCCGTTAACCGTTAATCAGCTGAAGATGTAGTATGTCTATGGTTGTAGATTTTTCTCACCGCGCCATCATGCGCTTGAGCATTCTCTGGAAACGGTCGCCGCCGGCGGATATGTTATCGAGGATGAAGGGGTCTATTTCGCCGTTGATCTCTATTTCCCCGCTGTCCTTCTGGTCCCCGAACCCGTGGGTGCGGGTGGCGACGCGGACGCGTTCGGCGAGGAACAGGGAGATGGCCCGGTAGAAGTGCGCGGCAAAACCCGTGTCGGCGGAGATCTTGTCCTGGAGCATCTGCTTGGGAATGACGAACACGACGGATTCACCGGCGGCCTTCACCGTGGCGGAAGTGGGGGCCGAGTCCACGAAGGACATTTCACCGATGATTTCGCCGCAGGTGAGGTCGGTGATCTTCCGTTCGTTTTTACCGATCAACACCTCGAATATACCGTCAAGGATGATGTAGATGTTGTCGGTTCTTTCGTTCTGCCGGATCAACACGTCCCCCCTGGCTATTTCCTTTTTCTTGCCGTGGTTGATCAGCCATTCCACGTCGCTGTCGGAAAGCTGACCGAAAATATACAATACCCTTTTCACCCCGGTCCTCCTCGCTGCCGTTAAATGCCTTCCCTAAGTGTATAACCTAAGCCGTGAAAGCGCAATACCGGTTCCGAAAAAAACCATTACTGGATACGGACGTTGATTAATTGTTCCCGTTAAACTAAAATTAGACATTGCCCCCTTGGGAAGTCGCATGGATTGATTTTATTATGAAGAAAACTATTTTCAGGAAAGTAGCGCTTGAAAGGATTTCCTCGCCGGAACGTCTGGACCGCCTCATGCAGGTTGTCACGGTGCGGAGCTGGCTTGTCCTGGCCGGGATCGTTCTCCTTATCGCGTTTATCGCGGTCTGGGCTGTTTTTGGTGAGATACCCGTGACGGCAAACGGCCGGGGGATCCTGATGAAGCCCGGCGGAATAATCACCATCCAGCACGGGACCGGCGGTATCATACGTGATATCCGGGTGAAACCGGGTGAAGAGGTCGGGGAGGGTGAGGTTATTGCCCTGTTGAATGCGGTTGATGACGGCGAACGGCCGGAAATTACCAGTCCCTGTTCCGGCAGGGTCATCGAGGTCCTGGTGAATACCGGTGCCTACATCCGTCCGGGTGACCCGGTTGTCAGCCTGGAACCGGAAAGCGGAAAGGGTGTCAATCTCGAGGCGGTCATTTACGTGCCTTCGGGAGATGGAAAAAAAATCAGGGCTGGAATGGATGTACGGATTTCCCCATCGACGGTAAGAGCCGATGAATATGGTTATCTTCTGGGGAAGGTCGATTCGGTCGCCGTTTTTCCCGCTTCGAGGCGGGTTTTGCTGAACACGCTGGGCAGTGAGGCGCTTTCCGACCTTGTTTCCAGGGACGGACCGGTGATCGCCGTGAATGTCGGCCTTGTCCCGTCATCGACAGTCCCCGGCGGCTATAAATGGTCTTCGGCTGGCGGTCCGAAAACCGTAGTCCAGAGTGGTACCCTTTGCGAAGGTATGGTCATCATGAAATCTGTAAGGCCGGTCAGCCTGCTTTTACCCGGCCTTGATTACCTGGAATAAGCGGCCGTTATGACGAAAACGGGGAAAAGGGCTGCAAATAACCGGGTGAAGGTTCCCACCATGCTCCAGATGGAAGCGAGCGAATGCGGAGCCGCGTCCCTGGGAATGATTCTCGGCCACTTCGGCAGGTTTCCGCCGCTGGAGGAGCTGCGCAGGGAATGCGGGGTGTCCAGGGACGGGAGCAAGGCGAGCAACATCATCAGGGCGGCGAACCGATACGGACTTGTTGCGCGGGGATACACGAAGGAACCTGACGAACTGAGGGAACTCAGGTTCCCCGTCATCATTCATTGGAATTTCAATCATTTCCTTGTCCTGGAGGGATTTCGTGGCAAAAAGGTCTACCTGAACGACCCCGTGAACGGGAGAAGGACGGTGACGCCGGAGGAATTCGACCAGTCCTTCACCGGTGTCGTCCTCACGTTCGAGAAATCCGCCGAATTCCACGCAGGTGATACCCGCAGGGACAGTATCGCCAGGTCTCTCTTCAGGAGAATAAGGGGCGTCAAAAACGGACTGTTTTTTGTCCTTATCCTTTCGTTCTTTCTTCTTATTCCTGGTATCTGCCTTCCCGTTTTTCTAAAGGTTTTCATAGATGATATTCTCCTGCGTGGTATGGACGGATGGCTGGCGGGTCTTCTTGCCGGAATGGCCGTGGCCCTCCTGGTCCGCGGTTTCCTTTCCGGGATGAAGGAATACTTCCTCATGAAAATCGAAAAGGCGATGTCCGCGATGCTTTCGTCGCAGTTCATCTGGAACATCCTGAGACTGCCGGTTTCCTTCTTCTATCAGAGGTTCAGCGGGGACATAAGCGGGAGAATCCGCCTGAACGACCAGGTGGCCGTAATGATCACCCGCAGGATCATCGCGGCGGCCGTGGACCTGCTGATCCTGTTTTTCTATGCCGCCATGATGTTCGTTTTCGACCCTTTCCTTGCGGGCATCGGCGTGGGGATTGCCTTCCTCAATATCGCCTGCCTTTACCATTTTTCGAAGAAAATATCGGAAAATAACATGCGTCTGATGATGGAACAGGGGAAACTCGCCGGGGTTTCCATGTCCGGGCTGCAGATGATAGAAACCCTGAAGGCCAATGGCGCGGAGGAGGATTTTTTCACGAAATGGACGGGACATCATGCCAAGGTCCTCAATTTTTACCGGGAAACGGGTAAGCAGTCGCTTTATCTTCTGTCCTTTCCCGAATTTTTTTCCCTGATCAGCTATTCGCTTATCCTTGCGGTCGGCGGATTCCGGGTCATGGACGGGGCAATGACCCTTGGTATGCTCGCCGCGTTCCAGGGTCTCATGGCCGCGTTTCTTTTTCCCATCCAGCAGCTTGTCAGTACGGGCATGGATATCCAGAAAACCAGGGCGGACATTTCCCGTCTTGACGACATCCTGAAATTTCCCAGGGGAAATGACGGCACCGCCGTCTTGTCCGGAAAAAGAAAATCATTCAGGAAGCTTGAGGGAATGCTGGAACTGGACCATGTCACCTTCGGCTACAATCCATCGGGACAGCCTTTGATCCGGGATTTTTTCCTCAGGCTGGAACCCGGTATGCGTGTGGCCCTGGTGGGGAGTTCCGGTTGCGGGAAATCCACGATAGCAAGGCTGGTCTGCGGGCTGTACGAGCCGTGGAGCGGTACAATTCTTTTTGACGGCACGAAGAGGGGGGAAATCCCCAGGGAAAGGATTGTCAATTCCCTGGCCATGGTGGACCAGGACATTGTTCTATTCGAGGATACGGTCAGGAACAATATCACGCTGTGGGACGGCCAGGTCTCCGAAGACAGGATTGCAGCCGCGGCCAGGGACGCCTGCATCCACGAGGTCATCCTCGCGCGGAAAGGCGGGTATGAACACGTTATCGAGGAGGGCGGGAGGAATTTCAGCGGCGGCGAACGGCAGCGGATGGAAATTGCGCGGGCCCTTGTCATGAACCCGCGGATACTGATACTGGACGAGGCAACGAGCGCCCTGGATGCCGTCCTTGAAAAGCGGATAGACGAAAATATTCGCAGGCGGGGATGCACGTGCATCATCGTGGCCCACAGGCTGAGTACCATCAGGGACTGTGACGAAATCATCGTCCTGGATGACGGCATGATCGTTCAGAGGGGACGCCATGAGGCATTGGTAGAAGAAGACGGGCCGTATGCGAAACTGATCAGGGAATAACGGGAGATGTTTGCTTGAATTTGATTGAATATTTTCAAAAAAAGGGAAAACCGCTCCGGGCGGAAGGAAACAATGTCATATCGCTTTCCCCGCCGGGAAAGATGTGGATGGTGGAAAAGGACAGGATAGACATCTTCTGTTCAGGGAAAAGGACTTCGTTTCCGGGGCACAGGGAGCATCTTTTTTCGGTAACCGAAAATAATGTTTTTTTCAGCCTGGATGACGGCGGCGGGAAATGGGAATTTATCGCAACCGGTTACCCGGGAACCATGGTCAGGGAACTGGATGCGGCAGTGGTTCTTGAAGGGCGGAACAGGGGACTGTTTTACGGGGAACTTGAAGCGGCGCTGGAAAACTGGATCGGTAACCTTTATTCGCCGCTTGCGGGGGAATTGCCATCGTATAACCGGGCGATAACGGGTGAGACGGGGCCGGACAAATTTGAAAAGGGATGCCGGGCCGCTCCCGAAGTAAACACCGTATGGCTCACCGTGAAATACGGGTCGGCCCTGGTCTTCAATGAACCGGGCCTTTGCCTCGAAACCGGCGGTGAAGCGTTTCCTCTGGCCCCGGCCTGCTTTATCCGGTTCCGGGAAGAGAGCGAAATGGAGGCCGCCTCCACCCGTAAAATCCTCGAACAGGACCGTTTCCTGCAGATACTGGAGGTTTTCCACAGCCGGATCACCGGTTTTTATGCCGTGCACCTGGCGGAAACGCTGAAGGGGGAGGATGATAACCTCGAAAAAAAGGATTCCAGGGATAATGACGGCTTTAGCCGGTCCGTCGCGCGTTTGTCCCAAGTAAACCGCCTGACGGACCGTGATATTTCGGAAGGACTCGGCACCCGCCTGGAAAAAGTTGTGAAGGAACTGGAAACGGCTTACCGGTTTCCGTTGAACATAGCAATGACGGAAACGGGGAATGAGCTGGATATTGTCCGTGATTCCCCGGCGTGCAAGCGGGAGGTGCTGCTGCAGGGGCAATGGTGGAGGAAGGATCATGGCCCCATGATGGGATTCACGGAAAAGGGCGAAGTCCCGGTGGCATTGATACCGGTTAAAAACCGGAAGTACCGGTTATACGATCCCGAGCGGGACGAAAGAAAGGATGTGACCGCAGATACAGCCGAATCTTTGAAGCCGTTTGCCTACACGTTTTACCGTCCGTTCCCACCGGGACCCTTGGACGGTAAAAACCTGCTTAAATTCACCCTGCAGTCAGTCAGGGCATCGGACCTGTTCTTCGTTTTCTGGATCGGTATTACGGGAGCGATTCTGGGCCTTATTTTGCCCGTCATTACGGGCCAGGTGTTCGACGTTGTCATTCCCGGCGCCTTTCGCAATCCCATGTCGTATATCGGGATATTATTTCTCCTCGTTTCGGCGGTGCTGTTTATTTTCCATTTCACCCGGGACCTTGCCGTCTTGCGGATCGAGACCCTCACGGACCAGTCATTGCAGTCAGCCGTGTGGAACAGGCTGCTGAGTCTTCCGGCCAATTTTTTCAAACGGTTCACCGTGGGTGACCTGGCGTCCCGGGCCAACAGCCTGGGAGAAATCCGCGAGCGTCTTTCCCAGAACGCGCTGTCCTCGGTTGTCAGCGGTGTTTTTTCCGTTATCTATCTTTTTCTGCTTTTTTACTACAATGCGCAACTGGCGTGGATATCCGTATCCCTTTCGCTCCTGTTCGCCGTCCTGTTTTTCTTGATCAGCGTTTTCGGTCTGCGGTATGAACGCAGGATCAAGGACCTGGACGGGAAAATATCCGGGTTTCTTTTCCAGATGATCAACGGGATCGGCAAAATCCGGGTTTCCGGTTCTGAAAAGAGGGTCTTCGCCCTTTGGGAAAAGAATTTCTCCCGGAAAATCATCCTCCTTACCGGCCTGAATACGCTGAAAAATTTTATAAAGGTCGTCCAGAGCATTTTCCCCGTCATAACCGCCATCGCCCTGTATTTCTTTTTCATGCAGTATGCCAGGACGGTGATGACGCTGGGGGGATTCCTAGCCTTCAATGCCGCCTTTGTCAGTTTTACCGCTTCCCTGCTTTCCATCACCGATACCCTGCTCGTTGTTCTTGAAGTAATCCCGCTTTATGAACGGGCAAAGCCCATTTTTCAGGAACAGCCCGAGGTGAACGAAACCAAGGCGGACCCCGGGGAATTATCGGGGCACATCGATGTGCGGGATGTCTGTTTCCGTTATTCTCAGGAAAGCCCGCCGGTCCTCAAAAACCTGAGCCTGTCCATCAGGAAAGGTGAACTGATTGCCATAGTGGGAAGTTCGGGCAGCGGGAAATCAACTTTTCTCCGGATACTTCTTGGAATGGAGACCCCGGATTCCGGTGCCGTTTTTTACGACGGGCAGAACCTGAATTCGCTGGATATCCGCAGGCTGCGGAAGAAAATAGGGGTGGTCCTGCAGAACGGCAAAATAATGCCGGGCGATATCTACTCCAATATTACGGGCAATTCCCCGCAGCTCACCCTTGAGGATGCCTGGGCGGCGGCTGAAATGGCCGGGATGGCCGGGGATATCCGTAAAATGCCCATGGAGATGCATACCATCGTCAATGAAGGCGGGACCGTTTTTTCCGAGGGACAGCGGCAAAGGCTTTTGATTGCGGCCGCCATCGTGAGGAAACCGGGCATATTCTTTTTTGACGAGGCAACCAGCGCCCTGGACAACAGGACCCAGGCGGTCGTGATGGAAAGCATCGGGCGTATCCGGGCCACGCGCGTGGTCATTGCCCACCGGCTGAGCACCATCATTAATGCCGACAGGATCCTGGTTATGGATCACGGGGAAATCGTCCAGGAAGGGACCTATACGGAGCTTATGAAGCGGGAAGGGCTTTTCCGGGAACTGGTTAAACGCCAGATGTTGTGAGCCCTTCCCTGAATTTCATTCCCTGAAAAAATGCGAACATTCCGGCCTGACGATCCTGACCCGCGAGGAACCGGAATCCAGGCTTCCCCGGGAACGGCTTGCGTAATTGTATATGTACGTTTTTTTCTCGTACATGTCATTGCCGCCGTCAGTGTACAGGCTGAATGTCTCCCGCGTTATCAGTTCGTTTCCGGCGCTGTTATTGTAATTGTAATACCGGATCTCGATCAGGAAATCGGTCGCGTCATACTGGTACGTCCGGTACAGCATCAGTTTGCCGTCCTGGTTGAAATACGACCTGGTTTTCCTGTTATCGCCTTCGAAGGTGTACATGATCGCGAGTATCATGTCGCCCGTCTCGTCGTCAAAATCGGACTGGAGGTACATGTGGTCGCTGGAATCCCAGGTATATGTATAGGTCAGGTTGCGGACGTATTCCTGATAATCCATGTTGGGGTAGTCGGGGTCGTCCGGGTCGGCCCCGATCTTGATGTAATGATTTTCCATGACGTACTTCCACGGGTCGGTAACGTCATAGGTACATTGATATTCCTCGATTTTATCGGTAGCGCCTTCGTCGGAGTAATATGTCTCCGTGTCGTAATATTCACCCGTTCCGTCATACGTGCATGACCTGTTTTCTATCACCGTGTCTGTACCGTCCTTCTCCAGATACGTCAGGTAATTCCCCTGCGGGTTGTACGTCGCCGTGTAGTACGTGTCCTTGACGAGAATCCCGCCGGACTTGTTATACAGTTCACCGCCTGTCAGGTCGTCTCCCGTATACGTGTAGAGGATTTTTGAGACAAGCGTGGTGTCGTCCAGCACCTGGTCGTCGGTGTAGATCCATACCTCGGTATTCTGGTTGGAACCGTTATAGACAAACGTCGCGTATTCCTCCAGTTCTCCGTCCGAATCGTAGAGCCAGGTTTCGAGGGGGCCGTAGTCCCCGTAATGCTCGACATATTTTTCATACAGTGTTTCCGTAAAAGTGACGGGCTCTTCGGGTTCTCCGGGTGATTGCGGGCAGCCCGTCAAGGCAAACGCGGCCAAGAGAGTCAAAGATATGTATATAAAAATGTTTTTCGTTTTCATTGTATCCTCCCCGGGTTGTCAATATTAACCACGGCCGGAATAAATGCCGGTTCGACCGGATTCTCATAGGCGCAGCCGGTCGAAAATTCGAGGGTATAGATCGGGAATTCAAAGGACATGAGGGTGAACGACCATTTACCGTCGAAGATTTTTCCCGTGATATCCATGAATACCCCGATTTCACCAGTGGCGCTGGCGGACCAGGACGGACCTATCAGTCCGCTTGCCGAACTGTAGCCGATGCTTCCGCTCAAGGTTCCGGTCAGCTTGATATAAGGACCCCCGCCCGCCTCGAACTCGGTTATTTTTATCCCGACAAGTGTAACCTCCCCGCCTAAGTAGAGTTTCTGTTTGAGCGAGGCTTCGGCGGTAAGGGTGGGGTCGATGGTCACAGAATAGGCTGAACTGCCCCATCTTGACACACTGGTCGGCCACATAACCGGGACCTGCCCTTCCAGGGTGCATTTCGCCCCCGTGTTGCCCGAGACATTGAACGTAACGGGGAGGGAAAGTTCGATCTTTCCCTCGAGGATCGTTTTGGTCATCAGCCCCAGGTTGGCGGAAATACCGGATGTGGGGGTGCCGAATCCGTACAAAAGGATGGGATTGGATTCCATGGTTTTTTTCAAGGAAAAGGTTATCCCCCCGGTAAGGGTAAGGTCATAATTGAGACTCGCCTGAATGTATCCCTTTTGCTGTTTAAAGCTTATTTTCCATTGCCAGAATTTCCAGGTCCTGATCTTGACCTTGACATAGGTCGGGGCCTTGAACCCGATGCTGATGCTGCTGGTAAGCGTCGCACCCGCATTAATCGTAACGGTGGACGGCGGTTTGTTGTAGATTTCCTTTTCAAAGTTTACGTTGAATGTGCCGCGCGAATCGGGAGGCTGTACCGGTGTATTGCTGTTTACGGCGAGTGTTTCCGGCAGGAAATTTTCCTCGTCAAAGACAATCACCTGGTCGGGAATTTCGGCGTATAGAAAGACCTCCTCGAAATAGGGTTCAACCGTATCGATGTAAATGTCATTGCCAACCCTTTCCACGGCGGCTACCTTTTTGGCCTTACCGTCCGCGTCGATGAAAATATCGCCGGGTTTCAGGTCCGCCGGGGACGGATTCACCAGGACGTTTCCCCGGATGCATCCGGTAAGACCGTCCTCGCGAAAATCGATGACGCGGGATTTGAAATCCATGACCGTATCCGAAAATTCCGCCTGCTGTGCAATCACACCGTGGGGTAAAAGTAATAACAGGAACAAAGGAACTGTTAATCGTTTCATTATGCCCCCCTTAGTCCCCGGCGCATTTGGCCTGGACATTGCCGTTTGCATCCGTCTGCATCATACCTTCCAGCTGCCCGTCTTCCGTATAATAGTAAGTCACTTCGAACTGGCCGCCCGTACTCCTCGAACCGGAAAGTGTCTTGGTTGTCCTGGTCAACCGGCCGGGGTCTGCCTTGTCCCGCTCATGGTTTATATACAATGTTTCTCCGCCTGAATACGGGGTTTTCCGGGTAACGGCCGCCAGTTCATTCCGGCTGTTGTATGAATACTCCCGGGTGACGGCTATCCCGTTCCTGTCCTTTGTGACGGAACGAAGGATCCTGCTGCCTCCGTCCAGTTCATAGGTCGTAACGATGTTGCCATTATTCCTGATAAAAACCCTCTTGTTTGCGGCATTGTTCAGTCCGCAACCAGCCAGGATTAAAACCAGGCAAATGAAAATAACCTGTCTCATAAATGCATTCCTCCATTTTTATGTGTTTTTAAAGAGAAGATAGATTTTATTTTCCTTGCAGATAATTATCCTTTAAAAAAGCGGATAAAATCTGTATCAGGGGTTTTCGTGGTGGTGAGACGGACCCGGTTTGTTCATGCCGCTCCCGCTGCCCGGAACGTATCCACCGCCGCTGGCATTTTCAAGGTCATCCATGTTCAATTCACCCTTGGTTTTCTTTTTCCTGGGTTGTTTTTGTGCTTTTTTTGGTTTTTTCTTTTCCTTTTTAGCCATAAATTCCTCCTGTCTGTATAAGAACCGAAATCAATGTTAATTTGCGTTTTATCAATTGTCAAGAATTATTTTTCTTCCAGTATTTGGCAGTTTTCCAGTATGACGGGGTAATCAAGGCCCATGCCGAAAGATTTGTCGTAGGAAATGACGCCGGATACGAGGATGATTTTTCCCACGCTTGTTTCGGCATCCGGGGATGTTACGGTCAGGTCATACTGCGTTTCTCCGCCCGTACCGTCCTGGATATGGATCCAATTTCTGTCCATGATCCGGGGATTGTATTTCACCACTTTACCACGGACCTTGATTGTCTTGCCCTCAAGCGCCATTTTAAGATTGTAGCATTCTTTTATTGTGTAGCCGTCTTCGGCCTTGGGGATTTCACCTGGTTTAATATCCATCGATTCATTTGTTAATTCCATGGTGGGAGCTTCCATGTCCATACCGCCTGTAATTTTTTCGACTTTTAAGGAATTGTTCTGTTTGTCGCAAGCTGAGAAAGATAGGATAGCGGCAATGAAAATAAGAATAAAATTTTTATATTTCATTAAAAAAACTCCTTATATTCCTGTTTAGACACTAACTGTATCATGTAAAAATTTGATTGACAACCTGACCTCTCTATATTATGTACTTTAAATATGCCCTGGTTCGTTTACAGGAAACTTATTAAACAATTAATGAGTAAAGAAAAAGATGTGCGTAATGCCGCGTTTGAAAAAGTATCCGGCATAACGTCGCCTCGTCTGGTCGGGAAGATTGTCCGGGCCTTCAAACGTGCCCCGGGGAAATGGGAAAGAACGCAATTGGCAGAAGCTGTCGGAAAAATATACAGCCGCTATGCCCTGAATACTTTATTGGCGTTGTATGTACGTGAAAAAGATCCGGATATCCGGGCTGTTTTTTTTTCTTCCCTTTCCCGATTCAGGGATGAACAGTATTTTATTGATGTATTAGTTGAAAATCTGGATAAAACCCCTGATTCAATTTTCGCCATTAAAAACATTTTAAAATGGCTCGGTGATTCGGGGATGGTCAACGGCCTTACTGAAAGGCTTATGAACAGCGATTGGGCCTATAAGAACATCCAATACATTATATTATTGTCTTTTCTTCCGGGCAATAAACCGAGAGATTTACTCATCAGGTTTTTAGAGGACCCGGAAGAAATGGTACGCTCCGAAGCCGCCGCGCTTCTGGGCAATTTGAATGATCCGAAGGCGCATGCCGCGTTAGTTCAGTCTCTGGAAAAGGACCCCAGTGCAATGGTATGTAAAACCATCCTGGCGGCTATTCATACCCATCCAAACAAGCTATTTATAGCACCGATAGAAAAGATAATAAATAATAATCAATACGATCATGAAACAAGGGGTTATGCCCTTGATGTTTTATCCGTTATTAACACGAGCGAAGTAATACCGGTCTTGCTTCGAATCATATACGAAGATTCCAATTTTGATTTTAAATTAAAAGCCGTAGAGGTTTTATGTAAAATGAAGGATAAATCTGTGATCGATCCTTTAAAAGATATTATGGTGAATGGGACAAATTCAAGGTTCAGGTTCCTGGCAGCCAAATCATTATTGGATATGCATTGGGAACCGGCTGCCGATGAGGAGAATATTTACTGTTTAATTGCATTGAAGGAATGGCGGGATGTTGAAAAGATTGGTACTCCGGCGATCGAACCGCTTTTTCATATACAAAAAATTACTAATGATGACGATTCGGAATTTTTCTTGGTGAACATCGATACTTTGATAGTTACAATTTATTCAAGGATTACCACTCTTTGTTTTGGGACTCCGGCGGCGGTGCAGTCGCCGGAGATATTTCAAAATCCGGCTATCCCACATATAACCGAACAATTGACCAATCTGCGATATGTCCAAATGGATATGGAAAATTTTGACCCGCGAATAATGGAAAAAATTGTAACGCAATTAATAAATGCCGTTGGTGAGAAAAAACTAAAGGCAAAGGTTGTGTTAAAGGTCAAGGGAGATTTACAGGAAGAGAAAACAAATGTAAAAAATTTACTCAAAAATGTATTTCATACAATAGAACATGAACCTGCGAATGAATAATCATTGATCAGCATAAGAACGTGATCTTGGTTTTTCCGATCATGATTTCATCCTTGTTGTGCAGTTCGATTTCCTTGCTTTCAGGGATTTTTTTCCTGTTCAGGTACGTTCCGTTTTTGCTTTTAGAGTCGCGAATGTAGGCTTTCCCATCGCGGAAGACGATGATTGCGTGGAGTTTTGAAACACTCGGATCGGCTATGATCACTCCGTTGTTCTTTTCCCTTCCCAAGCTGATCGCCTTGTTGGAAAGCTGCTTGAACTTGCCGTGTGCTTCAAGCATGGGGACCAGTTTCCTTGCATTGATGACGGCGTCCTTGATAACCACAAAATCATCATCCGGATGGTAGGTAAACGTTTCATCTTTAAAAATATCTTTTTTTGCCATGGTATTAATATTAGGAATTACGTCCTGATTGTCAAGGTGATGAGACAAGCGCCGTTTTTTCGCTCGAATCGACAAAATATTCCCATTCGGAGTCGGTAATCAATGCCCCCACATGATAGGTCACTTCCGCGTTTTTAAAATCTTTAAACCAGTTCAGGGGTATGCGGCAATAAAATGAATTCTCATCCCGAAAAGAATCAAATAATACCGTATCCGCCTTGTAGGGAGTCGACTTCATGCCGTCGGCCCATTGGTGAATGGCGACGGTTCCCGCGGACCAGGTCTGAATCCACAGGTTGGATTTTTTGACCGTATCATGGATGTGGATCGTATGAAGCCCGAATGTATTGGCAGAAATATCGTTTCCGTATACCGCCCGGCAGTAAAGGAATCCTTCATTTAAGGCCATGGAAAAGGAGGAAAGGTCGAATGTCTCCCGGGCGGAGGTTTTCGCGTCGCCCTTTTCATCCGTAACCGATATGGCATGGGCAAAGAGGCTGTTGGTACGGCATGACCAGGAACCGGGGTCCATGACAATCCTTATGGAATCCGAGGAATCGGCCACGATCTGGTCTTTGCCCTCAAAATAGCCGCAGGCATGGAATGCCGCCGTAATGACTTCCCCGCGGTCCAGAAGGGCCATCGGAATGATGAATTCCGCTGCACGTCCGGTCCGGGCCATGGAAAGGCCGGTATTCCCGGCCTGAATATACTCCTCGTTCTTCCCGGTGGGTTGGTGATAGACCATGGAGTAGTCGTCAACCCATTGAACCCAATACTGTGCCTCCTTTTTTCCCTTTAATACAACCGAAAAGGAGAATATTTTCAGGCGGTTGGATGCCGTGTCATTGTGGAAAGTAACGGCCAGATAGAGGGCATTCCCTATAATGCCGCCTGACAGGGAGGCTATATCGTACAATTCCTTATTTGCCTTTGAATCGCCTTTGGGATCGTAGACGGATTGCATGCCTTCCATCCCGGCTTCCCGGAACGGCAGCCCGTCTATGGCGGTTTCCTTGAAATCCGGACCCGGCTGCTCCGCGTTGTTGGGATCGTATCCGTATTCGATTTCCCAGGCATCCGAAATGCCGTCGGAATCGGAATCGGGTGAACCAGGGTCCGTTCCGCACGACACCTCGAGAATGTCAGGCAGCCCTTCCCCGTCGGTATCCGTGAGTATCTTAGGGGCATTTTTATCGGTGAAAAAAAGCCCTTTTACCTGTGTTTTGTCCGAAAAGAAAAGACGTTCCAGGTGGGCCTGTTCCATTCCCAGGGAGAGAAAGTAACTCAGTCGTTCGGGCTCGATTTTCTCGCCCTGGTAATAATTGGAACTGATAACCTGGGTGCGGCCTTCTTCCCGGGATGAATATTTGAGTTCGTATACCAGGTGATGCCAGACAGGCTTGATGTAGTGAAAGTAGATTATTTTTTCGGCTTCCGCATCGTTTGAGACAAAGTTTTTCTGGATCACAAACCAGCGGTTTAAGCCCGGATGGTAAAAGCCGGGGAAGTTGTGCATGTAATATCCGCCTGACGGCCCTATTCGCTGCAGGGAAACGGGGGCAATTCCCGCGGCCCGGAAATAACCCATCTGGACGACGGTGGTATCACCGCAGTCGCCCTTAAAATACCCCTCCTTTTTAAAGAGGCTGTACTGGTAGTTCAGCCAGCGGAACTCGTCCCACCGCCTTTTTTTATCCATGTACTTTTTTTCGTAGCCTCCGCTTTTATATTCCTTCATCGCCGCGGCATAATCCTTGTCCGAGGTCCAGCCCCGCGCGTGGAAAATCCTCAGGTCCTCGATAGAGCACCTGTATACGCGTTTGGCGGTTGCATCCGACTCCAGGGCCGCCGCCGTCCGGGTTAAGGACCTGTCCGCCAGCCCCTCAGTCCTGATCAGTAAGTGCAGGTCTTCCAGGACGCTGATTCGGTCCACGAACTCGGTGTAGATTTTTTTCGAAAGTTTCCTTTTCCTGTCCGATTGTATGGCGGTCAGAATCTCATACATGGAATAATAGGCCCGGTCCGCCCAGAATATCTTTGCAATAACAGGACAGGCATCAAGAAGGTAGGTGTACCCCGATTCCTTCTGCCATTTCACCACCTTTTTATAGAAGGCGATATGATCCCCCAGATCCTTTTTTATGGCTTTCCTGGTTTCTTCGTCGGCCAGGCTGTAGATATAATTGTTGGCCAGGGCCAGTGCCGGAATGATCGTGTCATTTTCAATATCGGTGTTACCTGAGAGCATGTATAAAAGCAGTGTCAGGGAGTAATTATCCTGCCACGCTACCCCGTCCGCTGCCAGGTTTTCCTCCCATTCGGAAAGTGAGGCTATTGTACTACCGGCAGACCAGGTGGATTTTATGAGTTCCGGGAAGAAGATCATGGCAAGGCCTTTTCTCATCTCGGGATCGGCTGAAGAAATCATTATATTCAGGCGGGGTATTGCCGCTTTTTTATTAATATCCCTGTCGGAAACCCGGGCAATTTGTGATTCAACCGAATTCGGGCTGGTCGATTCCGCCTGGACCGCAGGAAAGGGAATGATACACAGGATAATTGTTATTAATATTTTATTCATTTCAGTAATACCCTCCGGTTGCTTCAGATTGACAGTGACGTCATTATCAATGATAAAAAAAGTTACAGGTGTTTTCAAGTACTCCCGCAGGACACCCGGTGATTATTGGAATGGAGACTGACAGGGAGTCGCGGGAGCAGAAAAAAAAGTATTTTAGTTGCATTCAACAGCATTCATGTATAATAATAGATATAAAAAACATGATAGGTAATTATAGATATGAAAAATTCACTTCTCACCCTTAAGTGCATTGCCGGGATCAGGCCCTTCTTAAAGGAAGCTTATGGCCCCGCCTGGTCCGTCTTCCTTCTCAAATCATTCTTTCAGTCAGGATCCCTGTTTAAAAGGACAAAATGGGCAAAGAAAAAGGACGCGGAATCTAAATTCGTGAAATTAATGGCCATTATCCCCGCTTTTTATCTGAATTTCAGAAAAAAATTCACCGGGGAACAATCCATGGAGTTCATGAAGTATATCGTTCATGAAATATCGAATGTTTTCGATTATAATCTTTCCAGGAAATTTAAATTCCAGGAGATCAAAGATCCTTTTAAAAGATGGCTCAGGTACCGGTCAACCCTGATAACGGAAAGCTTCGGTCCGTTCAACGAGTTTGAAGATGTTTATATCAGCAAAGACAGGATGCATTTTATAGTAAAACGATGTGTGTTTCATGATTTTTTCAGCGCCGTGGGAACGCCCGAACTGACGGTCCTGATCTGCAACCATGACCAGGTTTACCTGAATCATATTTTCAAGGAACTTTATTTTGACAGGAACGGTTCGTGGAAGAATACAATGGGGTGCGGCGCAAAGGAATGCCATTACGTATGGAAGGACCGAAGAATCCTTACAAAAGAATTCAAGGAATATCTTGAAAAAAAGCCTGAAAATCATAACAGCCCCGATGAAAAAAGGCAAACCGAAAGAAGACAGTTTGCCAGGCGCAGGGAAGACAGAAGGCAGTATAGCCGCAGAACCCCCGCGGCGATAAAATAGCCGGTTTTTTAGGTAACTATTGTTTGATTTCCTTCCGAATAATGCCTACAATGTGAATGGGACTGAACATCCCCTGTATTGACTGCATTGAATAAATGAGGAGGTACGTATGAGTGATGACCTTTATACGGAAGGAACCGGTAATTCACAGGACGCGGGCATTCCGCCGGATGTCAGCAGCGGCGAAAAACCGAAAAAATCCAATTTTATCCTGAATCTTTTAATGATTCTCTTCGGCCTCTTATTCCTGGGGCGGGGCGTGCTTACGTTTCTTACCTGGCTGAATGTCATTCCGATCCCGGAGTGGCTTCAGAATATTTACGCGAAACTTTCCGGCGAACAGGCGCAGCAGGCTCTTTCGTTTCTCGGACCGGAAGCGATCATTTCATCGGCATTGGGATTCTGGGCCTTTATCGCCGGAATACTCATGTTTTTTAATGAAGAATCGGGTTGGGGCATGGCTGTGGTCGTACTGAGTACAATGGCCCTGATGGGCGGTTCGGCAATCCTGAACTGGATTACCATACCCAATTCCTTTGATGTGGGCTATTGGCCTAACTGGATCACCATGTTGACCGTGGTTGTCGGCGTCATCGGTTTTTTCTGGCTTCTTTTCACAAAGAAGCGCTATAAATGATCCGCTGAACCCGTGTCTGAAGAAGAGCCGGTAAGCAAGTGGCTGTGTATAAATTAATCATCAATCCCATCTCCGGAAAAGGAAGCGCGGCTCTGAGGATTCCCCTGATAAAAGCCCTGTTTGAAAAATACTCATTGGATTACGAACTGGTCACCACGGAGAGGGTGGGGCACGCTGCGGAATTGGCGGAACGGGCTTCGGGAGAAAAATATAAAGCCGTCATTGCCGCTGGAGGGGATGGTACCGCCAATGAGGTGCTTAATGGATTGATGAAGGCAAGGATGAAAGGCCGCGGTATTCCCGCCATGGGGATCATCCCATTGGGTCGCGGGAATGACTTCGCTTACGGTGTAAACGTGCCGGCAGACCCGGAGGAAGTGTGCAGAATCATAGCAGAGGAAAAAATGTTTCCCATGGATGTGGGCAGGATTGTCGGCGGATTTTATCCGGAAGGCCGTTTTTTCGGAAACGGGGTGGGTATCGGATTCGATGCCGTCGTGGGCCTGGAAGCGGCTAAAATGAAAAACGTTCATGGATTCCTGGCCTACGTGCTGGGGGCGGCAAAAACGTTTTTTTTGTTTCCCGAGCCTCCCGAACTTGAAATAGAATGTAATGGTGCCGTTTTAAAACAAAAATCACCGCAAATTTCCATCATGAACGGGAAACGTATGGGCGGTACTTTTTTCATGGCGCCGGAGTCTAGTTACAATGACGGGCTGTTGGACTTGATGGTCGTCAACCAGGTCAATCGCCTTGAAATGGCGAAAATCATCGGCCTTATTACCAAGGGGACCCAGCGCAGCCACCAAAAAGTGAGGACAGACCGTTCATCCCGAATCTTAATCAGGTCCCGAACGGGACGCATGGTGACGCATGCAGACGGGGAGACAATCTGCCTGGACGGCAGGGAATTGAAAATTGAATGCCTTCCCGCCCAGCTCAAGATCCTGTCCTCTGCGGGGTAGTTGTGACTATTGCACGAAGAATCGCCATTATGGCGGATTTCTTTTTTCGCGGTTTTGCCAGGGCCATCTGTAACATAGATAACAGGGAGCTGGAAAAAGTCCCGAACCAGGGACCATTGATCATCGTAATGAACCACATCAATTTCCTGGAAGTTCCCCTGATGCATTTGGAATTATATCCCCGGCCATTCATAGGTATGGTGAAAAAAGAGACGTGGAACAACAAATTCCTGGGCTTTTTATTCAGCGCCTGGGATTCCATTCCGGTGGACAGGAATGCCGCTGATTTCAGCGCGTTGCGCCTGTCTCTGGATGTTTTAAAGCGGGATAAAATTCTTTGTATAGCGCCGGAAGGTACAAGGAGCGGGGACGGAAGACTGCTGCAGGGTCAACCCGGCATAGTATTTCTTGCCCTGCACAGCGGGGCGCCGATACTGCCCGTTGTCCATTACGGCGGCGAAAATATCTGGCCCAATTTAAAAAAACTCCGTAAGACGAAAATTGTTTTTAAAGTAGGCAAACCGTTCAGACTCGTTAAACCTTCGGGTAAGCTGACGGGTGTGATCCGTGAAGAAATGACAACGGAAATCATGTGGCAACTGGCCTCGTTGCTACCGGAAACTTACTGGGGATATTATGCCGATGCGGGGAACGTCACTGCCAGGCATCTGGAATTCATATAGGGCGCATTAAGTGACCTGTAAATTCTTGTGGTGTTATATCAGCTCCGTGCGATATATTTGAATCAGGATTTTATTTTTTAACGAGGGAAAAAATAATGAAAAATTTTACAGCTGCAATGATCCTTGTTTTTGTGTATTGGCAAATCAGTGCCGGCGAGACCATGGTGGCATGGAGCGGCACCTTCAGGGAAATCAGGAATGATGTGGTTTATTTTAAAGAACTGAATATCACGCAAGCGGAAACCTCCGTTCAATGGAAATTTGTTGAACGCGTAAAAGGTAAATACGAATTCAAGGATTTACGCATGGTTATAGATATGCTGGAAAAAAACGGTATTGATGAAATTGCTTTGGCTGTTTATCCGGAGAATCCGCTGTACATTGATGTCCGTAAATCACGGAAAACCGTCCCGCAAAACGGGTGGCAATGGGCTGCCTATAAAAATTTTTTATCTGCCCTGGTAAAAGAGTTCAGGAAGGAAGTGCGGTATTATCAAATAGTAAGGGAAATCAATCCCGCCCGGTTTCTTGGAAGCGCCGAAGATTATGCCGGCCTGCTCGAATTTTCGTACGATATCATAAAGTCTGTTGACCGGGAAGCTAAAATTATTTTCAGTGCGCTGCCCTATGAACTGAGGAATAAAATGGACAGGCAAAAATTTCTTCCCGATGTAATACGCAGGCTTCCTGGGGAAAAGAAATATTTTGATGCCATAGACATTCACTTCCACGGGCTGCCGGTAAATGAGGGAGGCCCCCTTTCTTATAAAAACGGGGCCAGGAATATGGCTTTGGCCTTTGATTACTATAAAGACCAGTTAAGGGGAACGAAATACGAGGATACCCTGATATTCTTTGAAACGTCTTCTTATTCCGCCGGGGAAGGTGACATCAACGGGCTCCCTGCCCAAACGGAAACGCAGCAGGCGGAGGACTTAAAAAACAGGTTGACGGTTCTATCTGAAAAAGGAGCGTACTGGATTAACCTTGAGGGAGGAATATACCAGCGGAAGTATTTTCTTTTTTCCGAATCAGGAGAAATCAAAGGAAGCAACACATCGGCAGGGCGTAATAATCCATTAAAATTTTTTGAGTATACAGGTCTTGTATGGAATCCGGATGTGAATAAAGGCATGACCGGTAAAAAGCAGGCGTTTGATGTTATAAAGAAGTGGAATAACGAATAAATATTACCTTTCAGTTTATCCTGCATCACCTCTTGCTGCGAACTGATATTTTGAGTAGCTTTAAAAATACGATATTAATGGAGGTGAACATGAACTTGAATATGGGTTTAATAGATAGGATCATCAGGGTGGTTATTGCCGTGACCATAGGGATTCTTATTGTCCTGCAGCAGGTTACCGGTGTAGCCGCCATCATCCTGGGTGTGATTGCGGGAATCTTCCTGCTGACGAGTATTGTCGGGACCTGCCCGCTGTACCTTCCTTTCGGATTATCGACGAAGAAAAAGGCTTCAGAGGGAAAGTAATGTAGTGATTAATAAAAAGCGGAGCGTTTATGCTCCGCTTTTTTATATTTAGGGATGTTATGTAAGGGAATCTTGCATAGGGGTTACTGGTAAATCTCAAATTCCCATAACGAGTATCCCCATTCTGTACCTCGTGCGGTACCGTACATTCTTACATAACGGGCACTCGCTGTTGTAAAGGATATATTGTCCGTACCGCCGTCGCCTGAGGTTGTAGAGTATACGGTTGTCCATGAGGAGGCATTACCGGATACCTGTATCTCGTAGGCCTGCCCGTAAGCTGCCTCCCAGGCAAGGGTAACACGGCCTACCGGGTAACTCGCGCCCAAATCGATATAAATCCATTGCGGGTCGCTGAACGCGGACGACCAGCGTGTACCCGGATTACCGTCTACGGCGTAATTGGCCGGGAAGCTGGCATTTTCATTGGATGAGCTTACGGCACTCTTCCCAATGGCAAGATTCACATTACCCGGCTGTGACGTGGGTGCCGGAGTCGGTGAGGCCGTGTTGCCGGTGCCTGTCCCGAAAAGTTCCCATTCGGCCAACTGGAGTATTGTTCCCGAGTTGTTCGACATGTTGAGCCTGTAATAATTAAAGCTTGACGTGTTGGCAAACGAGAAGATTCTGAGCTGGAACCTGTTCGGGAAATGTTCCCCGCTTCGTGAATCCAATGTTGTCCAGGTGGAACCGTTATTTGATCCTTGCAGGGTCCATGCGTACGGGTCACGTTCCGCAGCATCATTCGCTGAAGTTATCGTGTAGCTTGTCACGACATACGACGCATTGGCCTGGAACTGGACCCAGCCGGAGGCGTGGAACGTGAGGTACTTGGTTGAGCTGGAATTGTCGATCAGCTTGTCAATTTCCTCGCCGGCCGGTGAATCGTAGTACTGCGCGGTAATGGCGCCGCGCGGGTTGGTAATGTCGCTGGTATTGGCTGATACTGTTTGTGTCGGCGTTGAGGTTGCGGGTGGTGTGTTTGTCGGAGCTGGTGTCCGTGTCGGGGTAGGTGTGGGCGTTCTCGTCACTGTTGGTTGAGTGCTGGAGGCGATATAGCCAATCCAGTCCAGGTTGGGGCCGCCTTCGGCCTGATCGGCGGTAATCCTGATGGTATTGTTTCCCGTGTTTAAATACACATTACATGTCTGTAATCCCCAAAGGGTCCAGGCACCCGTACCGTTGAAGGAAAGGTTGTCCGCGGCCATTCCCCCGTTGACACTGACATCGCAATACCTGTTGGTCGCCGTCCCGTTGGCATACCGGAATCTCAGCGTGTACGTACCTGCCCGTGGACAATTGACGCTGAATTCCACGTAACTGCCAACCTGGTTGGTAAAGTTGACATAACCGGCGCCCGTATATCCCCTGTGGGCGCTTTCGACAACGCCGTTGGATATGCCGGCCCGTTCGGCCTGGTACGTAACGTACATTTCGGAATACCTGTTCCGCACCTGTTCGTAGCAGATTAAAAACGCCCCTAAACCATGGGAATCGTTGATGATTTGTTTCTGGGCGACGTAATAAGCGAAATCGCTTATGCCCGTTCCCTGCACCGTACCGTAAAGATCGGTGAGACCGCTGTTGTTTATTTCGATATTGCTCAATATTCCGCCTAAGCCTTTTTTGATTGTTTCCCCGTAGTCCGCGCTGGAAACATATCCTTTATCTACCGCTTTTGACATGGCATAGACATACATGCAGGCGGAAGATTCTTCCACCCAGTTGGCGGCATCATAGCCCTTGTTAACCACTTCGAACCAGAGCCCGGAAACGGGGTCCTGGTAAGCTTTCAATCCCTGCAGGCGGTTTTGAACGGTGCTGATGAGCAGGTTCCTTTGGGGGTGGGAGGCGGGGAGTACATCCAGTACTTCCATGCAGGCCGTTACGTACCACCCAAGCGCCCGGCACCAGATTTCAGGGGATTTATGCGTGACAGGGTCGGCCCATCCGGCGGACCCGTCCTCATCCCAGCCGTGCTGGCCCAGACGGGTGGCGGCGTCGTAAAGGTGGCTGTTGTAGATGATCAATTGATGGGCGCATTCGTTATTGGCGTACGTTGAATCGCCGAACACCTGTCCGTATTTTATCAGGAAGGCATCCAGCATGAACACGCCGTCATGCCATAATTCGCCCGGGCTCCAGGTGTTGTGGATCAACCCGCCGTCGCTTGTTCTCGGATAGGTGTTGAGGTTGTTCCGTATCTGCGTGGCGGCGAGCCTGTACCTGTTGTCTCCCGTTGCCTGGTATAAACGGCAGCAAATAATACCCGGATACATTGCGTCAAGATTATTAAGAGTAATGCCTGCCAGGCCGTTGGCATCGGCATACCTGTCCGCCCAGGCCTTTATAAAATTGAAATATTCCGCTTTACCGGTTCTTTCCCAGACGCGCCACATGCCTTCCAGTGTCAGGGCGTTGTAATAATTCCAGCTTCCATAAGATCCCGGCGCATACCTGGCCAAAAGCGAATCACACATCCTGACCGACCAGTCCGTTCCCCCTATGTTCGGTGCGGTGGGCAGCGGGGTAGGGGTTGAAGTAATCACCGATCCCCTGGCCAGGGTAATCATCTGCGACAGCCTGGGACCCGCCGTATAAAACATGTACCATTTTCCGTCAGCTATAATGGGGAAACCGTCGGCCGCCTTGTCCTCTTCCGGCGCTCCAGGATTGGGATTGTAGAAAATACCCAGGTGGTTTTCCCTATCGAAATTTTCCCCTACTTCGGCACTGTAGATATTCCCGCTGGAAGCATGAAAGATAACGTAATGCCTGTTTTCAAACGGGAAATAGAACGGCCCGGCCAGGTTCCCCGCGTGGTCCGCCTGGGGAGAGACCAGGGCGGAATCCCTCGGTGTGAAGGTCTTCCCGTCCGCGGATGTGGCCAGGGCAATCCGTCTGCCCGTGTCCCCGCCCGGATGAAGCATCAGGAGCATCGTGTATTTGTCACCGAACCGGGGAATCGTGTATTTGAAGACCCTTGCGTAGGAACATTCCGTATAGGAGCCGAAATCAGAAGCCGTGATGGCCACATTATTGATCGGAATGTTCCAGTTAACCCCGTCCGAGGAATAGGCCCACCGGGTGGTGGTATTTTCACCGTGAAAATAGAGAAGAAATTTGTTGTAATCCTCCGCCCAGATGACATGCGGTGAGGCAACGTGCGTGACGCTGTAATACCCTTCCTCATTGTTGGAAATTACCGGGTTGCCGGAATATTCCGTGTATGGGCCTTCGATGTTGTTGGAATACGCCAGGCAAATTCCTCCGGGTGCGTTGTGCGGTGAATAGTAGAGGTAATAGGCGCCCAGAGGATTACTCACGTAAGCGGATGCCTTGATTATTGACGGGAAAATCACCTCTCCCGTAGGATTGTACGAAAGAACGGGCGGATTGATGATGAGCCTGTCGTATTGAAATACGGGAAAGGCAGTCAATGCAAACTGCGTTAAAACAAGTAAACAGGTGAGTGTTAAAATTTTTTTAATGTACATTTTTTACTCCTGGAAATTATGGGCACCTGTAAAAACCCCGGTTTTTACAGGTGCCTTAATGATTGTTTTCCGCTTATTAAGCGATGAAAGTGGCGGTACCCCCTTTCCCCGTGATTTGAGTAACTGGTTGAAATATTATGATTACTCCTTTAATCATGCTGATAAATAAATCTTTTGTTTTTTTTCCCACTGCAATTACCCGTCATACGGATTTCTTTAATGATTAAACGTTATATTAACACGAAAATCTCGATGGTGCAACATTTTTTTTACACAAATCAAAATTTTTTTATGGCACATCACAGTAAAAGGTCAAGGTGAACATAAATTTTACCCCGTTTTTCATCCATGATGTATTGAACCTTGTGATGATTATTTACCAGGAAAGTTATGATCTGGGAGATTTTATCACGATCCGTAGATTTATATTGTTCTTGAAGTTTTTCACACCATTCTTCAAAGGTCAATCCATGGAAGGAATTGTACAATATTTCAATGGCATCACGTTTGACGGGATTTCTCCGAGGCTCGTGCGGCATTGCTTTTTGTAATGCTTCGGATAATTCCCACCAATAAAGAAACGGATCCTTTTCCATAATCCGTTTCAGCGTTTTTTTTAACGCCGGCTTTAAATTCTTCCGATTTTCCAGAACCATTACTGTTATTTTTCGTATTTCCCTTATGGAGGAATCAATAATTATCCTTGCGTCTTCCTCGCTGTCAGGGTATTTATCGATTCGGGACAATTGCGACCCTATTTTTTCCAGGTATTCCCGTATTCTGTCAATATTTTTTTTAAGGTTGTCCACAGGCATAATATATGCGATTGTTCGGGAAAAAACAAACCGAAAATCAACTAACCTTATTTAAGAACCATTACATGATTTTACTTTCTTGACTTTCCAGTGGAACTATAATACGATTATTTGTGAAAATAAGTAAATTTTTTTAATATTGAGGCAACATGAAAGCACAACTTGATCTCCATACGGAGTGGGTAAACAAGATATTCGGCACTTTGACCCTGGACGAAAAAATCGGGCAGTTGATGGTTCCGGACCTTCATCCCGCGGAAATTGACAGGGAAATAAATGAGGTCCTGAAAGAGGTAACTCCCGGCGGAGTGTTTCTGTTTTCCGGTACCCGGGAGGAATTCCTGAAAACAACGGAGATGGTTCAAAAAAAATACAGGATTCCCGTTTTAATATCATCCGATCTTGAAAGCGGTGCGGGAGGCATGATCCGTGGTAAAACGATATTCCCCACCTTGATGTCCCTGGCCGCTACGGATAATGATAAATTTGCCTATGAAATGGGCAAGGCGGCGGCCCTGGAAGGGCGGGAATCGGGTGTTCAATGGTCTTTTGCCCCGGTTGTTGATATCAATGCCCACCCTTTCAATCCCATAGCCAACACGCGGAGCCTCGGAGACGATCCTGAAAGAATTATCAGGCTGGCCAGGGAACTGGTCAGGGGCATGCAGGAAAACGGCCTGATTGCCACGGCCAAGCATTTTCCCGGCGACGGATTCGATGACAGGGACCAGCATCTTTGCACAACCATCAATAATTTAAGCGAAGAGCGATGGATGAAATTAAGCGGGAGAGTGTTCAAGGAAGTCATTGATGCCGGTGTGCTTTCCATCATGGTGGGTCATATCGCCATGCCGGCGTTTGACGGAGATGGCGAAACATTCGTTGATGATTTGCCTCCGGCCGTGATTTCAAGAAATATCGTAACGGGAGTATTAAGGAAGAAGCTCGGATTCGAAGGGTTGATCATAACGGATGCCATTGGTATGGCCGGAGCGATTGCCAAAAGAAGCATGGATGAGATAGTCCCATTGTCCATTGCGGCCGGCAATGATATGGTTCTTTTCGCCAAACCCGCAAGACATTTTAAGGCCATCAAGAACGCCTTGAATTCCGGTGTCCTGACCATGGAAATTATAGACACCGCTGTCCGCCGGATACTGGCCTTGAAGGAAAAATGCGGTTTGAATAAAAAAACACCGGTTATTGAAATCAGCTCTGAAGTAAGGGAAGATTTCAGGAAAACGAGCGTTGCCATCACCGAAACCGCTCTTACCGTTGTATGTGATAAAAATTCCGCCCTTCCCCTGAATTTAAAAAAAGGTTCACGAGTATTCAGTTTTCAATTGCGCAGCGAGAGCTGGCTGAATGCCTCTGAACTGGAAAATTGTCTTCGGGAACGGGGTTGTGAGATCGTGCATATGGACGATGCCACACCGGATAACTACAAATTGACCTACCATGAAATCGCCGAATTCGATGCCGTCATCATCAGTTTCCTTTACGGCGCCAATTACGGTACCAATTCCATCAGGCCGTCAGGACCCATTTTGCGCAGATTCTGGCAGCTCTGCACGCCTGCGCACAAGAACCAGGTGGTCATTTCCTTCGGCTCTCCTTATATCATGTACGATTTTCCCCATCTGGCCACCTATATAAATGCCTATTCCTCGGATATCCTCACCCAGCAGGCATGCGCCCGTCTCCTTTTGGGTGAAATAAAGGCGCAGGGGAAAAGCCCCGTCAACCTTCAACGGCCTTACCTGATCAAGGAGCAGCTCATCAAGGTAATAGGGTAGGAAGGCGGCATGGATTACGCGTTTAGCCTCGAATTTTCCGTTCGTGATTATGAATGTGACCTGCAGGGCATTGTGAATAACGCTGTCTATATGAATTATCTGGAGCATGCAAGACATGAATTCTTGAAAATTCTGGATCTTGATTTCGCGCAAATGCACAGGGACGGGATTGATGCCGTTGTCACCCGTATAGAGATGGACTTCAAGCAGCCCCTCTCAAGCGGCGACCACTTTGTTGTCAGGTCAAACATCGGCAGGAAAGGCCGGTTGCGGTTCCTTTTTTACCAGGACATCTTTAAATTGCCCGATAATAAGCTCGTAATGAATGCGGTGGTTTATACTGCCTGTATCGAAAATGGAAGACCTTCCACCCCGGAATTTATCATAAAAGCGATTAAAAAAAAAGGGCTCCCCCTTATTACCGGTTCTGAGAAATAATTATCAGTTGTCTCAAAATTAAGCAGGTGTTGAGGTAATTATAATACGTATCTCAAAAAACTTTTTTTGTCATTTTTATTTTACTGCTTTTCATAAAAGGTCTTTAAAAGTATTTTTAAGATAACTTGTATTACATGATTATGTATAAAAGTGTTTTTACCTTCGTCTTCGCAGTTCTTTGATGACAATTTCACCCGGACCGAGGGCGGATTCGAATATTTTCTTGTCTGCCATCAGGTTTTTTATAATGGCAGTCAGGTCCTTTTCGGAAATTCCTATTCTTTTATATGCCCATTCTATGAATTTGGCTTCGTTGATCCTGAATCCATTGAACGTGGTTGTCCCGAATTCCTGGGCATACTGATAAAGGCCTTCATAAACGATGTTTTCCCGGTTGGATACAATGAGGTCCTGCAATACCATATTGGTGTGGCGAAGTCTCTTGGATAGAATTTTTATTATTTTCTTAGCAAAATCCGGATTTTGCTCCAAAACCGTGTCAAAGGCATCCTTGTCGAGTATTAAAAGTTTGGTTCTGGTGTTTGCCACGGCTGTTGCGGACCGGCTTTTATTTTCTATCAAGGCCATTTCCCCGAAAATATCGCCCCTCCGCAGGTTCATCAGGGTTTTGGACGCGGAAAAATAGGTGGATTTCCTGATTTCCACGTCTCCTTCTATAATAATATAGAGTTCTTCTCCTTTATCACCCTCCTTGAAAATAA
>JAFGKU010000232.1 GCA_016928415.1 Spirochaetales bacterium
GGGTTGAATGACAAATTGACCCGGCTGGATTCCCACCAGCTGGAATATATAAAAGGTACGCTTCGTGGCGCACCAAAGCGCGCCAAGATTGTCATACCGTTACACGAAATGAAATACCAAACATGATTTTAAATTAAAACCTGATATTCATAAAATTTATTAATACATCGGAAAACAAAAAAACGGGGAGAAAGAATCTCCCCGATTGGTTATTTGTAATAATAATCCCTTGTTTTGTCAAACCTGCCGTTCCTCATGCAGCACTTTCTGAAAGCGCTTTCCCGATCCGCACGGGCAGGGATCGTTCCGTCCGAGTTTTTCGACAAGTTGTTTATTACCGTGGATCATCCTGTTCCCCTTCTTAACCTTTGTTTCCGAAGGGAATCCTTTCCTTCGCTTGCTCATGAATTCAAAAGAGGAATCCTTCTTCATTATCGCATAAGTATTTCATGGTACACCTCCTAATTGATTTGAGTGATTGAATTTCGGGATTCATCAAAAGTCTTGAGATTTCAGCGGATCGAAACCAGGAGGGCTTTCGATGTTATCGGGTAATGGTTTAAGTCAATCATAAAAACCTCCTTTCATCATATCGACTTAAAAATATACAGCGTTTTCTACCTCGAGTCAATTCCTTAAAATGAATACATATAAATCGTACCCTAGGCAAAATAATTTAACCGGCAAAGGAACCCCAGCACCGGACCCCATAATCTGTGAAAATCTGAAATCTGTGGTAGCTTGTTTTCTCTAAGGCCCAGGTGATTGTGTAAAACCCGTTTTTAAGGTAGCATGATAACCATCAATGAAAAAACAACTGGAAACGCTTCCTATCCTGGAAGCGTATGAACAGGCGTCGGAATGCCCGTTATGTTATCTACGGAACAAGCTGGAAAAAAATTTTACGGATTTTTTTCTTGGAGCATCCGTTATGGAGCCCATTGTCAGGGCAAAGGTCAACGAAAAAGGTTTCTGCCCCGGGCATTTTACCAGGTTGTTCAAACACGGCAATAAACACGGCCTGGCATTAATGGTCCACACCCATCTGCTTGAATCGAACCCCAAATTATTAAAGGCACTGGAAGCGGTTAAAAGCACGGCAGGTACAAAGCAGTCATTAATAAATGACCTTCTGGCATCAAAACGGGACGTGGTTGAGGGTATAAAAACGCTTACACGCCAATTGGAAAAGCATACGTCAAATTGCGTGTTTTGCGACAAATTGAGCAATACCCTTGAACGGTACGCATTTACAATTGTTTACCTCTGGAGAAAAGAAGCCGGATTCAAGGAGACTTTCGGTACCTCAAAAGGATTCTGCCTCCCCCATCTGCCTTTGGTCCTTGACATGGCCGCACGGATTCTCTCCCCTGCACGGCTCAAGGAATTCATGGAAATAACGGTTAACCTGTGTTCTGAAAGCCTGAAACGGCTCGAAGGGGAAGTGCTGTGGTTCACACAGAAATTCGATTACAGGAACAATGACAAGCCATGGGAGACTTCAAAAGACTCCGTACCGAGGGCTTTACAGAAACTGAACGGCCGTATTTTCGAATAAACTCACTCTACCACCCAAACAGTCGGTTTATTGGCCAGATAAGTCTTTTCGGCAGCCTCGATAACCTCATTGGCTGAAACATCAAGATAATTGAATTTTTCAGCCGCTTCAGGCCGGAGTTTCCGGAATCGTGCAAAATAATCCTTTGCCGCCGAGAAATTCAGAAGCTCAAAATAGATTTTTGCCATTCCAAATACGACATAAGGATTTTGGGGACCTTTATTGTATGCCTGCTCATAAAACAGTTTTGCGCGCTCCAGATCGTTTTTTTCATAATAGGTATCCCCGTCCAGGACCTCCATCGGGAGCCTGCTCTTGGTGTATTCAAATAAAACCCCGTGCCTGGTTGAGGCTAATTCTTTTGCTCCGGCGGGTGATTCACCAAGGAAAGAATAAGCGGAAGCAAAATCCGGTTCAAGCGTGAGAAGCTTGAAATAATAATCCTGGGCGGTATAAAAATCACCCATCCTGTAATACACGGCAGCCAGTGATAAAAGCAGTATGCGGTCATACGAGTTTACCCTGTACGCCCTGTCATAAAAATTCAACGCCTGAGGCAGTCTGCCCTGGGCCATGTTAATGTGGCCGAGATTTATCAGGGCGGGAACATACTCCGTTTTTCTCAGTATGTTATTGTATTCCGACCTGGCCTGTTCAAACCTGCCGTACCTGGCATACAGCGTACCCAGGCGGTTGGAATATTCAGCCCTTCCCTTCTTTTCCTTTATGTCTTTTGTCAATTTGGTGACGCCGTCCTTTATTTCCCATTCAATGAAATTATAGACCCCCACTTGATAAGCCCGGACGACTTCTTCTTCCGAAACCGGGGCAACCTCTTTTTTGCGTTCCAGGTAAGTGATGGATGGGAATGTCTCCCAGCAAAGTTTCAGGGGATAAAAGCCGGCTTTTTTCTGCTTCGAAAACGTCCGCCATTTACGGGCCCCGGATTGCCAGTTTTCCAAAAAACTGCTTTCCGTCTTTGAAATATCGAGAGGGAGCCAGACCTTATCGTCTTTTACTATCAATTCCTCCATGTGCATGAAAACAAGGGGAGCTTCTTTCGGCGTAACGGAAAGGGCAAATGCAGGCAGAACCCCGCCGGGGATGGAAATGATCGCGGTTTCTACCCCCTGGGACTCAAGCAGTGAGCAGTATAATAAAGTAATATCGATATAACTCCCGGTCAACTTGTCGAGTGTCTCTCTCGGGAAAAGCACTTTATCGTTTACCCTGGAATCATCTTTCGCGCTGCCGTCTGCCGGCTGCGAATATTTAAGACCGAATTCCGACAATGTTTCATGGATGGCCATTGCCTTCAGGAGGTTTTTCTCTACATCCTCCGTGGTTTTCCCGGCAACGGTTTTGGAAATGACTCCGGAAAAATCCTGTATGACAGGGTCTTCCTTGTCAACATAAGTTGCGGCCTTACGGATATCATCCCACTCCATGGTATTTTTATCATAAAGGGGAATATTCAATTTACTTATTTCCGTATAATCCCAGTCCCTGTAATCATATTTCACTTTCATGATAACCTGGACTGAAGTTTCACCGTTTAGATACAGTACATCCTGTGAAAAATCAGTAAATAATTCCGCTGTTTTTTCATCGGCCGGATAAAGAAAACTCGGCGTTTTCACCTTTATCGGTTCGCTCTGGTATGCCGGAATCTGAAAAGTAATCTCAATATCCTTGACAAGGGATGCACCGTCATTTTTTAAAACAACCGTTCCTATGGGATTATCCTTATAATATTTGTATAAAGCGGCATACAATGGCACGACGGAGATACCCTCGTGATCTAATGCCTTGTACTCGCTCAAATTGATATGGTAGGTGGGACCGGCTGAAAAGATGAACCCCTGGTATAAATCACCGTACTTGTTATAAGAACAACCGACCCGTACACCCCATTCCTGAACAATCTTGAAATAAGTATTCAAACCGGCCGTAACGAAAAAACCGCCACCACCCGTCCCGGCACTGATTCCATTGTTAATAAGACCGTAATAATAGCCCCCGGTTGTATTCAGTTCAACACTGAGCCACTTGAGGGGATTCCAGTTAAACCCCACTCCCAGCAGGGCATAAGCCAGGCTCATGGAAATCCTGGCGCGGATAGGAATGAATTTATATCCCACTCCTCCTTCAAAAGCGGCGCCGATAACACCGGGTATGGCATAACGCATCCCGCCGTCCAGACCGAAGCCCCAGTCATACAGTGTGGTTTCCTCCTGGCCCAAAGGAAGGTTCACTTCAGGAGTAAATTTCAGGTCCAGTATGTCATTGGGCGGATAGGGAATTTCAATGGGAATTTCTTCCGTTTGCGGATCTTCACATAAAAGAGGAAAGGAAATGAACAAGATTATGCATGCAAGATAAAACACTTTTTTAATAAACATACTCCACTCCTGTATTTACAGTTTACAAACCGCTTATGTGAAGATTTATAATAACAGGATAATATTTTACCGTCAATAACAGAGGTTATTCAGGATTGATGACTATGATTTCTCCCGTATCCAAACCTGCAACGATTTGATTCCCGACAAATAACGGCCGAGAAGAAATTTTCCCGTTTACATTCAGTTCCGAAATCCTGGAACCGGTTAATGCATCCGCCGTGATGAATTTCTTGTCAAGTGTACCGTAATAAATTCTCCCGTCACCATAGAGAGGCGGCGAGGAAATTCCCTTGACAGGTTTAAACAATGAATTGCCTGTGTCCAAATTCAAACCGTATAACGTTCCCCGGGAGAAGAAATAAACCCCTTCATCCCCCATTTCCGGATCATAAGTAACGGCGATTGCCTGCTCGGACGATAAATTCTTTTCCCACACAACTTCCTTCGCCTTGAGATTCACCTTCACGACTTTACCCGTCTTTCCGGTAAAGCAGGCCGTATTTCCCGAAATCATGGTCATGACTCCGATAGGCTGAACCGCGGAAGTTTGAATTTTCGTCTCAACAGCTCCCGTTTCCGGATTGATAACAAGCAATGCGCCTTTTTGATCCACAATCACTATTTTTCCCTCATACACCGAGGGAGTCATCTGTGAACCGTCCGGAACCGGTATATCCTTTTCCTTTTCACCGGTAGCCGGGTCCATTATCATGATACCCTTGTCATAGGGGAAAAGAATCTTGTTTCCCAGGGCGGCGGTTCTCCGGCCGAAAAGATGGCTTTGGGGTCCCCTTAATGGCATCTGGCTGAGGATGGAACCGGATTTTATATCGGTTATGATCATTTCCTTTACACCGGTAAAACAAATACTGCTCCGGATAACAACAGGAAAGGAATTTTCATTGGGATTGTTGATGGTCGGTATGGACCACAGTTTTTTGCCTTTAAGGGTAGCGGCGGTAACAACTCCGATACTGTTTGCCGTTACAATGATATCCCCGGAATTAACCAGATTCCCCGTGAGCGGTCCATTCGCAATTTTATACCGGGTTTCAATGGACTTGATAAGTTCAATTTTATAAAGCGGGGGTGTATTATTCCCGACAACAAGCTCCATTTTTTTCTGATTGTATTCTTTGCGTTTGAATACGAGTGAAAGCGTTTCCCCCTTATAATAATCAGCCTTGTATTCGCCTTTTCCCATCGATTCATTGTTGATAAAAATTTCGGCATCTTCCGGGACAACGTTGAACTCGAGCGATACAGGCTCCTCCAGTTTGGTCATCGCGACCGTATGGGAATTGATGACTCCGGGGCGCGTTACAAAATCGAGTGTTTCATCCGAGTACCCCCTGCACCGGAATGAAAAATTCAAATTCTGGTTTATGGGGAAAATACCCGAAAAATCACCCATTCCAATCTCTTCATCAGCGAGGAAAATGCCGGTTTCTTTCACATCCACCTTGATTTTTACCTTAACCAATGCGTCGTCTTTTTTATCCCCGCCGGACTGGTTCATTTCGAGCTTGATCAGGGAATCCTCACTCAATTTGGAAAGTTCCTCCTTGTGCGGCTCGGTTAAAGCTTTGAGAGCCACCATTTGATCCCTTACCTTTTTACAAGCATTTTCCAGGCGGGTCACCAGTTTTGACTGGTCTTCCAGTTTCGTCCGGGAAATTTCATCCACAATTTCCTCGAGGTTCTTATAAGCATCGCCAATTTCCTTTTGCTTGCCGCTGTTGAGGTTGACTTCCTGCCCCGCATTGACGATCAAGGCATCTTTTTCCAGGCCCTGTAATATTTTCAGGAGTTCCGGGTCGCTGTTCTTCAATGCCTCTTCCAGATCTTTCAGGTCCTCGCCAAGCGGAATGAAAGCCACCTTCCCCTCATCCACGGCCAAAACCGTAGAATCCTGTCCCTCGGACTTAACAAGAAAACGCGTACCGCGAACACCGCATACAGCCGAATCGGTCTTTACCTGGAAGGTTTCAGAACCGGTCAAACGGTTAACCTTGTTGAGGATGGAACCTTTGACAAGTTCAAGGCCGACATTGGTTTTCTGGGGTTCCGATAAAATATCCAGCATTTTAACAAGAGTATTTTCCTCGATCCTGAGCAATGCCTTATTACCGTATTGCAGTTCACAATACGAATCGGCACCGGACTGAATGGATTCGTTACTGGTAATCAGGTCGCCGATGACAACATCCTGCCACGTATTTCCACGCAGGACGGCAACGTCCCCGGAAAAGAAAGTGACAATGCCTTCCGAGTAACGGGGAAGCTTCACGTCGGACGATTCCTCTTCACCAATGGCGGAACTGCCGTCATTTGGACCGCAGGAAGCAAAAATTACGCTTAATAAAGCAATGATCAAAACAAGGTGGAATAATCTCTTCATAAAAACACCCTTCTAAAAAATATATAAAATGATACGTATCGTCTATAATATATATCATTTTCGATACTTAATCAAAAAATAATTTTAATAAATCACAATATTATCGAATTTTAACAGGTTGATCGCGGAATTGAGTTATATTATGATGTAATCATGGATCAAAAGAACGGATTATTGATAGCCATCGTTGATGATGAAGAAAATATCCGCAGTACGGTGGCATATGCCCTTCAAAAGGAAGGATACCATACCGTATCTTTCAAAGACGGCCAGGAAGCCTGGGAATCAATTCCCGGGGCATTCCCGGATCTGTTCATTCTGGACATAATCATGCCGAGAATGGACGGACTTGAACTCTGCAAGAAGCTTAAAACTAAAAATGAGTGCCTGCCCATCATTTTTTTGACCTCCCGTGATGAGGAATTCGACAGGGTATTGGGGCTTGAGCTGGGTGCGGATGATTATTTATGCAAACCCTTTTCCATGCGCGAATTACTGGCCAGGATCAAGGTGCTTTTCCGCAGGATTTCGATAGATCAAAACGGTCAAAAAAAGGCTGAACAGGAATTACTGAATATTGGTTCCCTGGCACTTGATCTGGCCCGGTTCGAGGCTTCCTGGAAAAAAAAGGGCATCAATCTCACCGTTACAGAATACATGATCCTGCATGCCCTTGCCAGAGAACCGGGATATGTTAAAACCCGTGCACAATTGCTGGAACAGGGATATCCCTATGACGCCTATATAAGCGACAGGAGCGTAGACACGCATATTAAAAGGATCCGGCAAAAAATAATGAAACTCGATCCGGATTTCGAAGGAATCGAAACCATTTACGGCATGGGATACAGGTATAAAAAGGATACGTAAACCAACCTGAGGCTATTACCTGGATTTTGCATCGCATTGAGAACTTCCGCTTTAAAAAACGAAAAACCCGATTTTTTATCCTGTACATCGTAATGCCTTTTTTATATAATATTTATTGGTATGGATACGACGATAAATGACGACAGTTCCCTCGGCAAACGGCTTAAGCGAATCACGAGACAGAATGTCAAGTTCATTATTTTCATGGGCAAAACTATCCCGCTGGTGGCCAAATTGACCATAGGAAGAGACAGGAGCAATTCCATCCTTATCGACGACAGGATGGCCTCCCGCTTCCACGCGGTGATACAGAAGATAAAGGACGGGTTTTATATCAAGGATTTGAACAGCACCAACGGAACATTCGTCAATGACGACCAGATACCCTTCGGGAAATACATCAAACTCTGTCCCGAAGACGTTATTCGTATCGGCCGGACCGAATTCACACTTAAATAAAGCTTTGTATTTATGATTATAAGGATATTGAGTTTTTTATCCCGGATTTCGGTGAGGCTTCTCGGCTTCAACCTGCTGCTCGTATTTCTCCCCATTGCCGGGTTTCTTTATTTTGATATTTATGAACGCCAATTGCTGAAAATGCAGGAAAACAGCATGGTCCAGCAGGGCAGGCTCATGGCGGCGGCCCTTTCCGGCAGGGAATACCTCGAAAAGAAAGAAGCGGTTCACATCCTCACCCAATTGAAGAGACGACAGGGGGCGCGGATCAGGATCGTGGATACAAGGGGCCTTTTGATTGCCGATTCAAGCCAGATAATGCACAGAACCGAAACAGAGGTCCTGGAAAACCAGGAGGAAAACCTGGCATACGGAACAAGGGAAGCCGTATCCGGACCTGATGACAGCGAAGAGCCGGAGATCCTGGACAACTGGCTTTACAGAATTGCTTCCTTTCCGATAAGGATTTACAGGCAGATCTTTGTACCCCCGGAGCAGGAACTCGAATCCGAGGAATTTTATTTCAACGCAAGGCACCTGACCGGCAAGGAAATAATGGACGCCCTTCAAGGCCGTTACGGCGCAACAACAAGGATTTCATCCGGCGGGCAGAGGTCGGTCACGCTGTATTGCGCCATACCGGTAAGAAACGGCAGCACGGTTACTGGAGCCGTCCTCGCCTCTCAGTCCACATACAGGATTCTCAATAACATTTATGAAGTCCGTCTTGAAATATTCAAGATATTCCTCGTATCCGTATTCGCCGCCGTTATTTTAAGCCTGATCATGGCTACCACCATCGCCAGGCCGCTCAAACAGCTGAAATACCAGGCGGAAGCAATGCTCGACAGGCGGGGACGGCTGAAACAGCATTTCAAACCGTACAAAAGGAAGGATGAAATAGGCAACCTTTCCCATTCCCTGAGCGAGCTGACCAAACAGCTTGACAAGCACATCACATTCATCGAGTCTTTTACCACGGATTTGTGCCATGAATTCAAGAATCCCCTTACCTCGATAAGGTCGGCGACGGAAATGATCATGGACCTCAAGGACCCTGAAGAACAAAATAGATTCCTGAAAATAATCCTGAGCGATGTTTCCCGGATGGAAACGCTTCTCTCTGAGGTGAGGGAGATAACGCACATCGATACGCAAATCGATAACGAGAAGAGGGAATGGACCAATATCAACCGTATAATCATGCAGATTGTCGAAGGATACAGGCTCAAGGAAAACGGTAAAAATATTACCTACAACGTGTCCCTCCCCGAACAGGAAATATGCGCCGAAATAAGCCCGGAACGGCTGACGCAGGTGCTTGAAAACCTGATTGACAATGCGGAAAGTTTTTCGCCTGAAAGCAGGGCGGTCACCGTATCCCTTGAAACGGATGGCCTGGACATATGTTTCTCCGTATCCGACAGCGGTCCGGGTATACCGGAGGAAATAAAGGAAGATATTTTCAAACGCTTTTTTTCCTACAGGTCCGGCCAGGACGGGAAAAGGCTCCATACGGGCCTCGGACTGGCCATCGTTAAATCAATAGTAGAAGCGTACAACGGAAATATTTCGGCAACAAACAATCCGGAAGGCGGAGCCCGTTTCACCGTCAGTCTCCCGGCATCAATCACACAACAATCCAGCGGCGATTGCTCGTCGAAGAATTAAGGAGTTATTATGAATCATACTGTTAAAGTCTTCAGTGCATCACTCATTTGCCTGTTATTGATTACAGCGGACGTATTCTGCGAAGAAACGGATACGGATAATCCCGACACGGTCAAAGAGAACCAACAGCCAACGGCCGTGGAGGATTGGGAACTCGTATGGGCCGACGAATTCGACTACGAAGGCCTTCCGGACCCCAAGAAATGGACTTTCGATATACAGAAACCGGGCTGGCGGAATAAAGAGAAACAGTATTATGCCAAACGGCTTGAAAACGCGCGCGTGGAAAAGGGAAATCTCATCATCGAGGCGGACAACAAACCTTATGAAAATTATCAATATACTTCCGCTTCCATCAAGTCCCAGTACAAAGGTGATTTTATATACGGGAAAATAGAAGTAAAGGCCAAGCTTCCGAAAGGAAGGGGCACCTGGCCGGCCATCTGGATGATGCCCACTGCCTTAAGGGGGTACGGTGCGGGATGGCCGTCCAGCGGGGAAATCGATATCATGGAACATGTCGGATATGACCCCGGCGTTATTCACGCTTCGATTCATTGTAAAAAGTACAATTGGCGTGACCACAGCGAAAAAACAAAAATCATCAAGGTAAAGGATGTTTTCGACGAATATCACGTCTATACACTTTATTGGTACACGGATCATATAGAAATAGCCGTTGACGGAAAAAAATATTTCCGGTTCGAAAACGAAAACAAGAGCTGGATCTACTGGCCTTTCGACAAGCGTTTTTACCTTATCCTCAACATCGCCATCGGAGGCGAGTGGGGCGGGATCCAGGGCATAGACGAATCGATTTTCCCGGCACGGATGGTCGTGGATTACGTGCGGGTCTACCGGTTAAAGGAATCATCCGGGGAAGACAAATAATAGATTTCCCCGTTTTGAAAAACTCTATGCCTCAATGCAGAATTGACTGGTAAACCTTTTCATACTTCCGGGCAGCCTCATCCCATTCGAACCTTTTATTCATGGCCCTTATACGCATCTTTCTTAAATGATCAGGATGTTCATGGTAAATCCGCAATACCATTGCCATTACATCATGCAGAGTCTTCGGGGTCAGATCATCAAAAACAAACCCGGTTCCCCCGCCCGTCTCCTCATCATAATTTTCCACAGTGTCAGCCAGGCCGCCCGTGTTCCTCACAATGGGCAGGGTACCGAACCTCAGTGAATACATCTGGTTAAGGCCGCACGGCTCGTATTGGCTGGGCATGAAAAAAAAATCCGCGCCCGCCTCGATCCTGTGGGCAAGCCGTTCCTCGAACTTCAAAGCGATTTTCAGGTTGGGCAGAATCCCGGCGAGACGCGTCAATTCCTTTTCACACCACTCCTCCCCCCTGCCGAGGATGACCCATTGCAGGGGCATGTCCCGGCAGATGGAATACAGGCTTCCGTAACCGGGACCGCATAATTCCCGGAATCCCTTGTGCTTTACCAGCCGGCTCACCATACCGACTAACGGAACTTGTTTTTCAACAGGCAGCCCCATTTGTTTCTGGAGCTCCCGTTTACACATGGTTTTACCGCTTAAATCCTCTGCGGAATACTGCGCCGGGATGCGTCTGTTGAACTCCGGGTTCCAATATTGATAATCGATACCGTTCAATATACCGCAGAAGGATTTTCCCCTTTCCCGAAGCACATCATCAAGGCCGCAGCCGTACCTTTCGGTCTGAATTTCGGAGGCATAGGTAGGGGAAACAGTCGTGACACTGTGCGCATTCGCTATACCGGCCTTCAGCAAATTCATCTTATCATGAAATTCAAAACCCGCCCTGTAAAAATCCTCCATGGCAAATTGTGTCCAATGAAATTCGCTCTTCGGGAAGACGCCCTGATAACCCACATTATGGATGGTAAGCACACTTTTAGTTTTCAGGAAAGGCCGCACCTTTTCAAGCAAGTTCAAATAAACGGCTGACAGGGCGGCCGTCCAGTCATGGGCGTGGATGATATCCGGTATCCAGCTTGTTTGACGGCAGAAAGGGAAAACACTTCGGCACAGCAATGTAAAACGCTGAATATTGTTTTCAAACGCCGTTGAATTGTCCGGTCCGTATACGCCGTCCAGGCCGAATAATTCTTTATTGTCGAGGAAGCAGTATGTTACCTCATCATTTTCAAGTTGTGCCGCTAATACTTTGCACTTTTTTTCCGAAGAACCAAGCGGGACGTAAAAAGGTTTACCGTAATTTTTAAACGAAAATTTCTTTTTATCGATGGATGCGTAACACGGGCAGATAACTTTTACATCGTGCCCCAGGGAAGCGACGTGACGGGGAAGCGCCCCAAGCACATCGGCCAGTCCGCCGACCTTGGCAAAGGGAAAAACCTCCGGTGTAATGAAAAGTATCTTAAGCCCAGAAGACATTTATTTAAAAACCGCCGCTATGGGAGCGATACGGAGAGCCGGCTGTCCCTTTCATGCCGCTCCATGGCAAGTTCAATCAGCCTGCTGACCAGTTTACCGTACGGCAGCCCAGATATTTCCCATAATTTGGGATACATGCTTATCTTGGTAAACCCGGGTATGGTGTTGATCTCATTTACAATGACCGTATTTTCTTCACGTATGAATAAATCCACACGCCCCATCCCCTCGCAGCAAAGCGCCTTGAAAGTTTTAACAGCCGTGTCCTGTATTGTCTTTACGAGATTTTCGTCCAGTTTTGCCGGGATCTCGAATGCCGCCCCTTTCTCATCAAGGTACTTGGCCTCGTAGGAATAAAAATCGGCATTCGGTATTACCCGCCCGGGAAGGGAGGCTTGCGGCTGCTCATTACCCAGCACGGCGCATTCGATCTCCCTGCCCACTATAAATTCCTCTATGATCAGTTTGGAATCATAGCGGAAAGCTTCCCGTATTCCCTTGTCGAATTCAACCTCGTTCCGCACCTTGCTGATGCCGATGGATGATCCCAGATTAGCTGGCTTGATGAAAAGGGGAAGCCCGAGTTTGTTCTTAACCTCGTCATAGGATATGGATGAGGCTTCATGGGCCCTGTACGCAAGAAAATCCGCCACGGGTATGTCATTTTCTTTTAACAGGCGCTTCATGACTTCCTTGTCCATGCCCGAGGCGGAACCGGTGACATCCGGCCCGACATACGGCAGGTTCATGATTTTCAAAAGGCCCTGCATAGTGCCGTCTTCACCGTATGTACCGTGCAATACGGGGAAGACCACGTCGCAGTGAACCGTCTTCTCCGGCTGAGCAAGCAAACGGAACTGCTCCCTTGTTTTTCCGGGAATGAGGGCAAGTATTTCATCGATATTTTTAACATCTATATGGTATGTATCTTTTTCCGTTTCAAAAAGGTCCTGTTCGGCCAGGTGCCAGAATCCTTCTCTGTCGATGGCGATTAAGACGGGATCATACTTATCCTTATCCAGGGCCGATACGATGCTCTTTGCCGATAAAAGGGATATTTCATGTTCAGCGGAACGGCCGCCGAAAAGAACGCCTACTTTTAATTTCTTATCCATTAAATACTCCCCCGGGAAATCCCGGTATAACACTTGGTGATACTTGCCGGTATATTACATGACATGGGGATTTACTGCAATACCTGTGAGGCCCGGGGAAACCGCCGGGGGGGGGGAGAGAGATTACCGCAGATTTTACAGATAGGCGGGTATGCTTCTGGGGAGAAGAAGAAGAAACCACAGATGGCACAGATTTTCACAGATTGAAAACACCGGAAACTGGGGAAGCCTTTGCAAGCAGCTTCGCAGAGGAAAAAAAATATTAACCACTGATTGACGCTGATTTTCGCTGATTGTAAAATGAATAACAACCTACTATAATTCATAAGACAGGAGGTGCCTGTGAAAATCAAAATTTTAATAGCAACCGTATTTCTTTATATTTTCACCCAATTCCTTTTCTGTGAACCCGATCCCCAAGTGCCGTATCGGGATCCGGCCCTGATTTTATCGCGTTTAGAGGAATTGAAAGATGGAGACACCCTGATCATAAATGAGGGAATATATCGTTTTGCCGATTCATTGGAAATCAAGGCCCTAAAAGGAGTAACTATTAAAGGTGAAGGTGAAGTCTGGATTCTCTGCCGTGATGTCTACCAAGATGTTCTCTTTATTTCCGAATGCGAAAAACTGACTATAAAAAACCTCCACCTGAGGCACGAGGAGCCGCTTGACGATTATGAATGCCAGGGGGCGGTTATCAGTATCTTTAAGTCAGATGACATCCGCCTGTTCCAGTGCGAAATGAACGGCTGCGGGGCCATAGGGGTCAGTGTCTATAACTCGAACAATGTCATTGTCGAGAATTGTCTCATCCATCAAAATTCCTTCACCGCCTTCTACGTTTCAGCGGTAAAAAACATGCTGATACGCGGGAACAAGGTCATGAACAATGGTTCCTACATTGAACGCTGGGATACGGAAGACCTGGCCGTATTCGACAATAAAAACGAAAACAACAACGGTTATGGAGAAAGTGACCCCGATACAACCGGTGAGTAAAATATAAAATGAAAACATTGATCCTGCAAAGACACGCAAAATCCAGCTGGGACTACCCGGAACTGGAAGACCATGAAAGACCGTTAAATAAAAGGGGAAAGAAGGCATCCCAACTCATCGGCGCGTTTTTCAGACAAAACGGAATTCAGCCCGACCTGATCCTCTGTTCGACGGCGATGCGGACACGGGAAACACTCAGGTTAATGACAAACGAATGGGAAACCGTTGCCGAGATCCAGTTCATTGACCGGATTTACCATGGGGACGAAGACGAATTAATCAGCATTATCACTGCTGTTCCAAACCAGGTATCGAAACTCATGGTTATCGGACACAATCCAACGCTGGAAAACCTGCTCGAAGACATGATCGGGACAACCGCCATGCCTGAAAAATTCAGCACGGCAGCGGTCGCGTTTATTGAAGTCCCGGTTGATGACTGGCGCGAGATCAGCACTAAAAACGGAACACTGGTGCAATTCATTACGCCGAAGGGATTGAAAAAGGGGTTGGAATAGCAGTGAATTACTCGTTTAAAAAAATGGAATTTTATTTATCAATATACTATATTTTATCAATAAGGCACCTTTAAAAACCATTTTAAAATAGGGGTTTTTAGAGATGCCCGATAGAAAATAAATGGAAGGTTTATTTCCGTACATTTTTTCTGGTGACCGGGATTGATGAATATTAAGGAAAAGGAGTACCCCCTATGCGAAAAACCATTTTGCCTTTATTACTGGCTCTCGCAGTCTTCCTTACGGGCAACTTATTATATGCCGATGATTTTGAATCAGTGCTGACTTCCGCTTTAAAGAAAATCGATACCGGTACAAAAAAGACGATTGTCATCAGTTTCGGTAATTTCACGTACGGCGACAAGGAGATGGGAAGTGATTTCTCGCGGTACCTGGAAAGCAACCTTGAAACGGCCGCCAAAAAAAGCGGGAAATTCGAGCTGTTTGCAAAAAACAAGCTGGAGGAAATCCTGGAAACACAGGAGATGAATGTTTCCGATTTATTCAGCCAGCAGGACGGCATAAAACTGGGCAACCTGAAAAACATCAAGGCCCTGCTTTACGGCAATTTTTACGATGCGGGGCTAAACGTGGAAATATATCTGAACCTTGCCTCCATCGAGACGGGGACATCGATTGATACCGCCAAAATAACGTTAAAAAAATCCCTGATACCGCGGGAGATATCCCTCCTGCCCGCTAATTACAATGACGCCGTTGCCGTGCTTGAAAAGCTCAAGGACGTGGATAAAAGTGCTGACGGGAACCTGAAACTGGAAGCATGGATCAACCGGGGAAACGGCGGCACATACATCGACGGCGAGGAACTCGTCATCCATTTCTACGCAAGTGATGACTGCTATATCAAAATTTACCACATCGACGTCAAGGGCGACTTGAAGCTGATTTTCCCCAACCAATATCATTCGGACAACAAGCTTAAAAAAAGGAAACTTTATTCCATACCGGATGAATCCTACGGGTTCGGTTTCCATCTGGAAGCGCCCTACGGGACCGAGTTCATCAAGGTTCTTGCCTCCACACAGCAATTCAAGGACGTGGAGGAAGCGTTCGTTTCCCTCGGAACGAATTCAGCGGAACTGGTTGAACGCGGGCTGTCCGTTAAACAGAGGGAAGCAAAAATCACCGAGGCGCTTCTGAATTACACGATATTGGGGAAATAACTTGTCATCTGATTAAGAAATTAAAAAATACCGCTAAAAAAGGTCAGTCCAAAAGCTGAGTTATCGGGTTATAATATAACTCCGAACAATGAAATTTCGATTGAAATTCCTGTAGAAAATAATGAGAATATATTCTATAAATAGAGAGATGTGATCGGCATTAATCTCCGAATTTATCTTTGAAGAGGGAGTATTTTATGGATCCTGAATGGATTGAGTTCAAAGGAAAAAAAATATTACATATTGATTACAGGGGTGTAAAAGACAAGGATGTATCATTATCGATTTTAAGAAAAGCCATAGATATGGAAAAGAGATCCGAAGGTAATTTATTAATCCTGCAAAATTATGAGGGAACCTTTGCCAATAAGGAATTCATGGATGAAGTAAAGAAATTGGGAAAAGAAGTTGCGGATAAGGTAAAAAGGAATGCTTTGGTAGGAATCACCGGAATAAAGAAGGTATTACTTCAGGCATATATCACTTTCAGCGGAGAAAAGAACATAAAAACATTCGGAACAGAGGAAGAAGCGAAAGAATGGTTAATTATAGATGAAAAATGACGTTATTTTTAATAACCTCCTTATTTTTAGTCTTCGAAGAAACCCCGGAGAAATTCCCAATACCTAAAAATTACTTCCCCCGCAAAGTGGTACCCATCAATCAGCGAAAATCGGCGTTAATCAGCGGTTTATATAAATTCTTTATCCCTCATTCCCCTCCCCAATCTCCTCTTTCCATCCCTGGAACAAAAACCGCACATTGAGTACCTTTGTTCAAGGACGGTCAAAGTACCAGGTTGTTTGCTGAAAGGAGGCTGCCATGAAAGTCATTATGATCCGCCACGGCGAAAGCACATGGAACCGGGAAAACAGGTTCACCGGCTGGACGGACGTGGACCTGTCCGACAGGGGGCGGGAGGAAGCGGCCGAAGCGGTGCGGACCCTGAAGGAGGAAGGATTCACCTTTGACATCGCCTTCACATCTTACCTGCGGCGCGCCATCAATACACTCAACATCGTCCTGGACGGGATGGACCTCCACTGGATCGAGGTCATCAAGGCGTGGCAGCTGAACGAGCGTCATTACGGCGCACTCCAGGGGCTCAATAAGCCGGAAACGGCGGCCAAGTTCGGCGAAGCGCAGGTGAAGATCTGGCGGCGAAGCTACGACGTCCCGCCCCCGGCCCTCGAGTCTTCCGACCCCAGGAACCCGGAAAAGGATCCACGGTATGCCGTGATTCCAAAGGGCCATGTACCCCTTACCGAATGCCTCAAGGATGTGGTGGCCCGCGTCATCCCGTATTGGGAAGCATCCATCTGGCCACTGATAACATCGGGCAAGCGGGTTCTCATCTCGGCGCACGGGAACAGTCTCCGCGCCCTTGTCAAACACCTTGACCACATGAACGAAAAGGACGTGGTGGAACTCAACATTCCCACCGGCATCCCCCTGCTTTACGACCTGAATCCGGACGGAACGGTCAAAGAGAAACGCTACCTCGGCGACCAGGAAAAAATCCAGGCGGAAATCGAGAAAGTGGCCAACCAGGGGAAGGTGAAGAAGTAATAGTAACTATAAATCATTTAAGGGGCTTGCATAAAAACATCGATTTTCCTATCATGATTCACAGATATGAAAAAAACCATAAAAATCGATTTTAGAAAGAAACAAAAAACAATAAAAAACGTCAGCGGTATTAATATCGGTGCACCAACCGAGACGGGCCGGTTTGACCTGTCCCCTTATTTCGATGATCTGAACATCAATTACGTAAGGCTGCATGATGCGGCTGTCTATTATAATAACACGGTGGATATCCACAATATCTTCCCGGATTTTGACAGGGATCCGGACTCTCCGGTAAATTACGATTTTAAGAACACTGACCTTTACTTAAAAGCGATCAAAGAGAGGGGATTCGACATTGTATACCGCCTGGGTGCCAGTGTGGAGATGCCCCGGCCAACCCATATAAAACCGCCGACGGATATTGAAAAATGGGCACGGGTCTGCTTGAACATCGTCAGGCATTACAATGACGGATGGGCAAACGGATTTCATTATGGCATAAAATACTGGGAAATATGGAATGAACCAGACCTGAATCCGAAGAATACAGATGATTTGATGAATTTCTGGTCGGGGAGCGCTCAGCAATATTTTGAACTCTATAACATTACTGCCGCATTGTTGAAAAACCATGATCCGTTGCTGAAAATCGGTGGGCCCGGCCTTGCACTCGATATGGAATTCGCCGGGAATTTCCTGAAAAACTGCCGGGAAAAACGCGTGCCATTGGATTTCTTCTCCTGGCACTCATACCAAAGCGAACCGTACCAACTATTCCACCGTACCGGGGAGATTGAGCGTTTCCTGAAAAAAAACGGATTCTCTCATGTTGAAAGCCATGTCAATGAATGGAATTATTTTCCCGGGGAATGGCTGCCCATGATATCCGATATCGGGTACGCCAAAAAAATAATGGCCCGCATGGGGAGCATGGAAGGCGCCGCGTTCGTCGCCATGGCGCTCATCTATCTTCAGAACACCACGGTCGATGTTTCCAATTTTTATTCGGGAGCCAGGGACGGCGATCCCGAAATCTGGTGGCAGGGATTCGGCATGTTCGACGACACGGGGAAGCCGAAAAAGAATTACCACGTATTCAAGGCGTTTTCCGCCATGCTGGATACGCCCGGGCTTATCGGTTTATCGCGCCCCGACAGGCAAAACTTCGCTTGGATGGCGGGCCTTTCGCCGGATCAATCCAGAGTCAACATATTATTGAGCCATTTTCGACAGGACAGCGTTTGTTACACATTGTCCTTAAGAAATTTACCACGGGATGTTGAATTGACCTTTGAGGTATACCTGCTGGATGATACGCATGATCTGGCCACGATTCGTTCAGGAGTATACGATCCGAAAAAAACGATTCTTGAAATCGAGCTTAACGGTTATTCGGTGTGTCTGGTCAAGTGCGGGATGCGGGATCGCATACTATAAATCACTTATTACAAAATTGATCCGGCATAAGAAATGAAGGAACCGGCCTGTAACAGACCGGTTCCTTTATCATAAATTCAAAATCAAATGCCTGCAAACATCACGCAGAACAGAGAACGGATGCTTTTATTGGCACCATATCTGCGTTCACTGCAGCGTGAAATTATCTACGCCCGCTCCGGCGTGTTGGCGTAGGAGTGGCCGATGACGGCGTAGCAGTCGGTACCGGTGTCGCCGTCGCTGCAGGAGCATTTGTCGGAGTCGATGTCGCCGCCGCACCGGAAGAATACAATTGCGACTGCGGGATGATCTGCTTGCCCTGACTGCTGCTCGACCAGCTCAACGTGGCACTCGCGTCGCCGCCGTTTTCATAGTATTCCATCCGTATGGGATACTGGTTTCCTGCACTCAGGGAAATATTTCCACTTGATTCCGTTGCTCCCCGGTCTACCCATTGGTCGATAATGAGCTGGTTGTTCACATACAGCCTGACGCCGTCATCCGTTGTCGCGTAAAAGGTGTATGTCTGGGAATACAATGGCACCACGTTTCCTGTCCAGATAACGGAGAATGTATCTGCATCAATGGCGGAATTCGGAGAACCGGTTCCCCAGTTAAAGTTTACCGTACTGTCCGTGCGTGTAAGGGCAAGGCTTGTAAAGTCCATGTTGTTATAGTAGGCACCGCTCAAGCCGTTACCGCTTCCGGATGGAGGAGGCGTGGCTGTTGGGGCGGGCGTCGCGGTTCTTGTCGGCGTTGCCGTGGCAGCCGCCGGCGTAGGTGTCCTGGTGGGAGTGGACGTGGCACTGCTGCTCACCGCCACAAGATACCACTTGGCGCTGTCCCAGCCCATATCGATCCCGCCCTGCTGGGCATAACCAGCCTGGTTCTCAACATGAATGTAATTGCCTCCCTGCCAGGCATTCTGGAACCTGTAATAGTTGGATTCCGCGGCCACGGTCCATCGCATGCTGTACCACTCAGCGTTGAGGGCACCGGTCTGGACATAGGCCAACAGGTTCTCTATATGCATATAATTTCCCGTGCCCACGTTCCGGATCCTCTTGAAAGACTCTCCCGAAATGTCTTCAATCACCCACTGGTAACTGGTACTGGTTCCGCTGCCGTAGTTTACCTGGCTGCCGGTATCGTAGAGATATTCAGCCGGCTGCCAGAGACTCTGGATACGGAACGTTGTCCCCGAAATACTCGGCTGAGTAGGTGTCGGTGTATTTGTGTTCTGGGGCGCGCTTGTGGGCGTGTTGGTCGAAGCTCCCTGCGTGGGGGTGGGTACCGGGGTAC
>JAFGKU010000233.1 GCA_016928415.1 Spirochaetales bacterium
GTGGGAAATCATAAGCTGTATGGATAAGCCTTTAATTTGTGCGGTGAACAAATATGACCGGTTCCTGGCCGCCAAAACCGCCATGGAAACGCTCATGACCAGCGGCGTAAAACTCGATCATGCCGCATACCCCAATAATCCAGACCCGGAAAAAGATCTACTCTCCACGGCCAGAAAATTGTATGCCGGGCTGCAGCGTCAGATGCGGACAAAATACGGGTTAAAACAGCAGAACGGGTTATTTACACCTAAAACGGCGGAAGAAATCAAGGCCGAAGTGGCTGCAACCTTCAATCCATAAGCCTGATAGGTACGGTGAATTCACGGGTTACATCATACCGCACTTTAAATTTAAGGTTCACAGGCTTGTCGGCGGCGATGCTGTATTGTGCCGGAAAGTCAAGTCTTATCTCGATTGTTTTTCCCTTTTCGTATTCCTTTGTCCGTGTTTGAATGGTGTTATCCGAAACCTGGATGTCGGAAACGGAAACCAGAACATCCATCCGGTTGAGGACAAGGACGGTTTTAAAAAACGGATTTTTAATATCCTCCTTGCTGACCCATATGGTGTCGGGAGACACTTCCAGCTTCTTTGGTTTATAATACCCGTATTTTGCGGAGAATTGGGGCCGTTTTTGATAATCGGTCATGATGAGAAGGCTTTCTTCCCTGCTTCCTTCCTGAAAAGGAGCGGAAATTTCAAAGGAAATGGCGTATTCGCTTCCTTCCTTGATTACCTCCAGTTTCGTTTTGATCTTGTTGCCGGGCGGGACGATTTTCAGGATATTGACGGGTTCCGGGAGATGATTTTTAAGCGTAAAAGTTCCTGTTAATAATTTTGTATCCGCAGTTACTTCTCCAAGCCATAAACGGGGGGGTAATATTTCAACATTTACTTTTATACTCCCGGCGAGCCGAAGCGTTATACTGGGTTTAGCCGGATCGTTAGACGCTACATTGATGATTTTTTCAACTTTCCCGTTGTAACCGGTTGAATTGAATGTCAGGGGTATTTCCCCCTTTTCACCCGGTTCCACCTCTTTTGTCCATTCACCGCTTGTCGTGCACCCGCATGTGGGCCTGACATCGGTTATTTCCAGGGGGCTGCTGCCATTATTCCTGAACGTGAAGGTGTGTGATACCTTGGCCCCTTCCTCCACTTCTCCGAAATCATGCGTTTCTTCATCAAAAACCAGTGCAGGTTTTTGATCGCAGCCAACGGTGGATGTGAGGACGATAAATATACAAAGTACTGACAAAATCAGGTTGCGTGTTTTTTTCATGCTATGACTCCTTGCCCAATACCGAATGAAATGTATCAGCGAGTTCTTCCAACAGGAATGGTTTTCTGATCACCCCTTTGAATCCCATTTCGACATAATGCGCCATAACGGGATCATCCGAATAACCGCTGCAAATGATTACCTTTACACCGGGCTGGATAGTCTTTAATCCTGTTATGGTTTCGTTCCAGTTTATATCACCGGGAATGGTAAGGTCAAGGATTACCGCGTCAAAAACCTCACCCATTTTAGTCTGTGAGTCGAAAATTTCAAGCGCCTTTTTTCCGTTTTCCACCAGTACGGACTGGAATCCCAGTTTTTCAAGCATCCGGGAAAGTACGCGCCGGACGCTTTCCTCGTCGTCAATTACCAGGATCCTGCCCGTGCCGCGTTTAAAGTCCGGTTTCTTTTTTTTCTTTACGGGTTCCATTTTTCCAGTAAAAGCGGGAAGGTAAATGTTGAATGTCGTGCCTTTCCCGGGGATCGACGAAACATCAATATATCCGTTATGTCTTTTGATTACGGAAAAAGCCGTGGCGAGTCCCAGCCCGAAGCCTTCCATTTTGGTTGAAAAATAGGGATTGAAAATATGCGGTAAATCCTCATTTCTAATTCCGATACCCTGATCAATGACGGAAATAACGACATAGGGACCTTCCTGTAAGGGGAACCCTGCCCGGGAATTTATTTGCTTATTAAGGAACTTAATGGTTAAGATGCCTTTATTCGACATGGCCTGTTTGGCATTCAGGGTGAGGTTTTGAAAGACGCGGCTCATTTGTTGATCATCGAATTCGACAAGCCAGACATCCTCGCTCTCCTTCTCTATTTCGCACCTGATACCGGATCCCCTGAGGAAAAAGGAAACGGTTTTTTCCACACAGGTAACAATCGAACCTGCTTTTTTCACGGGAACCCCACCCCGGGAAAACGTCAACAGCTGTTGCGTCAGATCTTTTGCCGTCAGGCAGGCTTTCTCAGCCTCCTGGATAATCTCCCTGGCCTGCTCCATGTCGTAATTAAAGTGCCTTATCAGGTCGATGTTGCCAAGGATCCCTGAAAGGATGTTGTTGTAATCATGCGCTATACCGCCGGCTAAAATACCTATCGTTTCCGTTATTTCAGACTGTAGAAGCCGTTGCTCCATGATTTTTTTATCCGTAATGTCCCTTATAATCGTTACCACTTTTTCCACAGTACCGTCGTGTTTTATCGGTATCTTGCGGGTTTCCGTATAAATACGGTTTCCGTCGATAAAATTATCCTCCTCCGTTATCAAAGGCAGGCCGCTTTTAAAGACCGCCTCGTATTGATCGTACACCTTTTTTGTCAGGAAAGGGAACAATTCATGCAGCCTGGTTTCGCCGGGCTTAATCATATAATTATTGAGATACCGGCTAATTGCCGTATTCATCAGATATACATTGGTTTGACGGTCAATAACGTGAATAAAATCCCTCATGGAGTTGATCGTCATACCATATAACAACTCTGATTCCCTCAATGCTTTTTCCGCCTTGATCCTTTGCGCGGTTTCGGTCTCGTCATGTCCTATTATCATGAAACCGGTTAAATCCCCGTGATTGTCGGTCATTTCCAGCACGGCAACGGATAAAGGCACCGGATCCCCGTTCCTGTCAAGGAGATTGAAGGATACGAATTTATTTTCTTTTAACTGCATGCTGATTGCCGCATTTTCCCTGATAAATTCCATGGTAAAAAAGTTGGAAATGGGTTTGCCTTTCAGTTCTTCATTTGAAAAACCCAAAAGAGGCTGTATTCTTTTATTGGCCCGGATGATTTTTCCGTTTTCATCTATGATGATGAGAAGGTCCATGATGGAAAAGAATACTTTTTCCAGTGCCATCCTGGGGGAAAATTTCATCAGGCCGTATCTTTTCATTGCGAATGCAATGGCCAGTATCCAGATCAAGCATACCAGATGCGATGATTCCGGAATGAAAAAAATATGAGCAATCTTGCTGATTGTTTCAATAAATAGAATGATGCTGAAAGTCACAAATATCCCCGTAAAGATAAATATGGCCTGCTTTTTTTCCTTGTTTTTACCGGTTTTTCTGAACCACTGAATTAAGAAGTAAGTATTGGCGATGTGATGGATGGTTTGCATTAAAATGAACAGCGGGAATACAGGGGTTTGAAGATTAAGGCTGACCTGCCAACCCAGTTCATTGCGGACCATATCCGTGTAGAATGATGAGGGAAACAGCAGGGAAGCCGTGTAGAACAGCAGGGACAGGGTGAAGGATAATATTATAAACGGCGGACGTGATAGAACAGATTTAGTCCCGGTTAATCTTATAATAAAATAAAAAAGAAAGGACGGCATGGTAGCGGTTTGAAATAAACCGATCCTGTAATAGAGCAATGCCGTTTCCCTGTTCGTTGTAAAATGTATCATTCCCAGGCAAAACGACCAGAGAATGAGTAGAAGAACCATAACCATAAAAATTCTGTTAGCCGTGGATTTAGTGTTCCTGAAAAATGCGATCAAGCCCAATGCAAGGTAAACGGGGATAATACTAAAAGAAATAATTGTCAGGTACGGCATATTAAAGCACTTTTATTTAAATTGAAATCCTTTTTCCCTGAAAAGATAGACACAGGCGTCAACCACATTGGCGTCGAAAAGGATGCCTTTATTCTTTTCAATTTCATTAAGGGCCTTCTCGACACCCAGCGCGGGTCTGTAAGGCCTGTGCGACGACATGGCTTCCACAACATCGGCGACGGCCAGTATTTTTGCTTCAATAAGCATTTTATCTCCGGTTAATCCCCGGGGATACCCGGAACCGTTTATCTTTTCATGGTGCTGGTAAACGATTTCAGCGACCGGCCATAGAAAATCTATATTCTTGAGTATTTCGAATCCTGACTTCGCGTGTGTTTTTATGAGATTGAATTCCGGTTCAGACAGCAGGGATGGTTTGCTTAAAATTTCAGCAGGGATGGATATCTTCCCGATATCGTGAATCGAGGCGGCAATCCTTATGCCTTCTATTTTTTCAGCAGGCAGGTGCATTTCCTGGGCAATGCAGCGGGCCAAATCCGCTACCTGTTTTTGATGCCCGGCTGTATAAGGGTCCCGGGATTCAATGGTCTGGACCATCACGTAGATGATCCCCCCCATGGTCTGCCTCAATTTTTTAATCAACAGGGCGCTCTGCAAAGATGTGCTGATCTGGATATTCACGTGGTAAAAGGTGAAATCCTCAATTGTTTTGGAATCGAAAATAATGAATCCCTTTTCCTCATTGTTTACTATAAGTGATTCTATGAGAAGGCTGAACGGTTTATCTTTGTTCAGGTACTTATCCGGAATTAATTCCGTTGCAATATATTTCTCCCCTTCCTCCGGCAGTACGAATGTCTCCGATTCATTGAATGCCATTAACAGGCGCAGATAATCCGAATCAACCATGTCCAGGAGAGAAAAATAACAGCTTTGAATGCCGATGGACGGCAATCTATGCTCGAACATGTCGAGTATCCTGAATAAATCCAGGGTCGAATAAATTTCGTAGACAATCAGGTCGAGGGAACGGGATTTTGTGACAAGCGTCTCATTCAAATCGATGAGGTTCATTTCCAGCATTTCATTTATTTTGGTAGTAGCCTTGTCGGAAATTTCCTTTATTTTAAGCATGTCGTCCACGTCAGGGTAAAGGGAATGGTAGATACTGATAATTGAAGAAAGTATATTCCTGATAATCGAAAATTCTCCGGAATTCTTAATGTACCTGGAAATGATGTCCTCGATTACCGCGGGCAGGTTATTTTCATTGAATTCCATGTCCTTCATAAAGGCAGACGACATTTGTTCAATGATGTATTCCTGGTTACTGTAGCTTTTAGAGGATATATGCAGGTCTTTTTTTAAATGCCGGGCGATAATCCGGATTTTTTCCTCTGTATTCCCGGTTTTCAATTCTTTGAACGAATTGCTGATGACCGAAATTTTTGAGGCATCAAAATGGGAACAGCCGCAGGAATTGCGGATAATAATGGTGGCGGGGAATTTGTATACATCCTCCAGTTTGTCTCCCTTTAAAAGAGAATCCAGCAACTCTACGGATTTACAGCCCATCAGGTAGGCGGGATTTTCGCAGGTAGTCAGGTTAAAGCATTGCAGGGACGTGTAATACGTATTGTCAAAACCCGTTACGCGGATATCCTCCGGTACTTTCAACCCCCTGCTTTTAAGTTCATCCATGCTCGATGTGGCAAGATTATCGTTGGCCGTCACCAATGCTTCTATAGGCAGTTTTTTGATATCAAAGAAATTTTTAATGGCTGATTTGCTGCGTCCCGACATGCCCCAGTCATTGTGCCCGGATACGTAATCCTCTTTAAAGGGAATCTTATGTTTTTCCAGGCAGTCCCGGTATGCATTGAACCTTTCCGTTTCTTCCGAATGGTCTGCGGGACCTCTTATGAAGGCGATGTTTTTTAATCCGTGATCGACAATGAGATGCTCAACCACCGCAAACATCCCGGTGTAATTATCGGCCATGAGGCTGGGAATTCCCGGTAATTCAATACCGATATTAATAACGGGAATTGTAATTTTACTCAAAATAACATCTTTTATACCTTCTGAACCCAGTAAATTCCCCAAAACGCCGCCGCTCAGTATGATCCCGTCCGCCGCGCCTTTGTTTATAATTTCCAGGAGTTTAAACGGGTACATTAGTCTTTGATCTTTCAGAATTTGCGGCGGGCACGAGAAGGAAACGCAGTTAAATCCCATTTTATGGGTTGTATCAATGATGCCCTGCCATAAAGTGGTTGTATACCCGTAATTAAATACATCGGATAAGAAGGCCAATGTCAATTGCTTCTTGTCTTTCATGAAATACCCATTATTAAAAAATATAAGGCATTGCCCTTCGGCATTTCAAGCAAATTAGAAAATTAATACAAAGCGCCTCTAAAAACCACCTTTTAGGGCTTCCTCGCGAATAAAAATTATTCAAAAAATCGGGGTTTTTAGATATCGCTTATAACTAAAAATTACGGTATATAAACGGGGAGAATTTGATTCGAATAAGTCGATTAGCTTTTAATAAGTATCTCTCCCGTCATTTCAACGGGGATATCCAATCCCATCAGCTTCAGGGCCGTGGGAGCCAGGTCGGCCAGTTTGCCCCGTTCAGTCATTTCCCTGCCGGGTGAATCCTTGGCAACATAAATACAATCGACGGGAAACGTTGTATGGCTTGTCTTTACCATGCCCGTTTCGTAATTGATCATCTGTTCGGAATTGCCGTGATCGGCGGTTATGAATATATGGGCGTCCAGTTCCAGCAGGCGGGGGACAATTTTCCCAAGACATTCATCGACCACCTCTATGGCTTTTTTGGCCGCCTCGAACACACCCGTATGTCCTACCATGTCGCCGTTCGCATAATTGATGACTATGAATTCATACTCATTTTCACTCAGTTCCTTTAAAATGGCGTCCGTGACCTTATAGGCTTCCATGGCCGGATGGCTGGCATAGGTGGCGGGGTCAATCGTGCTTGTAATCTCTACCTGGTGCTCGTTTTTATACGGTGTGGTGCTTTTACCGTTGAAAAAGCTTGTAACATGCCTGAATTTCTGCGTTTCCGCAATTCTGAGCTGGTTGTATCCCGCATTGGATATGACCTCTCCCAGTAATTTTTCCATGCCGCCGCCTGAACTCATCGGTTCGAGGAGGTAATCTTCGAATTCATCGTAGTACCTGGTCAGTCCGAGGTAAGTGATATCGGGTTTCCTGTTCAATTGCCCGGGATATTGAGGGTCAACAAAGGCCCTGGAAAGCTGTATGGCCCTGTCCTGCCTGTAATTGGTATGGATCACGCAATCCCCGTCCCTGATACCGTCATATTCCCCGATGACATGGGGGGGTATGTATTCATCGAACATTTCAAGGTTGTCCGGGGTTTTATCATTGTCGTAGGAGTACTGAACGGCCTCTTCGGCTTTTTTTGCCTTGCGGCCCTCACAGTTTACCAGGCAATTGAAGGCTATGTCCGTCAATGCCCAGTTCTGCGACCTGTCCATTCCGTAGTACCTGCCCATGACGGTGCCGATTGAGCAGTTGCCGACCTTTTCCATGATGTTATTCAGCATGGCAAGATATTCAAGGCAGCTTCTTGGCGGCGTGTCACGTCCGTCAAGAAAGGGATGGATAATAATTTTCCCGGAAGGGTATTCCTGGCGTGCGCGCTGCATGATTTTAAACAGATGCTCCTGATGGGCATGCACCCCTTCATCCTGCAGCAGGCCGAAAAGGTGGAGACGGCCCTTGTTTTTCCTGAAGTTCTGCATGGTTTTTACCCATCGCGGCTTTTGAAAAAAGCTCCCGTCTTTCAATCCGTCATCGATCCTCTTTAATTCCTGGAGCACAATCCTGCCGGCTCCCATATTCAGGTGGCCTACCTCACTTGACCCCTGGTATCCGTCCGGCAGTCCAACCGGTTCCCCTGAAGTATTGAGCAGGTTCCACGGATACTTGGCCTTATACGCGTTAATATAAGGTGTGTTTGCCGCCAAAACGGCATTTCCTTTCGGATTTTCATTGTATCCCCATCCGTCCCTGACAATTATACATACTGGCCTCATGAAAGTTTACCGCCCTTTTATTATATTATCTGTTGATTATTCTATACTAAGACTACGGGAAAATGTCAATAAACATACGTTGCTTATGCCGCACCTGTTTGATCACGAATAAATGCCAATGGTTTTAAATTCGCCGTGATCTTCCCTTGATAATATCCAGGAGCAAAACCGTGATCAGGAAGCCTGCCAATGCAGTGAGGCAGGCCAGGGGGAACCAGTCACCCCACCGGGTGTACGGGGTCGGGCTTCCCGTCCCCGTAGGTACCGATACGACCAGGGTTCCTTCCTCGTAGCAGGGGAGGGACGCCAGGATGCGGCCGCATCTGTCCACATAACATGTTACACCCGAGGTCGTGGCACGCACCATCGGCAGCCCGTTTTCAACGGCACGGAACAGGGAATTGATCGTGTGCTGCCTGGCTTCCACCGGTGTCTGGGACCAGAAATCATTGGATATGTTCACGATCATGCCGGCGCCTTTATTGACAAAATCCCTTATCTCGCCGGGAAAGGAATCCTCGAAGCAGATGGGCGTAAAGAAGCGGAATTCGCCCTGGTCGAATATTGTTTCCTTTTCACCCGCCGTCCAGAAGAACACGTCAAAGCCTTTCAATAAATCGAAAACCCAGGGCAGCTCCTTCCTGTAGGGAAAATGTTCGGTAAAAGGCACAAGGTGCTTTTTATGGTAGATGCCGGCAATGTCACCTTTTTTATTCAGAAGGATGGCGGAATTGTAATACTTCTTTTCCCCTTCGGGTCCTGGTTCCTGGTCGACAATACCCGTTACAAGGCAGGCATTCATGGCCTTTTGATATAACAAAAAATCCCGTACCACCCGTGAATCGGAAACCGCATCCCCGCTCCTGTCGGTGAATTGCCGGATATCCCAGTCAAAGGCGCCCTCGGACCAGACAACCATGTCCGGTTTTTCATTCATGACGCCGTCCGTCAGCCGGATGAGTGCGGAATAGACTTCCGTGTCCGCATGTTTCCGGGGGTCCAGGCTTTCCTGTACGAGGGCGATTTTTACCTGTGATGTGGAAGCGTTCAACACATATTTTTCATCATGATTGTTTATTGCATTGAATCCGAAAAAGAGAACGCCCGCGAATATGGCCGCTCCCGCGCAGACAGGTACAAGCGCTTTCATATTTTCACCCTTCAGAAAATAATAAATGGCGTAAGCCAGGATGGCATTGCAGAGGACCGCCAGAAAGGTGACTCCCCAGACGCCGGTTACGGCGCTGATCTGGATGAGGGGATGGAATCCGTAAAGCGTCGTGCCCAGCATTCCCCAGGGATATCCCAAAAACCCGATTGACCTGAGAAAGTCGAAGCCGACCCATGATAGGGGAATGATGACGAGCGTAAGGATTTTGAATTTTTTAACCGGATACAGCATGATGCCCATGAGAACAAGGAAAAAGAATATGTAGAAAATGACGACGAATTGAAGGGAAATCAGGCTGAAAGTGCCCAGCCAGTAATTGATGAGAAGAAAGGATATTGTCCCGTAAACGGTTCCGTAAAACAGGGAGGCGCCGTACCGGTTGTTGAAAAAAACCAGTATAACGGGAACAAGACAAATCAATGCGAAGCAGCCCAGACCCTCCTGGGCAATGAAGGAAGGAAAGGCAAGGAATGTGGCAATGGAGGAAACGAAAACCCAGCCCAATGCCCAGCGCCTGATAATTCCTTTCCCTCCCGAGTAACGGCTGAATGATTTCCTGAACAGGATGCGGAATGCAATGTAAGCCCCGAGCGCAATGAGAAGCAGGGGAGCGAACCGGATGAAAACATTCATCTGTTCCTTGCCGGAATCGGCCGCCAGTCCTATATTGCCGCCCGTTGCAATGAATCGCTGTACGTAATCCATGTTGGCGTTCAGGCTGAAAATAAAGGCAAAGAGGAAAAACAGGAGGGACAGGCAGAAGAGAATTTCCGGCCCCCGGAACAGGGTAAATAATTTGATACGCCCTGTCCCGGATGGTAAGAAAAATATCAACAGCAGGATTGATCCGTAAATAAAAAAGCAGACAAGAATGGGTATATAAGTAATTTCCGCAATGGAAAATCCCTTCTGAAGCGAGGATAATTCTTCAACGATTGTTTTGTCATAGTGAAGGAGCCCGTCAAATGAGGTGAATTTTTGTTTAATGACTTTTATTTCGGTATCGAATTTACTGTCCGACAAATTGACGAGAATTTCGTATTCCCCGCCCGATTTCATGACATATCCCATGATGTACTGGCCTGCCTGGGCCTTCCGGCTCAATTCCCTGGCTTTTTCATGCGTCCTTGTCTTTTTGAAATCCGAAAGCGAAAGATTTTCCATTTTAAGTTTCTTCTCGACAGAGTTTTCGTCCATTACGAGATATCTTTCGGACCCGGTGAATGAATCCCGAAGGTAACCCTTGATTTTTGTTTGTTCGTCATCGCTCAATTTGTACGTGTAAAACGGAAAAATCAGCAGGTTAATTTTTTCATTGAAAACAAACGGCCCAAAGAGGGACAGGACCCATTCGGCAAGGGCAACACTGATAAAGACGATACCGGCAAATCCCGGGAGGAGTTTTTTAAAGTTACGCATACACCTTAAGAATAGAATAAATAATTTTTTTTCGCCATACCTTGCAGGCCGTTATTGCCGGTTCCCCATAAATCGATTTTAGGGTAAGATACCTTTTAATGTATTTCAGGGTATTCAAGTTCCGGAGAGGCGGCATAAACCGTAAATATGAAAATCGATAATGATATCAACCCGGTGATCGAGACAAAGGCCCTTACCAAGTACTATGGGAAGGCTCGCGGCATAGAGAATGTAAACATACGGATCAATAAGGGTGAAATATTCGGGTTCATAGGGCCCAATGGCGCCGGAAAATCGACTACGATAAGGACACTTCTGGGGCTCATTTTTCCGTCATCCGGCCGGGGTGAAATATTCGGTCTTGATATAGTGAAAAATAAAGGGGAAATCAGAAACCGCATCGGTTACATGCCTTCTGACGTGAATTATTATCCGGCCCTTACCTGCAGGGAACTGCTTGCGTATTCCGCCCGTTTCTGCCGGAATGCCGATCCTGGAAGGATCGGGGAGCTGGCCGCCTGTTTTGAACTGGACCTTGCCAGGAAATTCAGCGACCTTTCCATGGGGAATAAAAAGAAGGTTACCATCATCCAGGCCTTCCTCCATTCACCCGAGCTGTTGATCCTTGATGAGCCGACCACCGGGCTCGATCCCCTCATGCAAAAGCGTTTTTTTGACCTGCTGCATAAGGAGAATAAAAAGGGAACAACGGTGTTTTTTTCTTCGCATACTTTGAGCGAAGTACAGAAACTGTGTGAAAGGGTGGCTATTATACGGGAGGGAACCATTATAAAAACGGAAGATGTAAAGGACTTGAGGGCACGGCAGATAAAGAAGGTGCGCATCGATTTTCGCGACCGCATGGACGGGCGCATTGAAACATTGGATGGCGTGAAGGTTCCTCAACACAACGGGAATACCCTCTCCTTTTTCTTTTCAGGCGATATAAACCTGCTTATAAGGCAGCTGTCAAAATGCAATGTGGAAAATATGGAGATCATGGAACCGGACCTGGAGGAAATATTTCTTCATTACTATGAGAAAGGGGAAGAAGCATCATGAACCTGAACCTCTGCATGATGGAATTCAGGCGGCAGCGTCTTTCGTTTGTCATATGGACAGCTTCCCTGAGCGTGCTCGTGATCCTCGGCCTGGCTTTTTATCCGATGGTGATGCAGAAGGATTTCAGCGCCGTGGTGGACATGATCACCCGGGTTCCCGTAATGAAGGGCCTGATGGCCGCGTTTAATTTTGATTTAAGCAGGATCGGCAATATCGCCTCGTTTTATATCATCTACAATTCCATTTACGTTATCCTGGCCGGCTGTCTTTATTCGATCTATACGGCATCAAGGCTTTTATCCAGGGAAGAGGAACAGAAAACGGCCGAGTTTCTTTTTACCAGGCCCATATCGAGAATGACAATTTTTTTCAGCAAGGCGGCGGTATACCTCGCGCTCATGATTGTCCTGAATGCCGTCATAGCCCTTTCGGGAATTGCCGGAATGGAATTATTCAAGAGTGAGGAGTCGCTTATAACATGGGTGAGTGAGCCGGTGAAAGCGAAAATGGCGGCAGCATTCAGACAAAACCCGTCGCAATTCCAGGAATATTTTCAATTGTCGGAAAAGGATTACATTCTTTTTTATGCGGGTAAAATGATGTCGCTTTTTACCGGCAGTATGGCCAGGCAGAAGGATTTTAAGGTTGATCCCCGGGTCATGAAGGAATTGATAGACGGGATGGCGGATGATCCTTTCATTTTACTTGAAAAAATGAGAGCGTCACCGGAAGAATACGGGAAAAAAATGAAATTGAGCGGCCGGGACTATGAGGATTTTCTCAAGGGGATAAAACAGGCCGGTTTTGAGCTGGAAGCCATGAAAAAATCCCTTGAGGCGGACCCGTCGCAGTACGTGGAAATTTTTGAAATGGAACCGGGAAGAATACTGGACCCGTTCAAGACTCGGCAATATACCCTCTCGAGAATTTTATCCCGGTTCGGGCTCGATCCTGGGACACGGGTTTTCATATATTACAGGCTGGATAACTACCTGATACTTTCCCTTTACATTTTCCTCCTGATGACCTGCATGGGGTCAATAGGATTACTCCTCTCCGTACTGTTGAAAAGGGGAAAATCCACGGTCGGTGTCTGTATGGGCATTACCATTGCCTTTTATTTCATCAACTCCCTGTCCAATATTGCGCCCCGGACGGCGGGATTCGGTTATATAAGCCCGTTTAAATTTGTAAACACGGATATTCTTGATCCCGCCTATGGCCTGGATTGGTGGCGTGTTACCTATTTTGCCGGCCTCGTGATTGTCCTGGGAGGTCTTTCTTTGTTTGTTCTCAAGAAAAAGGATATCCTGGTATAAATAGTAAATTACATCGAGGAAAACAGCGGCCCGAGATTGCCCTTGAAACGCGGGTGTTTGCTGGACATTTCCTCGATATAGAGAGGACCTGATGCCTTGATTTCCGAAGAGGGGTTCAGGGTTTTGATGAGATGGTAGGCGGTCCACCGCCCGATTTTCAGAACGACCATCTTTTTTCTTAACCGGCCCTGTTCATCCTTGTTCAGGATATTGGGAATGGTGTTGGTCGTGATAATTTCATCGATGCAGGGATCATTCAATTTTATGCGCCCTTCGGGACTGGAATAGAAATGTGTCACAAAAAAAACGATTTTTCGGGGATTGGCCTTTTTAAGAAGCTGGCAGCTCTGAACGATCGTGTTGCCTGTCCTGACCATATCGTCGATCACGACCACGTCTTTACCCGCAATCGTCTTTAATTCCGGACCGGATTCCGAAGATACCTCGATTTCAACCGTCTGTTCGTCCTTCCGTTCCTTGTCCAGAATGATCACTGGGACTTTCGGCATTTTCAATTCAGCATGAACTTTCTTTACAAAATCAACGGCGCCTTTGTCCGGTGCGCAGAGGATGAGGTTGTCCGGGTCCACTATGTCGGAATTTTTAATATAATTGGAATAAAGGTCCGCGGGTTGTAGATTATGAAAATGGCCGCTCATCCTGTCCGTGAACATGCTCTTTACGGAGAAGGAATTAGTGTGGATGGTATACACGGCATCAATGCCGGCCTCCTTTAAAAGATCGGCGTACAAGCGCGCTGAAAAGGGCTGGCCGTCGAATTTCTTGCAGTCGGCCATGTCACGCTGATACGGGGTACACCCCTGTTCCGGCCTGGGACCCCTGTCCTGGGCACTGTAAAAAAGGTCGGGTTCCAGGAGGCCAACCCACGCGGCGCCGTTATCCTTGGCCGCTCTTGATATAAGCAGGTTGTACATGGCCAGTTCATTCCTGGAATAATGCCCGGAATCCGCGCTTACAATTAAAATCCGCTTGTTTTTCAGCTTGTACCCGATATCATTCAGGTCCTCTTCCCCCGAGATAAAACGGGGGCAGAATTCGGTATTTTTGAAGCTTTTCAAGGAAATGAGGTCGGAATAATCCTCCTGCTGGTCAAACTGGTGCGTTATGTCTTCCGTAAAGGAGCAATCCGCTATATTGCCGATAATGATGAGATCTTTTGCCATGAAAGGGATTATAACCAAGATGCCCGCGCTATACAATCTCCCATTGTAAATTAATCCACCATTCCGGTTCCTGCACTGTCGTGAATTTCAGCGTGCCTAAATGTCCGCCGGAAAGCAAAAAATCAGCCTTATTACCGGTCACCTCGCGTAGTTCCTTAAGTATAATGTTTTTTTCATTGTTGCCTATATAGATACCGCGGCCGACAGGCAGGAATTCGGGTAAAAAACGGACAATACCGGCATCATTAATGAGGTGTTTCAATGCTTCCGGATGCTCCGGTGCATAAAAAAGTGATTTTGCAAAGGGAATAATTTCCGTGAAGCGGAGATGGCATCTTATCCGCCTGCTTTTAATTTCCTTTTTCACCGGCTCATAATAGGCGAGGGGGATATGAGGCGGGAAAGCCATGCATGAGGTTAACCCGAATGCATGGAACAGTATTTCCTGGGCTTCGGAGACTTTTTTTTCGATATGTGAGGGGGGAAGCAGGCAGAGGAGACAATATTTCTTCATCATTTGAATAATGCCGTTATCATTAAACAAAATGCGGGAAAAATCAAGATGAAATTTTCTATTTCGAATTGCGGTTTCCCATAAAAACTGTTATTCTTTTCCCTGTGAGGGAAAACATTGAATAGAAAAGTAAAAGAAATAGCTAAAACAGTATCCGATGTTATTTCGGACTGGTCCGGTGTCGAGGTCATTATTTTCAACAAGGAAAGCACTGAGGACATCTATGATCCCAATTTCTCGATAGATTTTGATGTCTATCATGAAAGCGACCTGCCCGGCGTCTCTGAAAGAAGAATGTTATTCGGTAATCCCGCTGTTTTTTTCACGAATCCCATGTACCCGCTGGACAGGTTCCTGGTCGGGGAATTACCGGTACTCGTCCATTACAGGAACAAACAGAGCATCGAAAATCTGCCTGACCGTATTGAACACAATGAATGGGTTTACAGGTATCCGCCGACGAGTATTCTTCACAGGATTCAGAACGGCGAAATCATGTATTCCACAGGTGACTGGTTTGAAAAGCTGAAGCAGAAGACTCTCAGCCCGAAAGATGAGTTCTGGAAGAATTTAATGGATTCATCCCTTTTCCTGATAGAACATTTTCTCATGGAAATCGGGGCGGCCGTCATCACGGGCAATCAGCTCTTTTACCAGAACACATTGAATAACTTCATCCAGAATGTCTGCAGTTTTATCTATGCCGCAAACAGGAAATTTATGCCGAGTGACAGAAACCTTTTCAATGAAATGATGAAACTCGAAAAATTGCCGGATGAATTCCTGAGCCGTTTCCAGGGAATCATCCGTCCGGACAGCGAATTCTCCCCGGAGAAGAAACGGGAAATAGCGGTTCTTTTGACAAAAAGCCTTCTATCCCTTGAGAGGGCCTAAAACCGTTTTTAAGGTAACGAAAGAAGGGAAAAATGAAAATTAAAAGGTTTTTTACTCGTCCCGGAAAGGGGCCATACCATAAAATCAGCTTTGAAGCCAGGACATCACAGATCAAGAGCCCGGACGGGAAGGTGTTTTTCCACCAGGATAATGTAACGGTTCCCTCTTTCTGGTCGCAGATTGCCAGCGATATATTGGCCCAGAAATATTTCCGTAAAAAAGGCGTGCCGCAGGATGACGGCACCAAAGGCGGGGAAAATGATGCCAGGCAGGTATTCCACCGGCTTGCCCATACCTGGCTGGACTGGGGTTCAAAACACGGGTATTTTGATACGGAAGCGGACGGGAAGGCCTTTTACGACGAAGTCTGTTACATGCTTGCCCACCAGATGGCGGCGCCGAATTCACCGCAATGGTTTAATACGGGCCTGTACGCGGTGTACGGCATAAACGGCCCGGCCCAGGGCCATTATTATGTTGACCCTGAGACGAATGAGGTAAAGATGACGGGAAGCGCCTATGAACGTCCCCAGCCGCATGCCTGCTTCATTTTATCCATTGAGGACAACCTGGTGAACAGGAACGGGATACTCGACCTGATTCTCAAGGAGGCCCGTTTGTTTAAATACGGGTCGGGAACCGGTACTAATTTTTCCAAAATACGCGGCGAGAATGAACCGTTAAGCGGGGGTGGTTTTTCATCCGGCCTGCTGTCTTTCCTGAAGGTGGGTGACCGTTCCGCTTCCGCCATCAAGAGCGGCGGTACAACGCGGCGTGCCGCCAAAATGGTTACCCTGGATGCGGATCATCCCGATATTCTTTCCTATATCGACTGGAAGGTGAAGGAGGAATACAAGGTAGCTTCCATGGTGACGGGAAGCAAAATCCTGTCAAAGCATACAAAAAAGATAGTCGAAGAGACTAAGAGGGCGGCCGGTCACGGCCCCGTTGACCCGGCCGTGAACGTCAACCTGGCCAGCGCCATTTACAATGCGCTGGAAGATGATGTTCCTGAAACTTATATTTACAAACTCATCCAGCTTACGATCCAGGGTGTAATGGAAGAAGCGGGAGAAGAATACACGACCGAATGGGAGGGAACCGCCTACAATACGGTAAGCGGGCAGTCCTCCAACAATTCGATCCGGGTTTCGAATGAATTCATGCAGGCCGTGATAAACGGAGGGGAGTGGGAATTAGTCAAGAGGACTGACAGTAAAGGCCACCGCGGCATATCCTCGCGTGAATTATGGGAAAGGATTGCGTATTCCGCCTGGAATTGCGCCGACCCGGCGCTTCAATATGACACAACGATCAATGAATGGCATACCTGTCCCGCGGCCGGCCCCATCCGGGCCTCCAATCCCTGTTCCGAATACATGTTTATCGATGACTCGGCGTGCAACCTGGCTTCCCTGAACCTGCTTAAATTTTATGATCCGGTAAAAGGAACATTCGACCTGGAAGCGTTTCGTCATGCCGTGCATATCTGGACACTGGTACTGGAAATAAGCATTTTAATGGCGCAGTTTCCTTCTCCGGAGATTGCCCGGAACAGTTATGATTACAGGACCTTGGGTTTGGGTTTTGCCAACCTGGGCGCGCTTTTAATGGTCATGGGTATTCCCTATGACAGTGAAAAAGCCAGAAATATCGCGGCCGCCCTTGCCGCCGTGATGACAGGGGAGGCGTATGCCTATTCCGCCGAGATGGCGGAAAAACTCGGCCCGTTTCCAGGGTATGTAAAAAACAGGGATGCAATGCTCAGAGTGATACGGAATCACAGAAGGGCGGCTTACGGCGAGCCGGGAGGGTCTTTTGAAGGCCTTTCCCTCATACCCATCGGGATTGACCAGGACAAATGCCCGGGCGATTTCCTGGGCGCTGCCCGGCAGGCATGGGACAAGGCCCTGGATCTTGGTGAAAAACAGGGTTTCCGCAATGCGCAGGTAACGGCCATCGCGCCTACGGGCACAATCGGACTCGTTATGGATTGTGATACAACCGGCGTGGAACCTGATTTTGCTCTGGTAAAATCCAAGAAACTTTCAGGCGGCGGGCATTTGAAGATTATCAATTCTTCCCTGCCGGCGGCCTTGAAGAGACTCAAGTATAACGAGGAACAGATCAGGGATATTGAGCATTACTGCCTGGGCCATAAAACCCTTGCCAACGCGCCGGCTGTTTCCCATAAAACCCTGATGAAAAAGGGACTGTCCCAGAAAACCGTTTCCAGGCTTGATGAGGCGCTTGCCGGCGCGTTCCACATAACGAATGCCATTTCATTATCCGTACTGGGGGAGGAAGCCCTGGTAAAGGAGCTTAAGATACCGGCCGGGAAATTAAACGGAAGGGGTTTTCACCTTTTGAAGCACCTGGGTTTTACGGATGAGGAAATAGAAAAAGCGAATGTCTTTGCCTGCGGTACGATGACCATTGAAGGAGCCCCGCACTTGAAACCGGAGCATTATGCCGTATTCGACACGGCCAATAAATGCGGGCTGAAGGGAACCAGGATCATCTCCTGGCAGTCCCATGTGGAAATGATGGCGCATGTGCAGCCGTTTATAACGGGAGCCATTTCCAAGACGATCAACATGCCCAATTCCGCGACCATTGAAGAGGTAAAGAAGGCCTTCCTGATTTCCTGGGAAAAAGGGCTTAAATCCATATCCCTCTACAGGGACGGTTCCAAGCTGAGCCAGCCGCTGAACTCCTTCTCATACGGAAAAAATCCGGTCGCTGACGCCATTAACGCCATGCTTCGCTCAAAAGCGGCGGGTAAAAATTTCGGACCTGTGGACAGGCGGCGCCGCGGAAACAGGCGTAAACTTCCGGCCCGGAGAAACGGGTATACACAGAAGGCCAAGATCGGGGGCCATTCCATATTCCTCCGGACCGGTGAATACGAGGACGGCAAGGTGGGTGAAATTTTCCTCGATATGTACAAGGAGGGCGCGGCATTCCGTTCCCTGTTGAACAGTTTCGCCATAGCCGTTTCCCTGGGTCTGCAATACGGTGTTCCCCTGGAAGAGTACGTGGATGCGTTCATTTTTACCCGGTTTGAACCGAACGGCATCGTGATCGGGCATGATAACATAAAAATGGCAACAAGTGTTCTCGACTTCATCTTCCGGGAGCTGGCCTTTTATTATCTCAAACGTACGGATTACCTCCAGGTCAAGCCGGATGATCTTATTTCGACAAGTACGATGGCAAACCAGAACAATGATGCCGGGGCAAACGGCAATGGACAGGATTCAGGTGATGCGGAGAACGGTATGTCCGGTTCCCAAATGGCCCGGCTTAAAGGGTATGAGGGCGACCCGTGCCCGTACTGCGGTCATTTCAGCCTGATCAGGAACGGTACCTGTTTAAAATGTGAGACATGCGGTTCCACGACCGGTTGTTCATGAGTCGTTTTGTTTAAGATGCTTTTTTTTCTGTTTTTCTTCATAGAGCATCTGGTCCGCCTTGATGATCAGGTCCTCCAGGCTTGAGGGATGCTCCGGGTCAAAAAAGGTTATGCCGAAACTTATCGAAAGAACGTACGGCTTATCCGTCCGTGAATTATAATCCTCAAAGAACCGGTCTATCCTTTCCCTGATCGAATTGATGAAGCTGGCATCGGCATCGGCAATGAGCACGGTAAATTCGTCTCCCCCGTAACGGGCCACGATATCCATGTTACGGAAGGCCCTGGTCAGGAGGTCCGCCGTTTTTGTCAAAGCAACGTCGCCTTCCGGATGCCCGTACATGTCGTTTATTGTTTTCAAACCGTCCATGTCGGCAAAAAAAATCATAAAGCTTTTTTTCGTGGCCACGGCGTAATCGTATTGCTGCAGGCCCAGGGTCATGAAACCGCGCCGGTTGTAAAGGCCCGTCAGTTCGTCCCTGAGGGACTGATTGTGCAGTTTTTTATTGTAAACCTCCAGGTTTTCCAGCGCATTTTTCAGCTGGGCCTCCACCTTCTGCTTCTCATGGATTTCCCTGTGGAGCTTCTCATTGATAACGGAAAGGTCCTTGGTGCGCTCTTCCACCTCTATTTCCAGATTCTGGGCCTGGTTGCTGATTTTTTCAATCAACAGGGCGGCATTGAAAGCCACGCTCAGGCGGTACCGTATGATTTCGAACGGTTTACCGATTTTCGAATCATGATAATCGAACAGGGCAAAACCAAAATTACTGTCACCCTGGTAAAGTGACTGGACAATAATACTGTATCTTTCCCGGTTTAATTGAGTCATGATTTGTTCCGGTAAAAGCTTTGCAGTAGGGAAAGACAGCCCTTCCTTCGGAATGTCACAGCATTCGTTCCCTATATACCCGAATATCAGGTTTGACGATACAAGCGGTTTTTTCTGGTCTTCATAAAGCGCGATAAAAGCATGCTTCATGCCGAGTTTGGGAAAATATTCATACATGAGCTGCATCTGTTTTTCCCGGTCCAGTATGGAGATGAGGTTTTCCCCGAATACATCAAGATCACCCGCCTGAAGAAAGGAATATATTTTATACGATGTCTCTATGCGCTGTATTGCCTCTCCGATTTGAACCCTGGCTGCCTGGAACAGGTCTTCAATCCTGGCTAAATCCTTCTGGCTGAAAATACAGGGGAGAATGTTTCTACGGAGTTCGGACAGGATATCCTGCAGCAGGAACAGTCTTATTTCTTTCATTATCCCCCAGAAAATAATCCTGTTCCATGCATTGAGAAACTGGTTTTTGGACTTTGTCGTCATTTCCGAGTACAGAGCCTCGAGAATTCGTTCTTCAAGTAATAATAATTCTTTTGACTGCTGTTTGCTCAATTGGGCGTTCAAGCCTGACAGGGCGGTGAGAATGGATTCCTTGTTATTGAAAAAAGACTGCGTGAAGGGGTTGTTGGAGAATTTGTATTCATTGACCTTTACCTTTGTTACACTGGGTAAAAGGCACCCGCATGTGGATCGAATAAGGAGTTCCGTTGGTATTTCCGTCTTTTGGGGAACTTTTTCGCCTTTGATTTTCTTTAACAGAAGGTTTGATGCGATTTTTGCCTGGTCATAAAAGGACTGGTGTACCGTTGTTAATGAATACTGCTTGCCGATTTCCGCGTCATCGAATCCGGCTACCGGCAGATTTTCAGGAAGGGTCCCCAGTCTCTGGTGGAGTTCGGCCAGCGCCCCGATAGCCATGTTGTCATTCGCGGCAATAAGGCCGTCAAATTCCACCTTTCTTTTGTCCAATAGCATTTTTACCGCCTGGACACCGGAATCGAACTGGAAATCACCCTGGGTTACGAGTTCCTCTCTTGGCGTGATATCATGGTCTGCGAGCGATTTCAGGTAGGCCTGGTACCGTACTCCCGCTTCATAATTGTTTTCCGTACCTTTGATGAAAGCGATGTTCCGGCACCCGTGGGTTTCAATCAGATGATCCGTAAGCTGTTTCATTCCGCTTAAGTTGTCTACCGTGACAAAAGGTATATCGCCGGTGCCCTCATTAATGGCAACAATGGGTATACCGGCGTATTTTTCCAGCAGGCTGGTAACGCTTTCTTTCCTGGAATTCAGCCCGATGGCCCCTGCGACAACGATCAAACCGTCAATGTTTTCCTTTGTTACCAGGTTAAAGAGAATATTGCGGCTCTTTTCCCATTCGTAGGTCGATTCGAGTCTTCCCGTAATGAAACAGATCATGTTTATGTCATTTTCCCTGGCAAAATCGCCGACACCTGAAAGAATGAGGGTCTGGTAGTAAGGTGTTGTTTCCCAGCTCGTCAACAGGTCGATAATAAGGCCGAATGTCAATCTTTTCTTGTTTCCCATTTATAAAATTCCTGATTCAATGTTGATGAATTTTACATTAATTTTCAAGGATTAGAAGTCATTTTAACACATCGTCCGGATTTAATCTATAAAATCAGCAGTTCAATTAATTAATTCCCCGTTTAAATCAAAATGAAATTTGTAACCGGTTCCACCGATCGTAAAAAAATAGCCCTGGTAATTATAATTTATATTGGCAACGACATTTTTTGCCGGTGCGCCGTGGTCAATGGCATTGGACCAGATTTTTGAAAGCGAAATGGGAAGACGGTTCACATTATCCAGTTTAGGCGCCTTTTCAAGCCATTCCTCGGAATTATAGAGGATACTTTCGCTCCTTCTCATGCCCGGGTAATACACATCGCCATCATCATAAGACTCCCAATGCGGCTTCGAAACAGTAATTGTTACCTGCAGCCAGTCAGGTTCCGGTGCAGGCTGGTTTTGGCTGACACCCAGGGGGATCTCTTCGTCGATAACGGTCCTTTTTTTATTTTTGTTGGGAACAAAAAAAGTATAGACGACATAAGGATCGTATTTATCTCCAAAATCGACGGTTCCGTCCGGCTTTATGTATTGAATAGTGAAGCCGTACAGCAATGCATTCTCGCCGGCGAATTCGGCCACTGCATTAAAATTGGCAACCGGGTCGAACTTCCTTGAATCACCCGGAATACCCCGGGTATTTTCCGCGCAGCCATGCATCGCAAGGGCCGCCAGGAGGAAAAGTGTAAAATAAAAAACTGATTTTATAATGTCCTTCAGCATTTCAAAACCTCTTTTTTCATTTTAACATGATCTTTTTTTTAAGTATATGAAAAATATTTTAAAACTTTTAAAACTTTTATTCGATTTTTCATTAATAAAATTTGAAAAATATCGATAATAGAAAATATAATATAATTGTTGAGTTATGTGGGAGACTTGTTAAATGCTTCCACAGCAATTTTTAGAGGAGGATGAAATGCCTGTTAAAAAAACAAGTTCAAAAAAAACAACCAAGAAGGCTCCTGCAAAGAAGTCTGCGAAGAAACCGGCAGCTAAGAAGAAAACGGCAGCCAAGAAGAAACCTGCCGCGAAAAAAAAGACAAAAAAATGAAATGAGAAGGAAAAGGAGAAAGACGAGACAATGCTTGTCATCTTGAGAAGTATCTATCGTTTTTCTCTTTTTTTCCTTGTTGTATCCTGTCCCGCCGCCGGATTATCCGGCCAGTAATGTTTTGGATACCTGCCTTTCATTTCCTTTTGCACCGATTTATAAGATCCTTTCCAGAACCCCGTAATATCGTCCGTAATCTGAACGACCCTTCCTGCCGGACTTAAAAGATGAAGTGTTGCCGGAATTCCGCAGATAACAGGTGTTTCCTTTAAACCGAAGAATTCCTGCACACGGGCCGCAATGACGGCTTTTTTTCCGTCAGGGTATGCTATTCTCTTTCCTTTACCCGAAGGGAGGATGAATTCCCCGGGTACCAGCCGGTCCAGTTTTTTTTTCAAATCCCATTGCAGCCTGTTCCTGAGGGCATTCAGAACAGAGGATTCGGTAAAAACCGGATTACCGTTCAAACAGGCGAAAGGTAACAGCCATGTTTCAAGGTTCTCAAGAAGGGATTGCTCTGAAAAAGACGGCCAATCCCTGATTTTTCCGTATTCTTCCGCAAAGAGGCAACGCTCCCGGAAATCATGGGCAGCCTTTGTCCAGGGGAGCGTATTGATTCCTTCTTTTCTTATCCGTTGACAGACAGCTTTTTTAAGGGCGGGCACATCCGGTTTCCGGATTAATTGTTCGCTGAGCCTGAGTTTGCCCAGCATTCTTGACTTGACCGACCGGGGTGTCCATTCTTTCCATGTTATGGACGTTATTTCATAAATAAGCCCATGGGCTTCCCCTTCAAGCACTTCCCGGCTAAGCGGAGCGGCCAGTAAAATCCGGACACCGTCCTCTTTCCATTCACAGGCTGCAACGGAAAGATAGTCGGATGTGAAAACATCGTTACTTATTACTGCCGTCTGCCCTCCTGCCAGGGCCCAGAGGGATTCACGGTCCGGTAAATCGCCTGTCTTCCTGGCAATCCTGTCGGGATAGGCTGAAAGGAGTATTTTACCCGCCATAGCCGTGTTCAGGGACATATCCGCTCCCCTTTTGCTTTCCAGGGCCTTCATTATGCGCTTCGCGTCTTTTATTATCCTCGAACCGGCTGATTCTTTCCCTGTCTGTGCAAGATGTTCCCGCATATCCAGTTCATTTCTCCCTGCAGGATAAGAATCGTTTTCCAAAATAGCCGCGATCACGGCCGCCGTTGACAATAAACCCTCATTTTCAGCGTCCAGCAGCATGCGCCCCAGCCTGGGATGAATGCCGAGACGGGCTGCCTTTTTCCCGTAATGCGTGATGACACCGTTCTCATCGATAAATTTAAGATCATTTAAAATTTCAAGGGCCTGTTGAACGGCCGGTACCGGCGGGGGCGTGACCCAGATGAGTGAAAAGGGATCTCTTGCACCCCAGAGAGCCGTTTCCAGAACAAGGGAAGCGAGGTCAGTTTCCACTATTTCCGGTGGCGTTTCCGGCTGCCGGAATTCCGTTTCCTTCCACCACCTGTAGCAGATGCCGGGACCGGTACGTCCGGCCCTGCCTTTTCTCTGTTCGGCGGAGGCTGTGCTGACGGGGGTAAGCTCAAGCCTCTGCATGCCCGTTCTCAGGCAGAAGCGGGAGCGTTTGGCATACCCAAGGTCTATGACAGCCTTCACCTGCGGGAGCGTTACGCTTGTTTCAGCCACATTCGTGGACAGGATGATCCGTCTTTTACCGCCGGAACCGGGAGTGATTACCTCCCGCTGCTCCCCGGGCGGCAGCCGGCCGTGAAGGATACTGACAGGGATATCAGGTTCGTGCGATAAAACCAGTTCGCGGGTTCTGTTGATTTCCCTGAATCCGGGCAGAAAGACAAGCACATCACCGTCCTTGCCTGCCGGATCATAAAACGCTTCCAGCGACAGCCTGGCGGCTGCCTGTTCCATCCTTTCCCCCTGTCCGGGCGGTCTGTAACGGATTTCCACATCATGTATCCTGCCCGGCACTGAAATGACCGGAATGTCGCCGTAAGCCCTGAGCAGGCTTTCGATGGAGAGGGTGGCGGACATTATCATGATCATGAGGTCCGGCCGCAGATGGATTTTTACCTGCCAGGTAAGGGCAAGACCCAGGTCGGCATGGATGCTCCGTTCATGGAATTCATCGAATAATACAGCGGCATAATCTTTCAGGGAGGGATCGTTCTGCACGATGCGGGTCAATACCCCCTCGGTTACCACTTCTATATCCCTGCCCTTTATGTTGTCCGTCCGGGTATGCAGTCCCACGGCCCGGCCCGGTTTTTCTCCCAGCAGCCAGGCGATTCTTTCCGCCGCCGCCCTGGCGGCTATCCGCCGCGGTTCAAGCAGAAGAATTTTTCCGGTTTCCCTTTTTCTCTTCAGTAAAAGATAGGCAGGTACGAGTGTCGTTTTCCCTGCCCCGGGACTTGCTGAAAGGAGAAGAACCCTCTCGCGTTCCAGTGTCTGGTGAATTTTATCCAGAAAAGGGAAAATGGGCAGGTCTGTCTGGGTTGAAAGCAGGTCTTCCATGAAAAATGAGTATAGACTGATAACAACAAAAAGTCAAAAATTGAATATGGGGTTTGTAGCTGGCTGCATAAAAATAACAGAAATCAATACAGGTGAGGAGTATTCATCCTCCGTAAGATCATTCTCTATAAAGGGTCTTTTTGTGAAGTAACCTTTATGCTTTGAGGGCGGAATAGGAAGTACGGCGGCATCTGAGCGGAGCGAAGTAGAGCCGGGCTTCCTGTGCAGCCCGAAAAATGGCCCAAAAGGATACAGCGCGAAAACCCGCAGCCACCGGGACTTGACAGATGAATGGGGGTGTGCTTTTATTAATTATGAAACCTTTAACAAAAATTTACCGTTACCTGCTTATTTTAGTGTTCCCGGTCATTATCGCCATGAACGTATCCGCAGAAGATGCCATCCCGCTGGACAAGGCCGTGGATGACATGCTTAAACTGGTCGAGGAAAAATTTGCCAGTATCGATGAAAACTCGGTCAAGACAATGGCCATTTACCATTTTACCGAGAAAGACGCGGTAACTCCTCTCGGAGAGTACGTGGCCAGTGAAATGGCAACGGGATTTTCCCGGACGGGAAACAAGGGGTTGAAAATCATTTCAAGAAAGAAAATGGATGATATCCTTGCCGAATACCAGTTCCAGTTGACCGAAATGACGGACCAGTCCAAGAGTGTGAAGATAGGACAGCTTTTAAATGCCGATTATATCATTTCCGGTTATATTTTCAGCGCCAGCGATTCATTCCGACTCAATGTGCAGATGATCGACATAAAAACGGCCGAGATTGTCATAGGCAATTCGTATTCGATCGTGCTGGATGAATTCATGGCCAATCTGTCGAAGGACGAAATCAAAACGGCAACGGAAGAGAATGGGGCGCCTCCTCAATTCGAGTATGTCCTCACCGATTCTTTCGATAACCTTGATGACCTTTTATGGGTAAAAATGTCGGTAAACAAGGACCTGGAGGTCCAGGCTAAAAACGGAAGGTTGTCGCTGACCGGAAAATTCAGAAAAGGGCGTCTCAACAGCATCAATACCATTACTTCAAGACCGTTTAAAGTAAAATCCTTTGCCGTGGAGATCAGTTTCCGCGACCCTCTTTTATCCTGCCAGGCCGTCTCGTTCCAGGTGCAAAACACGAAAGCGCCGTTCTTCGGTTCCGGGGCACTCTCCATGACAGCCAACGTTCAGAAGGAATATTACAAATTTTCCTGGTATGACGGCCGTGACTGGAAGACGGATGACGATAAGCTGCGCGATGAACTTTTCGGCGATGAAGATAAAAAGTTCCACAGGCTGAAACTCGTATATGACCTGGAAACAAAAACGGCTTATGGATACGTGGACGATATCCTGATCAACGTGGTGAAAGACTTTACCTTTGTACGTTCGGATAAAATTCAGGTTGAAATCACGATCCGGGAAACGGTAAGCGATACGGGCAAGGACGTGCATGTTGAACTTGACGATTTCAAGAGTTCCGTTGATTTTTAAATCACATCATGATTGATATCAAAACCGAAAATGACCATTTTCAGGTTTTATCCGCGCTCAAGCATAACCGGCACAAGCGGAATGAATTGAAAGAGGTGTTTGTGGAGGGGGTTGCCGGCATTAATGCCGCACTGGCAAACGGATTGACGGTAAAGCGGGTCGTTTTTCCCGCCGGCAGGAATTTGTCCGACTGGGCCGGGAATATAATAAAGGGCTTGACCGGCGGGCGCTCTTACAGGCTCGCCCCGCGCCTGATGGCCGCGTTATCCGATAAAAGTGACGTGTCGGAATTGATTATTACCTGTGAAAAACCGGAGATCCATTACGCCTCCCTGGAGTTTGACGGTGATCCCCTTGTCGCCGTTCTTGACAGGCCCGGTAATCCCGGCAACCTGGGCTCCATAATCCGGTCGGCGGATGCCTTCGGCGCGGATGCCGTCATCACTTTGGGACACGGCATAGACCCGTATGACCCGGCCGTGATCAGGGCCAGTCTCGGAGCCGTTTTTGCGGGCAGGACCTTTCACGAGCCGTCTTCGGTCAAGCTGACGGAATGGCTGTCATCGTTGAAGACGCGTTATGCTGATATGCTGGTGGCCGGAACCGATTCGGATGCCGAACGGGGCATTGATGACCGGGTTTTAAGGAAACCGTTGGTTTTGATATTCGGAAACGAGGCAAAGGGAGTGAGTGTCAGGTTAAAGGAGTTTGCAGACAGGATGATCGGAATCCCCATGCAGGGCGCGGTCAATTCGCTGAATGTAGCCTGCGCGGCAAGCATATTCCTTTACCAGGCAGTACGCAATTCCCACTGAACGGACGGGAAACAGGCAAAAACGGTTTGCATAATTCCAGCAAACATGTTATAAACATAATCTGGCTTGAAACTTTAACAGGCAAAGGAGATGCTTTGAAAAAGAACAATAAATATTTTAAAGGCGGAAAAAATTACGACAAGGAACTGCTGCATACGCCGTCCATGCAGGAGGATTTTACCGGGGAAGACCCCTGGCGCGTTTTGAGGATCATGGGCGAATTCGTGGAAGGTTTTGACACATTGCATAATCTGGGCCCGGGTGTCGTCATATTCGGTTCCGCACGGGTAAAGGAAGATGACCAGTATTACAAGGCTGCCGTAGAAACCTCCAAGCTTATCTCCAGGGGCGGACTGGCCATAATAACGGGCGGCGGACCAGGAATAATGGAAGCGGGAAACCGCGGCGCCATAGAAGCGGACGGTACTTCCGTGGGGTGTAATATAACTTTACCGTCGGAGCAGGTTCCCAATCCTTACCAGTCCATATCCCTCCAGTTCCGGTATTTTTTTGTACGCAAAATGATGTTTGTAAAATATTCCGTGGGATTCGTCATTTTCCCCGGCGGCTTCGGCACCTTTGATGAATTATTCGAATCCCTTACGCTTGTCCAGACGGATAAAATAGACCACTACCCGGTCGTTCTCTTCGGTTCATCATACTGGGAACCCATGATCGACTGGCTGAAAAATACCGTATTGAAATACGGGTGCATTTCCAGGGAAGACCTGGACCTGTTCTATATAACCGATTCTCCCGAAGATGCCGCGGAATATATCTTCAAGATGTGCAAGCAGAACGGGTACCTGAAATAGGGTATTATTTCAGGCTACTTTTTTTCCACACCTACTCTTTTACAGTAAAGGAAAACCGGGCAGGCATCGCATTTGGGGCCCACGGGCCGGCAGACGGTCTGCCCGAATTGCACGAGCAGTTCATTTATAGCAATCCACTCTTTCCCGGGAAGAATTTCCATGAGCTGCCTTTCCGTTTCCTCCGGCTTTTTTGACTTGACCCAGCCCAGCCTGTTGGATACACGGTGAACATGCGTGTCCACGCATACCGCCTGGATACCGAACCCCAGGTTCAATACCAGGTTGGCCGTTTTACGCCCCACGCCGGGCAGGGAGAGAAGCTGTTCCTCCGTGTCCGGCACGGCGGAATCATATTTGTCAATGAGAATCCCGGCTATCTTCTTCAGTGTTTTAGCCTTGGTTTTATAAAACCCGGCCGGGTAAATCAAACGTTCAATCCTTTTATGTGTAAGGCGGGCAAGGTCGGCAGGTGTTTTGATAACGTCAAACAGCCTGCCCGATGCCTCCATCGTTACCTGGTCCTTTGTCCGCAGGGAAATGATCGTGGACACGAGTATGCGAAAAGGATCCGCCGTCTCCTCCGCCACCTGCGACACGGAAGGCAGCTGGGTCTTTGCCAGATGTTTCTTCAAAATCCGGATTGTTTTCTTGACATCAATGCTCATGGCAGTCGAAGTATATACGATAAGACTTGCATTATTCTACCCTTTGGAGGAAATAGGAAAAGATATCTCTCGCAAAGCCCGCAAAGGACGCAAAGACTTTTAAACTCCTCAAGATATTTTTATTTCTTCCATTTATACAATATTTTGATTGATAATGATGGAATAATTTTCTTCAGTTAAGATTGAGTTGCTTTTATAAATTATGTTCCTATCACAAACATAGTTTACGGAAATACAATCTTGGCGAACTTTGGTGCGCCACGAAGCGTACCTTTTATATATTCCAGCTGGTGGGAATCCAGCCGGGTCAATTTGTCATTCAACCCGAAGATGA
>JAFGKU010000234.1 GCA_016928415.1 Spirochaetales bacterium
GCTTTTTTTATAGCTTTACTGTATATTAACTTAAAGATAATCTTGAACGATAATACTCCCTCATCATTGATGAGGGATGGCTTTTTTATTTACAAATCTGTTAATACATGTAATAATTTTTTATATAACAATAATCATACTTCAGGTATTAATAAATTCATACGCAAAGACCATCCCCAATTTAAAATACCTGCTGTATTATGAAAGATTAAATTCAAAGGGAGAATAAATTATTGAGGGAAGGGGAAAGGAGGATTTAAGGGTTTAGTTTTTATTTTTCAAGTAAAAACCTTGAGGAGAAAAAAAATGATAAAAAAAGTTTTTGCATTTTGCCTGATAAGTATGTTTATGCTGGCAACATTGGGTGTTTTTGCAAGAAATTTCACGCTTAGGAACAATGGAAGCAGCACCCTGACCATCAGGTACCTTTCCGGAGGGACAGGTGCCAGTGCTTCCTGGTCAATTGCACCAGGCGCCAGCGTTGTCCATTCAGTCGCGGACGGTACCGCAGCCATAAGGTATTGGGCGGATACGGGCGCGAACAGTCCGCCATGTAATACCCTGGCCGAATTTACACTTAACGGCGCCGGCGGCCTTGACTACTATGATGTAAGCCTTGTTGACGGATTTAACGTGGCCGTCCAGATTGTTCCCAGCGGCGGCTCAGGAAATGGCACCAAATACTCCTGCGGGATCGCGGGATGCACGACCACCAGCCTGGTGGCCAATTGTCCTTCAGAATTGAAATCACAGAATGCCTGCTGCAGCGCATGTATGATTTTCGGTTCACCTCAATACTGCTGTACAGGGTCCTACAACACACCTGCTACATGTCCCCCGACATCGTATTCCAATTATTTCAAAACCAACTGCCCTGATGCCTATAGCTATGCGTACGATGACACCACGAGCACGTATACATGTACAGGTCCGTCCTATACCATCAATTTTGCAGGAGGCAGCAGTGGTGGCGGTGGTACCGTATCCACACCAACACCCACACGGGCGTCTTCCTCGACAGCCACACCTACGCGGGCAAGCGCCGCTACGCCTACTCCCCCGCCAGGTTCTGCAACACCAACCCCGAGGAGACGGAGCGGCAGGAGGTAATAAACAGAGTGACATATAAAAAGCCGTAAATTTTGTCTGACATAGCAGGCTGCTCCAGCACCATACGGCCCGTAACATTTTCCCTGAACCTCAATTTATTGATGTACCCTTAAAATCCTCAGTGCCACCCCTTAAATGAGGGGTGGCTTTTTTATACTACGGTTACCATTCAGGTTATTTCAAAATGAAAATCACGCATCATGCTTCAATATTATGATGCTTTGGAAAATGAAATCCGCTTTGATATAATTTTTTTACCCTGAAAATCAAATCCTGATGCGCAATTTTGTCTTGTTATTTCAAATTTTGCAGAAAAAAAGCTAATCTTTATCTACTAAAATACATGCGGTAAAATTTTACCTCAATCTCCCTCATTTTAAATAAGGGGTGGTTTTTTTTTCCCGTTTCCTGTATGATATCGATATAATGGAGGACCGATCATGAGCAGGAAAACACTTCTCGTCCTGGCCGTGTTCCTGGCTATAGCAGGCCAGGTTTCCGCGCGCCAGATATTTCTCGTCAACAGGATGAATACAGGCATCTGGGCCGCCTGGTCTGGAAGCACGATTCCGGATGGCGGGGGTGTATACCTGGAGCCGAACGGCGGTAAATACACGCTCACCGTTCCGGACAACTGGGCCAACGGTAAAATTTGGGCGCGAACCGGCTGTGCATTCGGAGCCGATGGTAATGGTAACTGTTTGACCGGGGATTGCGGTAAACTCCGCTGTGATGGCGAGAGCCCCTCTCCTCCCGTAACGCTTACGGAATGGTCCCTGGAAAGCAGCGACGGGCAGGATTTCTATGATGTGAGCCTGATTCAGGGTTATAATGTTCCGGTCAGTATAAGACCCGTTCCCGGTACCTATACACGGAACAGTGATAACATATACGAATGCGGCACAGCCGGATGTGTTTCCGACTTGAACGAGGTTTGTTTCCAGGAATTACAGTTAGCGGATTCATCGGGCAAGGTAGCCGGTTGTCTCAGCGCCTGTCTTAAATACCAGGCGGACGAATTCTGCTGCAAGGGTGCGTATGGGTCTTTGTCACGATGTCCTCCAACCAAGTATTCCAGGCTGTTCAGGTCAGCCTGTCCGTACGCATTCAGCTACATCTATGATACGGAAACAAGGTCGTTCATGTGCAAGGGCGCCGATTATGAGGTTACTTTCGGATTGTCCGAAAACGCGCCTAAACCGACGGACGCACCTCCCGTTCCCGCCGCGGAAAACCTGTCGTTAAACAAATCAGCAGTCGCCTATTCCGTGGAGAACGATCAATACACGCCGAATCTCGCTTTTGACGGAAACCTCTCCACACGCTGGTCCAGCGAATTCAGCGATCCCCAATGGATCATGGTCGACCTGCTGGTGTACGCCGACATTACCAGGGTGGTCCTCCATTGGGAAACCGCATCGGCCAAGGCGTTTCAATTGCAGGTCTCGGACACCGGCATAACGTGGACTAACATTTATTCGACGGACAGTGGTGCCGGAGGAACGGCCTCGCTCATCGTTTCAGCCAGGGGCAGGTACGTCAGGCTGTTTTGCATGAGCCGCAACACGCCGTTCGGGTATTCCCTTTATGAAATGGAGGTCCTGGGTTCCTGGACGGAAAAAGAGCTGTCCGATATCACGCAGCCGGACGAATAAAACCGTATTTTATAACCGCACAACCGAAACGGGATTGCCCCTTAACGCATAACGGGAAATATTCTCCATAGGGGGGAATTCCTCCGGATAATGGGTCGCGACAAGAACGGGACACCTGATTTCATTCCATAACGATAAGAATCGTTCCCAGAGAAAGGCACGGGCATCTTTTTGCAGACCGGTAAACGGCTCATCCAGGATGATGAGTCCCGGGTGCCTGGCAAAACAGCGGGCAAGTTCCACCCGCCGTTTCATGCCGCCGGACAACTCGTCGGTTCTTTCTAAAGTTAAATCACCGAGTCCCGCTTCCTTTAAAAGAAAGTCGGCTATGCCGAAGGCCAGGCGCTTATCACATCCTGAATAAAGCAGGGGGAGGGCTGTATTGTACCTGATGCTTCGCCATGGCAGAAGACGGCTCTCCTGGAACAAAAAAGAGTACGGTTCCGGTGCCGTGACCGTTCCCCTGGCCGGGAATAAAAGCGAGGCTGCCAGTTTTAACAGGGTTGTCTTTCCACAGCCGGAATCTCCTGAAATAACGGCGATCTCTCCCCATTTCACCTTGAAATTCAGGTTTTCAAAAAGCATTTTTTCATCCGGGATGTGACCGCCTTCGGTGACGTAGGAAAAAAACAGGGATTCCATTACTAGCGGGATCCTGTCTGAATCCCTGTTGTATTCCAGGTTGTCGACCGGTTCGGCGGAACCGGGGTACCCATTCCCGTTTTTCCTTTCCCGGGATTTATGAAGTGACCGGCTTTTTCCCCGACCTGTACCCTGCCTGCTTTTTTGCCATTGACTCAAAATATAATCAAAAAGAAGTATTAAAAGAATGAGAATCATGCCCCAGCTAAAAAGATTCCGCACCCTGAGTGTCTGAAAAGCCGCCTGGATACGGAATCCTATACCGTCATTGGCGCCGAAATATTCACCGACTACCGAAGTTTTCAATCCCAATACTATTCCCAGTTTAACGGAAGAAGCCAGAAACGGCTTTAGGTGGGGCAAAATCAACTCCCGCAGCCTCGGGGTAAATCCTCCTGCAAACACCTTAAGCATCTGGTCAAGATTAGCGGGCAGGCTTTTGACCCCTTCGGTGATATTTACAGAAATCAGGGGAAAACAGACAAGGGCAATCACCAGGACAGGGGCGAAATGGCCTATGCCTAAAATTAAAATTAATGGAATGACCCAAAGCAGGGGCGGGATACCCTGAAAAAAAAGAACAAACGGCCTCAAGTAATCCTCGTTCTTTTTTTTCAAGCCCATCATCAATCCTAAAATGAGACCGGCCGCCAGAGCGAAGGTGAATCCCGCCAGGGTCCTGAACAGGGTAAGCAGTATCTGCACCCAGTTAAAAGGATCGGAAAGTAAAGCAATCGAGTCAATGAGGGTTTCATGGGGAAACGGAATGGAATACGAACCTGCAATGAGCGAGATCCCGTACCATAGCAACAGGACCAGCAGAAGTCCCAACCATCTGTGAATCATTCCTTTATACTAATCCGTTGTGATGAAAAAATCATCCGGTAATTTGCTTTTTTTTAGAAACAATAATTCATTTATCTGCACAAAATATTCGTTGACAAATTTTTTGTTCTTCTCAGAATCCGGAATGGAAAAAAGCGTATTGGCAACGGCCTCCTTTACAATCGGGACAGACATCTGCATGGCCTTCGCAAATTTCTCCGCAACAATACCCGGATTACTTTTGGTAAATTCGGTGGCTTCCCTCCACACGGACACAAAATCCCGGATCATACCCCCGTTTTCTGCGGCAAAATCCTTTACTGTGAAAAGGCTGACCTGGGGAGAACTCTCTTCACCGCCATTTACCGAAGCCCAGGCTTCCTTATAATCGATAAGTCTGAAAAGGTTGCCGGACGTGACGAGTTTTGTAGCCATCGGCTCCGGGAAAGCGGCCACATCCAGGTCGCCCCTGACAAGCAGGGGATAGGCCTGCGTGAACGGCGCATACCTGATGTTACATTCCTTGTCAGGATCAATACCGTTTTTGATCAGGATATACCTGGTCTGTACATCAAGGGGAGAACCGGGGAAAGGCAGGCCAATTCTTAGTCCTCTCAAGTCCGCCATGGTCTTCACATTTTCCCCGGTACCAAGCAAATAGGATACACCCCAGACTCCCGTATTCAAAATCACTATGGGGCTGCCGCTCATCCTGTTTTCCCACCCCTGGCTTGTACCGGTGAATAAAAAAGCGGCATCGCCGCGCAGCATTCTGACCAGGGCCTGCATATGATTTGTGAAAAATTCCGTTTCCACTTCATAACCATGAAAAAGGTTCATTTCCGCCATGTATAGCAGGGGGATGGAACTTGTTGACTGCGGAACAAGCACTTTTATTTTCTTATAATTTTTGTCGGACGAACATCCTGTGATGGCTATCAGCAAAATGATCAATCCCGGGAAAATTTTAGCTTTCATAACTACAAAATGTATGCTTTTAATGTAAAATAGGCAATAATCCGGCATAAAATATTAATTTTGTTGACATTTTAAGGCAATATTCTTACTATTAATAATAAATTAAGTATTCAACTGTTGACTTGAATATATTAAATATTCAAATGTCGGCATAGATAAATGGATTATTCAAATGTTAACGTGGTTTTTTTTAAGAATAACCGGATGTTGACGATTTACTGAAATTCATATCGAGCGGAGAGAGGTAAGATGGACGCATATATAATAAGTATCAGTAATGGCCTTGTTCAGATCGGTGATAAAATATTTCAACCGAATACGGGGAAAATTTTCCCGGTCAAGGGGGATGAAGTGCATAAATACGCCCCGATAAAAGTAGAAGGCGCCACGATGGAAGACGCTAAAAAAGCCATCGCCGAATACCTGCGAAACAGCTGAAAACACCCGGATTTTACGGGTTAATCTCTCCCTTCTTATATCGAATCGTCACCTCTTCTACTTCATTTTCATGCTTTAATTTAACCAAAAGCGATTGAAACTCGCCGCTGTAATACGCGCCGTCGGGAAAAGCAAAATAATTTTCTCCCATAAAGACCTTCTTGCCGTGCATGATTACCTCCGCCACCGGGTTTATATTACGAATAAAAAAATAATGCCTGTAGCCTGGAGGGAACTTGAGCAGGAGTTTTATTTCATCATCCATGGATGCAACGTTTACCAGTATTGCGGCCGCCATCATCCATTTGCCGGGGTCAAGTTCGGGATATAAAGGTAATTCCTTTGGTTGATACGGATTTTGTGAAATGACAGGGTAGACTCTTTCCGGAGGAAGTGTCGATTCACTTTTCACCAGTTTGTTCCCCTCTACGGTAAAATATTCCGGGATGTAACCCTGATCGTCCGTATAAGCCAAAACCGAGACAATCATACCGGTGCCGATCGTTACGTACAAGGGTTCCTTTTCAGCCGTGCCGAAATCAATAAACAGCCGGGCCGTTTTCAAGGATTGGAGGGTGTCAATCCTTTTCTTCCCCTCTGGAAGTTGAAAAAGCCCTTCCTTTATATTTACAATGGCCGGAATTAAATTGGAATACGGTATTGTGCGGAACCTGGAAAAATAATTCACCTTATTTTTCAGGTGTTTATTGACATCAAGGTACATACCGGCCATTGCCAGGCAAGTATTCAAATTCTTCGGTGTCATTTCATAAGGAATGACTACCTTACTGATGAAATCATCCAGATAAAGGATATTCCCATGATTCAACAGGGTTAAAACAAGTTTTCCATTATCAAGCAACAAGGGATCAGCCCGTGCAATCATTTTTTCAATGGAAGGCAGGTCCTCCGCATCCTGTTCCATTAAGTGTTTTAAGTAACTTTCCAATTTGCCAATATAACAACTCGTTACCGAAGGCAGGTCCGGCCCGTTTTCACGGTTTCTTTCCATGGTAAAAGCCAGATTGTAGAGATACAGGGCTTTTACATAGTCGCCCCGGACAATTGATTCAGAAAGCATGGCCATACCCGTCTGTTCGTCAAAAGAGGGTTCCCCGCCATTAAAATCCCACTTGCCGGTACGGGTTGAAAAACGGGTACCCATCCAGGCAGCATAAGCCGCATCAAAATAGGAAGCGGCAATTTTTTCGAATTGGGCCGTATCCTTGCAAACCGGATTTCTGCTGAGCCAGTAAAGATTCGGATTTGCATTCCCATCGGTTTCTGCCAGGATAATTGACAAGGAACCCTGATCCGGGGTAAGAACGAGTTTATTATCCGCATAGATCGAATTATCAGCACCGGAAAAACCTAAAAAAAAGCGTTTTTTCCTGTATACCGAGGAATAGAGGGAGTCATGAATTCTTTCCAGCGCGTCTTTTGACATCATGTAAAGCGGAATTTGAAGGGTATTTAAATCATTCAGCAGGCCGGTACCGGAATCGGTAAAGGAAAGGTCATATTCATTTTCCTTTATCAGGGTTACACGCAATTTGATTTTATTCTCAAAGAACATATCCAGGGCATTGCCGTTCATGGCATAGGATATCACCCTGTCTTTCAGTTCACTTCCATCCTTTTTAACACAAAAAAGCGGCAATTTATCCGAAAAACGTATACTAAAATTACCCAAATTCAGGCCAATTTCCAGGGGATTTTTTTCCATGGGGCTGTTTAGCCGGGAAATATAACCATAAACTTCCAGATTTCCGAAATTATGGAGTACAATCCGCTGCCGGCTTAAGACATGGAGCACGAAAAAAAAGACGGTAACCATGAGATATACGGCAAGAATCGAGAAGTAGAACAGCTTCGTCTTGGATTTCATGGATAGGTATTTTATCAATACTCATATAATCATGCAATGCTTTATAAAATAATTTAATACTGTTGTTCATTCTTTATTATATTATTAGCCACTATTGTATATGCTTAAAAAAATAATTTCCCACTGTAACCATCTTGTAAAAAACCGTTTTGATGGGTATATTGTTTTTATTCAGGTATACAGCCACCTAGAAAAACCTCCTTTACGGAAACAATTTCCGGATTTATACCCGGGGAACGCCGTTATGGTCCGGAACCATGTACGGGTAATAGGGATTTTTCGTGGCTGCCTGTGATAAATATCAGGTTATAGAGGTGCCCCTATGTCAGGAAAAGCAGGCAAAACCCGTATGATAATTATGGTCTCTTTGATTATTCCCGTCATGGTGTGGATATCAGGTTGCCAGACGGCTACGGAAAAGGAGCCGGTAATAGAAGACACGCAATACGCCTCCATAAGCCACTACGTAGCCATCGGCGACCCCCAAAAGGCCATGGAAGAATATGAAAAGGCTTACAGGCAGGATGAAAATAATCCGAAAACCCGGCTGTTGCATGCCAGGCTTTTGTTATACGCCGGCATGGCCGGGGATGCCCTGGAAGAACTCAAGCAGCTCCGTGATATCGATCCGGAAAATACGGATATACTTTTCAGCCTTGCCATGGCCTACGGCCTGGAAGGTAAAAGAAAACAGCAAAAGGAAATTCTTTCGATCCTGATCGAAAAGGACGGGAACAATACACAGGCCCTTTCGTTCATGGGAGAAATGTACCTGGAAGATAAAAACCTGGATAAAGCCCAGGAATATTTCGATAAAACCCTGGACCAGGACAGCGGCCATTTTGTGGCCTTGATGGGCAAGGGAAACGTACTCATACGGAAAAAGGAATACAAAAAGGCGGAAGCCGTCTTCGACAAGGCCGTGGAAGAAGACCCCCGGTACCCGTTTGCCTACGTCGACAGGGCTACCACTAAACGGGCGTTAAAGGATAGAGAAGGAGCGATCGCCGATCTTTCCGAGGCAATCAAAATAGAGCCGGATTATTATTTCAGCTACGTGGACCGGGGGCGGATTTACCTGGATATGCGGAAGAAAGACCTGGCAATGACGGATTTTAAAAAGGCCATGGAAATAAACCCGGATTATTTTCTCGCCTATGTATATGCAGCCGGCATACACCAGGAACGGGAGGAGTACGAGGAAGCGGCTGTATATTATAAAAAGGTCATGGAATTAAAACCGGAATATTATTACGCATACTCCCCGCTGGGAACCTATTATTACATGAAAGAAAACTGGGAAGAATCTTCTGCAATGTTTAAAAAAGCGTTTGCATATGAAAAATCGGAATATAACTACGGGCTTCTTGCCGCATTGGCCCTTAAAAAAGCCGGGCAGGAAAAGGAAGCGACGGAATATCTTGACGGGTTGTTGAAACTGCTTCCGGCGGAAAGCTGGTATTGGCATATGGCGCGCTTTTACATAAATTCCTTCAACGACTATTATGTGATAAAGGCGGCGGATGAAGAAAAAAACAAACTCATCAGGGCGCAAATTCTGTTTTACCTGGCAAACCAGTATATGCTTTCCAATAAATACATGAATGCGGCAATGACCTATTTAACGGAAATCGTGAGCCTGGAGCGGAAAGATATTACTGAATGGATCCTCGCGGACTGGGAACTGAAACACCTGGGCGAGAATAATTAAGGAGACATACTTATGGGAAAAACAATCGAACGGATTCAACTGGGTGACAGGGAATTCATCATTTTAGGAACAGCGCACGTTTCAAAAGAAAGCGTTGATGAAGTGGATCAATTGATCCGTGAAGAAAAACCGGACAGGGTCTGCATAGAAATAGACGAATCCCGGTATAAATCACTCACCCAGAAATCAACATGGAGTGATTTGAACATAACGGATGTGTTAAAACAGGGGAAAGGGTTCCTCCTGCTGGCCAATCTGGTACTGGCGTCGTTCCAGAAGCGCCTTGGACTGGACCTGGGTGTAAAGCCCGGCGAAGAAATGATGACGGCCATTAAAGTCAGCGAAGAGCTGCATATCCCTTTCAGTTTCTGCGACAGGGAGATACACGTGACGTTAAGAAGGGCCTGGTCAAAAACGGGTTTCTGGGGTAAAAACAAAATGCTGGCCGCACTGATCAGTTCGGCACTTGTAAAGGAAAAGCTTTCCGCTGAAGAGATAGAAAAACTCAAGGAAAAGAATGTCCTTGAGAACATGATGGATGAACTGGCCGAATTTCTGCCTTCCGTAAAAACCGTTCTGATTGATGAACGCGACCGCTACCTGGCCTCAAAGATTTTTGAAGCCCAGGGTAAAAAAATAGTGGCGGTCGTAGGGGCCGGGCACATGAACGGACTGATAGACCACCTCAGGCAATTTGATGCCGGTCTCGCCTCAACGGACGTATCGGACATCAATATCATCCCTCCCAAATCTCTTATATCAAAAATTCTGCCATGGGTCGTCACAGGACTTATCGTTTCATTGTTCACACTCGGTTTCATCTTCGGCGGTCCCCAAAAAGGCATTAACATGATAGGGGCATGGCTTATTGCCACGAGCAGCATGGCGGCCATAGGAACCATCGCCGCATTGGGGCACCCCCTTGCGGTTCTTCTTGCATTCTTGACGGGGCCTGTTACCCCCCTTCTTCCCGTAATCGGCGTCGGAATGGTAACCGGATTTGTCCAGTATAAATTCAGGAAACCGCGGGTTTCGGATTTTGAAAAATTAAACGACGATATAACCACGGTCAAGGGATTTTACAGGAACCGGTTTACCCATATCCTGCTTGTCTTCATGATGTCCAATTTCGGCGTTGTCCTGGGAACCTATGCCGTCCTGCCCTTGATCGCCGTTCTACTGGGACAATAGCACCAATACCTGCATTTGGGGTCAAACAGCTGTAATACTGATTAAACTCAGGTCATCCAGAAATTCGGGGAAGGCACTTTCGTTCTGGACACAGGAAATAAGATCGTTCATTGGATTTTGACCTTTATAAGTCGAAAAAAACCGCTTGACTCCCTCTATGCCGAAAGGATTCCCGTCAGCCCCCTCCGCATTGAACAACCCGTCCGAGGATAAAAGGATGAATTCATTTTTCTCCAGCGAAAAAGGTGACTCGGAAAAATCAGCATCCTCGTCCGCTCCAATCATACCGGATGTGACGTCCAAAACCTTTTTTAAATCAAATCCGCCGCCGGATTTTTTAAAAATCAATGCGGGGGGATTGCCGGCTGAGGCAATTCTCCCTTCACTGCTCTCAGGATCGTAGCTGATCATGGAAGCGGATAAAAGGGAACCTTCAACTGGCGTCGATAGGAGGAAGGACTGGTTTATGTATTGAAGTACTTCCTTCGGAAACTTCAGCCGGGAAAATGCGGAATGGAACAATGTTTTATAGATAACGGTAAAAAACGGGGGTGAAACTCCCTGTCCCTTGACATCCGCCAGGGTGGCAACCAGTGTATTATCATCCAAAAAGAACGCTTCCAAGAAATTTCTGCTTACGTCTTCAACAGGCTTATAAATTATTTCAACGGAAAGACCCTGCCGCATGATATTTCCCGTGGTTATCATTTTTTTCTGGATTTCACCCGCCAGTTTTCTTTGCCTGTATTCATCGCGCATATCCTTGAAAATGCATAGAGCCCCGGAAATTTCATCATTGGGATCATGAACAGGTCCAATGGTCAATGAGACGGGTAAACTGCTTTTCCATTTCGTGGTAAAAAAGAAAAGCCTGGGATACACACGGGTTTTGGATGACTCCATTGCCTTAAGCAGTGGACATTTATCCGTGGTACAGAGTGAGTTGCCTTCCGGGTCCCGGGAGCAAAGAAATCCCAGTTGATCACATGCCTGGCCGGTCATCTCGGAGGCCGAATAACCGGTTAAATCCTCCGCGCTCTGACTCCAGAAGAGAATTTTCCTGTCCTTGTCTGTAATGAAAATCCCGTCCCGGATCTGTTGAATAATATCCCTGAAATCAATGTTTTTTTGATCCATGCTACCACCTGGGCTTCCCATTTAATTTCAATCCGCTGGTTGACTGTCTTCTGCATAATATTATATGACTTGAAAAAGGAATTAGCAAACGGAGAAAACAATGAATGACAAGGAAATCAAAAGGGAAATAGGCAAAAAGGCGGTGGACGACCTGGTTAAAAACGGTATGAAACTTGGCTTGGGAACCGGTTCAACGGCCATTGAAGCCATAAGAAGGGTTGGAGAAAAAATAAAATCCGGGGAACTGAAAGACATCAGGGTTGTTCCCACAAGCATGCAGACGGAAATGGAATGCCGTTCCTGTAATATTCCCCTTTGGAGTCTTAATGATCCTGATATAAAAGGAAAACTTGATCTTACCATCGACGGAGCCGATGAAGTTGATCCGCAGATGTACTTGATTAAAGGGGGCGGGGGCGCCTTATTACTTGAAAAAATCGTCGCCTTTTTCTCCAAAAGGTACGCCATCATTGTCGACAGCACAAAAATGGTGAAAACCCTTGGATTAACAAAACCGGTCCCAGTTGAAATAATACCCTCCGCACTCTACCCTGTTTCCCAGGCGGTGGAGGAACTCGGGGCCTCCATAATGATCCGCATGGGCAAGCAGCAGGCCGGTCCGGTGATCACACGGCATGGGAACATTATTCTGGATATCAGGTTTTCAGGGTCCTTTGACCCTGTTGAAATGGAAAAAAAGCTGAAACTCATACCCGGAGTTGTAGAAAACGGTATTTTTACAATTAAAGTGACCGACCTTTTTATAGGATATGAAGACGGGTGGGTAGACTATAAAAATGGATAATAATGGCGTTAGAATTCCACTTTGAAAGTGTCGGGATCTACATCAAATTTATCCTTTACTTCCGTTACCGTTGCATTCAGGATGCCCCATGAATAATGCTGCATATTTTCCTGCAAATAGACATTTATATGATCCAGTTTCCCATCCACCCAAAAAATTGTGAAATAGGGATATGCCTTGTTTTTTCCCCAGATTACCTGGCCTTTGCCCCCGGCCTGGGAAAACCAGGAATAAGGAATGTAAAAGACACCCACATCTATGCCGTGTTTGGTATAATAAATTTTATAACCAAGTTCGTGGGCCAGAACTCTTAAGATAGGCGCTGTTTTTACAAATACTACAGAATCATCGGTGACTTCCTGTGCATAAACAAAAGAAACAAAAAAACATAATATAAGTGATGTTAATAAAATTTTCTTCATACGCAATGACCCTCCGTAAAGGTACTCTGGCACCAAAAAAATACTGTCTTAAAGAATAATTATAATGCCTACCATGTTTCAAAATCAAGTAAAAAAACCGGCTATTGAGTAATTTTTAGACAGCCTTCCCATAATTATTCTTGAAATTTTGACAGACATGAAATACAATTTGAATGGTTACTCTGAAAAAATATTTGGTTTATAGAGGTACATTATGGAAATTAAGATAGAAAAAGCTGAAAAAACCATAAAAGCCGTTCTGAACGGAAATATAGATTCAAGCAATGATAAAGAGCTTTCCAAAGCGCTTATGGATATCCGGAAACTGGAATCATTCGAACACGTGAGTTTTGACATGACGAACGTCAATACCATTACCTCCTCGGGTATTGGCAGGCTGCTTAATTTCTTTAAATTTCTTGACACAACAGACCGGACCATGGAAATAAGGGGTATATCCAATTTATTATACCAGCAGTTTACCGAAATTCATCTGGAACGGATATTTCCCATCATAAAAGATAAATAAAATATTTCAATCCAACACCTTATTCAATTCTTCCATCGCCGTATCTTTTAATTTCAGAATATCTTCAGCATTAAAATCATGAATATTGATAACAATTGAAAAATACAGGATGCCGTTAAAGGTATTCATACCGATTACCCTTTCACCGACAGCGCTGAAAACCGGTCCGTAAAAATCTGTTGTTTCCAGGCTCCCGTTTTGAACCGGATAATCCAGTAATCCCAGGTTGGACAGTGAAAAATCATAATTTTTAGTGGGTTTCCGCCTTTTGCCCGGTTTCCCCCCGCCTTTTTTTATGGCCGCATACATCCTCAAGTGACTGCAGCTGGAAATTAACTTTTTAAATTCAATATTTATATCGCCGGCTATATCCAAAACAGACCTTCCGGGAGAACAATCAATTTGTGCCATTATAAGGCTTATATACAACCCGAATACTCCCGAAAGATCGGCAGCAAGCTGCGGCCGGATATTTACCGGACTCTGGATTATCCGGTTATACCCTTCCCCTTTTCCGTATAAACGGGCAAAAGCTTTCAGGAAGCAGGCTCCGATAAAACTATGGACTGTAAATTTTTTATCCTTGCTTAAATGGATGATTTTCCGGGTTTTCTCTCTTTCTACGGTCCAGGGTATCACTTTAAAAACAGGTTCAGCGGGCTTTTCAGGAGTGCTTATTTCCCTGGAATCAAAAGAGTGCAGGCCCGGGCCGGATTGCAGAGCCTTTTCAATGATTTCATCCGGAACCAGCCGGTCAGCCGGTTCAGCCGGCTTTATTACTGCAACCTGTTCATGCGGGAAACCTAAAAACCGGATCAGGTCCTGCAACAGGTACACGCCCGCTATTCCATCCGCAATTCCATGATGGCAAACGGGTATGATATCCGTATACAGGGGGGAACGCACCAGGACGAACCTGAGGAGGGGTCCTTTTTCATAATCAAAGAGGGTTGACAGTTCATTTTCAATGACATGGACCCAGGTTTCCTCATCCCGGGCTTCAACAATTCTGTACGGAATAGTATCCATACCTTCATCGGTAAATAGAAAAGAACCGGAATCATCCTGTACGCACCTTACACAGGAAAGTGGATGCCTTTTTTTAACCTTCTTCAAAGCCTCCTCAAATTCATCATTGGTGAAGGCCCCTTTAATTCTTGTTTTAAAAGCAAACTGGAGAGGACTCAACCTGCCTCCAAACAGCATTCCTCTTTCAAGAAATCCGGTCTTCCGAATCATAAATGCACCTCAATTTAAGAATAAAAATTTATTCTGATACCTGCAACCGGTGAATAATACAGGAATTCACCTCCCGGTATACCGGGAATAATGTTCCCGATTGACTGCAATCCGAAAAAACCGCATATCTGGATGCCCCTGGATACTTCGGCACCAAGCTGGCAGGTTATTTCACCATAAAATGTCAGATGTTCAGCCGTTCCGCCAAAATCCGAGACGGAGATGCCCAAACCTCCAATGGCATCAATAGAGAGAAGTATAGGACCCAGCATTACCTCTTGACCGATTAATAATCCAACCGCGATATTGCTTATGACACCGGCGGCAGGTTGTGCCGTGCTGAAAAGAAAAATACCCTGCCAGCCCACCTTCTGTCCCATGGGTGTTGTCATGTAACTGCAGATTCCCAGATAATGAGGATATACCGAATCATTTGACAAACCGACGTCCGGAATATGGATGGCATAGAAAACGGAACCTGTGTCGGTAAAAAGAGGTGAAAAAAGTAAGAAAAACATCAAAATTACAATTATTTTCATCGTTTTTATAGGCTGCATAGATAAACATAGCATCAATTTATTGAAAAAAAAAGACATTTTAGTTAAAATCAATACGATATATCTATATAAAAAACGATAATATATTTAGTATGGAAAAATAAAATTATGAGCAAGAAACCATCCGGCAGAAAATGTACTTCAGAAAGAAAAACAAAAGAAACCGAAATCCGTATTGTTATCGATCCGGATTCAAAAGGGGAAGTATCCATAAAGACAACGCTGCCCTTTTTTGACCATATCCTCACGGCCATGGCTTTTCACGGAGGATTCTCGCTTTCCATTTCTGCAAAAGGCGATACTGACGTGGATCCGCATCATCTAGTGGAAGATACGGGTATAGTTTTAGGGGATGTTCTGAATAAAATCGTATCCGAGCATGGCCCGGTGGCCAGGTTTGGAAACGCCATGATTCCCATGGACGACTCCCTTGCAGAAGTGGTGATAGACGTATGCGGAAGGCCTTATTTGATATACAAATGCAGCTATCCACAGCCGTTTGCGGGGCAGTTCGATATCTCATTACTCAAGGAATTCTTTGTTGGTCTGGCAACACATGCCAAGATCAACATTCATGCCGGCACACGATACGGGGAAAATTCGCATCACCTGGCGGAGGCTTTGTTCAAGGCCCTGGGAAAAGCCATTTTTCAGGCCTATACCCTCAAAAACGGGTCTTTACCGGAAAGTATGTCTACTAAAGGAACAATTGCATAAATAATCTTGAATCAAAGGAGTAAATTCAATACACTTAATATTGAGTAAGATTCGATTGTCATGGGAATAAGCGAATTATTAAAAAAACTGCCGAAGGAAGGATTTATAAAAGTAACCAGGAATGAACAGAATAAAGTGGAAAAAGGACAGAAGGCGGCTCTCATTCGAAAAGGAAACGAGCTTTACAATAAAGGACAATATGAAATGGCTAAAAAAATTTTCCTGACCACCAATTATACGGACGGGTTGATCCGGCTGGGTGAATATTACTGGAAAAAGAAAAATCCTTTCGAAGCTTTCAGGATGTTCTGGTTGGCTCCATTTAAAAAAAAACAGGACGCTATGGTCGAGAAAATGGCAGGTATAATCAGGTCATGGCTTCAGGATAAAGGGGAAGAGAATGAGTAATAACGACAACCAAATGAACGAAGTACAGGAATTGATCTCCGAACTATCAAAACTCGGTTATTTTTATCTGAAAGAAGAAAAACTGGAAGATGCTGAAGAAAAATTCAATAAAATTCTCGAATACGATAAAAGTAATACCTATGCATTGGTTGGCCTGGGTGATATTGCACGGAAAAGAAGTGATTACCAGGGGGCCGTTAAATTCTATCAATCCTGCCTGGATCAAAGTCCTGAGAACAATTACGCCCTGTTTGGGCTTGCCGACAGTTACAAGGGGCTTAAGAACTATCAGAAGGCCATAGAGATATGGGAAAAATATCTTTTAACGGATGAAAAAAACGTTACGGTTCTGACCCGTATTGCTGATGCCTATAAAAAAGTGAACAATTTTGATAAATCCAAAGAAGTTTTCATGAAGACATTGGAAATTGAACCGGACAATGCGTACGCCCTGATAGGCCTGGGATACCTGCATTTCGATTTTCGGTATTACAAGGATGCACAAAAATACTGGGAAAAGGCACTCTCCATTCCCGGAGAACACAATAACATAAAAGTTCTGACGGCATTGGGCAATTGCTGCAGAAAACTCAAATCCTTTCATGAAGGAATCAAATACTTTCAAATGGCCCTGGAAATAGAAGATAATAATTTTTATGCCTTGTTCGGAATGGCCGATTGTTACAGGGGCACCAAGGATCATAGAAAATCCCTTGCCTTCTGGGAAAAAATCCTGGACATGGAACACGATAACAAGGTGATTCTTACCCGTGCCGGGGATGCCCATAGAAACCTGGGAGAAATCGACGATGCGGAGGTATACTATAAAAAGGCCTTGAATTACGGTTATGATACGTATGCCATCCTGGGATTAGCCATAATCAACAAGGAAAGAAAAAATTACCATGAAGCCATTGAATCCCTCAATAAACTGGCGGTAAACGACCCGGGCAATTCCAGACTGTTTATTGAACTTGCGGAATGCTACCTTGCCACCAGTCAGAAAGACAAGGCCATAGAGATCCTGTCGGAGTACTCCAAAAGGGGTTATAGAAACATTTATATTACCGAAATGCTTATCCGTTTAAAAAGCGGCCATTAATAAGCACTCTTGAAAAAACAAGGTGTCCTGAATTGAATCCGGCAAATACCGATATACTTCCCATTGCCTCTCTCCTACCGCAGGAAATCAGTGATGCCTTGAATATAAAGCCCCTTTATAGATGCAGGCAGATTTTTTCCTGGATCCAAAAAGGTGTCTTTAAATTCGACGATATGACCAATCTGCCTGCGGAATTAAGACAAAACATTAAAAGCAGGGCCGTTGCCATTACATCTCAGATAAATCAGACAAATGATGATGGGAATGGAAATATCAAGATCAGGCTTCAGTTGCAGGACGGAAATTTCATAGAATCTGTTCTGCTTGTTGACGATGAGGGAAGGAAAACCGCCTGCCTTTCATCACAGGTGGGATGCGCAATGGGTTGTTCCTTCTGCGCCACGGGGCGGATCGGGCTTATCAGGAACTGCCGTGATTACGAGATTGTCGAACAATTCCTGTTATTCAAGTCATTGTACGGGTCCATTTCCAATGTCGTATTCATGGGTATGGGCGAACCGCTGCTGAATATTGAATCCGTGCGGAAAGCGGTGAATATTTTACATGATAAAGACGGACAAAACATGGGATACAGAAAAATGACCCTCTCCACGTGCGGGCTTCCGGAGGAAATCAGGGAATTCGCACTCAATGGACCGCCCATCAGGCTGGCCGTATCCCTTGTAACCGCCGATCAGGTGTTGAGGACCAAACTTATGCCTGTGGCAAAAAAAAATTCACTTGATGAATTGAAAGAAGCGCTGTTATATTATCAGAACAAGACGAAAAACATGATTACTCTTGAGATTGTGCTTATAAAAGATGTCAACGATATGGACAAGCATATAAAGCAGCTCGTTAAATTCATCCGGCCGATGAAGGTAAACGTCAATATCATACCCTACAATCCCGTTTCATCTACACCGTATCAAACGCCTGATAATGCCGTTATAAACCATTTCCGTTCAATGCTCGAGAAGGAAGGAATCAATGTCACGCGGCGATACAGGAAAGGTACAAGCATTAACGCAGCCTGCGGTCAGCTTGGCGGGAAAACGGATGCGGTGCAGGCAAAATAATCCTCACCACCTTGTTTTAAAAAAAAGCGGACTCCGGGGTAGTGATTGCACAAAATCAAGGTATAATCATGCCTCGGAGCGCTTTATCGCGGAAAAATAAAGCATTTCAACTTTAAAATTCCGGAAAACAGTGATTATGTCCGATCACTATTTCTTTTTTCTGGTCGTCTTCCTTGCAGAAGATCTGCCTTTTGCCGAACTCTTTTTCGCTTTAGATCTGGATTTCGATTTCTTGGGTGCGACTTTAAGCGCGGCTTTGTAAGCAGAAGTCAATTTAACTTTTTGTTTTTTAAGTTTTGCAATTTCTTTTGTCAGCTTGACAATCTTTGCATCTGTTCTTTTTAAACTAAGATTAATCTGTTTTGCTGTAGCCATTTAATATACTCTCCCTTAAAAAATAATTTGATTTAAATTATATACAAAAATATTTTTTTGTACAGTGAATGTTGAAAATATTTTTGATTATAACACGACATCATACGATAATTATCGACAAAGACAAGTAATAACAACAAATATATTTATGATTTGATGCAACATAATCTCAAAAAAATACATTTATCCGTTTTCATCACGTGTGATGACTGAAAAAAATAATCAAACACACCTAAGCTGGTTCTTTTTACCGGGAATTCTGAAGAATATCGGGCTTCGGTTCGCCGATAAAATATCCCTGGGAGTAATCAATACCTATTGATTTGACTTTTTCATGCACCTCAGAGGAATGAACATACTCTGCAATAGTTTCAATGTTCAATTTGCGTGCGAAATTGACGATTGTTTCGGCAATAATCTGCATATTAGGGTCTGAATCAATGTTTTTTATAAGAGTTCCGTCCAGTTTTATGTAATCAATATTCATTTTAAGGATATTTCCGAAATTGGAATAGCCCGTACCGAAGTCATCGATGGCAATTTTTGCTCCGTATTGCTTTATATTGTTGATAAAGGTCTGAACATCAATATTATCTTCAATTTCTTCCGACTCGGTCAATTCAAAAATTGTCCGCGGCCCTATATTGTATTCATTCAGGTAATGATAAATAAAATTGGCCGTTTCCCTGTTGAGAATATCATCAACCGATACATTAATTGAGAATGAAATGTTTTTATTTTTAAAAAAATCAAATGAATTTTTTACCATCACCGCCGTTAATACGGGATAAATCCTCGCTTTCTTTGCAATACCAAGAAAAAAACCAGGTGTAATCACCCTGTTATTTTCAATAAGACGGATAAGGCATTCATATTTCTCTATTTCATTCGTGCGGTTGTTCAGGATCGGCTGGAAATAAGGGATAATATTGTCATTTTTAACCGCGGTTTTCAGAATATCGATCCAGAGTAAATCTTCTTTCAGTTTCGAAGACCTGTCCATCGTTTTATCGAAAATGATGTAATTCCTCTTCTGCTCCTTTGCGAAATTCAATGCCATGTCCGCTTCAAACAACGGATTATCCGAATTATGGGCTATCCCCAGGCTCACGGAGAGCGCGATATAATTATCATTCACGGTCAGCTTGGTATTCAGTTGATTACTGACGAGATAAGTCAATTCAATGAGTTTTTCATCATCTACTGAGCAGTCGATGAGCACGGCGAATTCATCCGAATGCAGTTTGTAAAGAAAAAGATGGCCGTTGTTCTGTTTACGCAGCAGCTGTTTTAACATTAATGACACCTCGACTATCGTCTGATCACCGGTTTTATTGCCATAGAGTTCATTAACTATCCTGAAATTATCAATATTTATCATAATGAGCGTGCAGGGATGGGCTATCTTGCCCAGATCTTTCCGCAATTTCAAATAATTGGGTAGTTTTGTCATCGGATTGAACAATGCCTGGTTACGGATGATCCATTCACTCTTGACGGCAGTGTCTTCATAGAGGAACGTGAGTGTGGAAATAAGCGCATACACTGCTGAAATGTAGAAGTACTGGGGGATTGTGTATTTAAATTCTATTATTTTAAACTGACCAAGAATCACCATAACGGCAATCAATACATGAAAAACAAGCAAAACAAGCACACCTGTTTTCTTACCGGCAATATAAAAAACGACAATGGGAAGACTGAATGCCCAAAGTATTCCGTAATTGAAAAAACCGCCATTCAGGATGATTATAATGAGATAAGCGATAAAAAAAACCACGGTGACAATCGACATGAAAATAATTTTTTTAATTCTGTAATGGACGATGAACATCACCAGCGTTAAACCCGCTAGAATAAAGTCAATCGCGGCCCGGATTACATTATGTTCTACAAAAAGACTGGCAAAACCAAAAGCGACAAGAAATACGAAACTGATGAACATGATCATGACCAAAAAAGACTCTTTACGCTTTAATTTAAAGTCTTTTTCGGAGACGTATTCTCCCCCGATGCTTTCATTCATTACATACAATGATCTTATCCATCTGAACAGCATATTTATAATTATAGAACAATCATCCGGGGAATAAAAGGCGGGATATGAGAATTTCAATGAATATTGCTGATGAAATATATTTGAATATTTTAAAAACATGGGATAAAATTATCAGGGTATAATGAAATACTGCCGTTATCGGCAGGTGGAAAACCTGATACGGGAGTGAGGTGAGTCTATGAATCATAACAAAACATTAATATGGCTGGTAATCCTGTTTTTTTGTCTTGCTTCTGTAGTTAATGCAGGAAACATAACAAAAAAGGGTCTCTGGCACACGGTCCGCTGGGGTGAAACATTGCTCGAAATAGCAGAAGCATACGGTATTAGCCCCGATCGCCTGGCCCGTTTAAACGGGATTGACGATTGGGATAAAATCTATGTGGGCCAAAGAATAAAAATCCCCTCCCAGGAAAAAATCATTGCCTATGTGTATACCGTTAAATACGGAGACACCCTGATCGGGATCGCCGCTAAATTCCATCAAAATCCATGGTTTATAGCAGCACTCAACAATATACTGGATCTAAATTTGATTTACAGGGGCCAAAAACTCTATGTTCCAAAGGAATAGGCATAATATCAGATAAAATACCTTCTTCAAAAGCAGTTACCGTCATTCTCATAGCTTCTTCAACCCTGCTTGTTTTATTTGCCATTCCCGTCATTCTGGATGTTTTGAATCCCATTACTCCTGAAAAGGTTGATACCGCCTTCAAGGATCTTGCTTCACGCTGGGGTGCCGACATATACAGACATGAAAAAACCCTGCTTCCCCTGCTGCGGAGGGAAATGATCAAATACCGGTATGCCTATTTTTACAGACGGGGTCTCCAAAACCGCAGCCTGTACCTGAACCGTTTGAACATTACTCTGAACAGCTATTCCCTTGCCAGGGAATACTCGTACATACCTTTTGTTGAATCAGGCTACAACCCGCTGGCTTACCACAACACGTCAAAAGCAAAAGGCATGTGGCAGTTTATACCGCAAACGGCCAACGCGTACGGTTTAGCCGTCACAGGTATAATAGATGAAAGGGAAGATCCCGAAAAATCAACGGATGCGGCGTGCAGGTATATAAAAGACCTTATAAGCTTTTTCGGGGATCAATCCTTCCTTATCGTATTGGCAGCATACAATGCGGGACAGGGAAGGATCCTTTCGGCAATATCCAGGGTACCCAAAGGCATTCACCCTTCATTCTCCTACCTGCACTCCCACAATCTCATACCGGCGCAGACCAGGGTGTATGTTGTCAGAATTATAGCCCTCATTCTTTTGACTGAATATGAATCACTCTGGATTTGAATTTTCTTTTTTATACACTGCAAAATTATTAATAAGCCGGAATTTATTCTTCACATTGGTTTTCTGGTATATATGGATTACATGCGTTTTTACCGTGGCAATGAAAATAAAAAGTTTATCGGCTATTTCGTGATAACTGCAACCCGCGACAAGCAAATTGAGCACCTCTGTTTCTCTGGGGGATAAATCGTACTTATACACAATGATTGACTTATAAATCTATTTCCTGTATTGTGAAATCCTGAAATATAATTAAAAATCGGGAGAAGTATTTATGGAAAACTACATGAAAACCATAGGGCAGAGCCTATCCAACTTTCAGGCCGCCCTCAATCAGAACGGCAGCACCTTTGAAGAATATATAAAGGAAAATTACAGTAATAAATGGATTTCAGACAATCTGTATTATATATCGAGGATACGAACAACGTTCGTCAATTCAATTATACAGTTCCTGGCCGATGAAGGCCTGGTCAACCTGGAGAGGGTAATGATGAGTATCATGACCGACCCGCTTGCCCACGATATTGAGCACACACCCTCCATACCCTACAAGGGCCATACCTATGTGACCACCCACAGCATGATCTACTGCAAATTCCTGGCCTGCTCCAATCCGAGGATCAAGGGTATTTTTGTCGATTCACCCAATATCCGCCTGGAACTTGAAAGTCCCAATAATGTACAGCGGGGTAAATATATAATCGATTTTTCACAGATCGATGTCGAACTGAGGCGTGACGCGAAAATAACACTTGAAGAGTATTACGGTAAGCCGGACAGGGTGAGGGAAGTACTGGATTCCGATATGACGAAAATCAAAAATCTTTTTGAACGGATGATTGTATGCATGGCCGAAGAAGTCAACAAACGCAATGCCGATGACCTGAAAAAACTGGGGGTGGTTCTGGAAGTTCCCAAAACACCGTTCCCGTCTTTTGCCAAGGACAAGGCGGACGCGAAATACGGCAATAAAACGGGTGAAATGAAATGCGGCGAGGAGGTAAAGGATCAGTTTTACTGGATAACGGGGCTGTACAGGGAAAATTATGATCTTGTTTATCCCTATCTTCACGCCGACGGCTCCAAGCCCGACATCGCCGGTATTCCGTCGGAAAACATATTCAACTATGATATTTGCGTAAAAGGAATCGATGCAAAGACAGGCAAACACACTCCCGCATTGGAAATCCTTTCCGGGGGTATAAGGGAATGGTTGTATGAAACGGTAGTGGAAAGAATCATCGACAACAGGGTTTTACCTGTCAGACCGGTCATTAAGAATGGAAATTTGGAAAACGTGGAAGACCTGGGAGGATACGGTCCGTTCCTCCAGCTGCTTACTATAAAAAACGCAAAAGGAGAATCCGTTTTCCCCGCGACTATGGGAGGCGGAATAGGCGTAGAGAGAACACTCTATGCACTGCTCAGGGGGGAAAAAGTCAGGAAAATCGATGACGTTACGTTCTTCGGAAAGAATCCTGATTCCCATCCCCTGTACCTGTTTTAAAATAAGGATCACAGCGAATGAAGGTCCTGTTCCTGACGAACGAATACCCTCCCAATATTTACGGGGGTGCCGGCATTCATGTCGAGTACCTGACAAGGGAATTGTCCAGGAAAATGGACGTGGAAGTACGGTGTTTTGGCAATCAAAACGGGAATTCGGGACCGCTTAAAGTAAAGGGATATGAAACCCCGCCCGGGTTGTTGTCAAATGCCCGGGACAGGCTTAAATCAACATTGAACACCCTGTTTCGCGATATACAATTCACTTCCGACGACGTGGATGCCGATATAGTGCACTGCCATACCTGGTATTCACACATGGCAGGTATACTCTGCAAGCTGCTTTACGGTATTCCACTAGTACTGACAACCCATTCCCTCGAACCGTTAAGGCCATGGAAGGTGGAACAGATTGGACGCGGATACTATTACTCAAGCTGGGTTGAAAAAACAGCCATTGAAATGGCGGACCGCGTTATCGCCGTTTCCAGAGGGACAAAGGAAGATATCCTGAAGCATTTCTCCATTAATCCGGACAGGATTGCCGTCATTCCCAATGGCATCGATATAAACGAGTTTTCCTGTGATAAAAACACGAACCACCTGGAAGCCTACGGTATTCCGATTAATACATCTTACATTCTATTTGTCGGCCGTGTAACCAGGCAAAAAGGCATTATCCATCTTGTGAATGCCATTCCCCATATCGACCGGAACACCCCGGTCGTTCTCTGCGCCGGTGCGCCGGACACGGAAGAAATAGAACGGGAAATGGAAAAAAAGGTCGCTGAAATCCGGAAAATCCGCGATAATGTATTCTGGATACGCGAAATGCTTTCAACCGGGGCAAAAATACAGTTATACAGCCATGCCGGTGTCTTCTGCTGCCCCTCCATCTACGAGCCGTTTGGAATCATTAACCTGGAAGCCATGGCGTGCAATACGGCCGTTGTTGCCAGCGCGGTGGGAGGAATTACCGAAGTGGTCGAACACGGGAAGACCGGACTGGTCGTTCCCTTGGAACAGGATAAAACACCCCCGTTCGAGGCGAAAAATCCCGTGAAATTCGCAAAGGATCTGGCTTCCGCGCTGAACACACTCGTGGCGGATGAACCGCTTAGAAATAAAATGGCTGCGGCGGGCCGGAAACGGGTGGAAAATTTTTTTTCCTGGACTTCCGTTGCCGATAAAACGGCGGAGGTATATGAAGCCCTCAGAAAGAAGGATGTATGATTCCGAAAAAAATAGACACTGTGGTCATTGAAAATGTAACTCCTGAAATAAACGGCGGGAAATACGCCGTAAAACGAATTATTGGCAGCCTTTTCCGCGTTGAGGCCGATATTTTTTCGCACGGCCATGCCGTGGTAAGGGCATCACTTCTCTTTAAAAAAGAGCGGGAAAAAAACTGGATGGAAACCGGGATGGAGCACATGGAAAACGACCGGTGGTTCGGCTGTTTTGAAGTCACCGAAAACTGCCTGTATGAATATACGATCCTGGCATGGCGTGACCCGTATTTCTCATGGCTTCACGATACGATGAAAAAATATGACGCCAAACAGGATATTGCCGGCGACCTGCTCGAGGGCAAGCTGATCATCGAGAAAGCGATGTCCACGGCGAGGAAGGATGACAAGACGCCGTTCAGGAAGGCATTGAATTATATAGATTCCTACCTGAAGCCGGTAAACACCTCGGAGGCGATAATGGGACTGGTGAACGGGATTAAATCGAGCCTCTCCAGCAATAAACCTATAGAGGAGGACCTGAATAAAATCGTGGAAGTCCTGGAAAACGTCTCTTTTGAACGCAAGATCTATTATTCGCACAGCGATCCCCTCAAGGAAATTCTTGAGGGAGAAGAACTCAGGCTGATGATGGACAAATATCCGGACAGGTCGGATTACGGGCAATACGGGAAAACACTCAGACTGGTCGCTGACAGGAGTGAAGCGGAATACTCGGCCTGGTACGAGATGTGGCCCCGTTCACAGGGTAAAAAACCTAACAGGAGCGCAACGTTCGATGACATGATCAAGCGGCTGCCGGACATTAAAAAAATGGGGTTCAATATCATATACCTTCCTCCCATCCACCCCATCGGCAGAACAAACAGGAAAGGACCTAACAACAGTCTTGTCTGTCCTCCCGGCAGTCCCGGCTGCCCGTATGCCATCGGCAACGAGAACGGCGGACACAAGGCAATCGATCCGGACCTGGGTACGATGGACGATTTTATCAGGTTTGAAAAGGCCTGCCGGGAATCGGGCATGGAAATTGCGCTGGACCTTGCCATCCAGACCTCGCCCGACCATCCCTGGGTAAAGGAACACCCGGAATGGTTCAACAAGAGGCCGGACGGTTCCATAAAATACGCTGAAAATCCCCCGAAAAAATACGAAGACATTTACCCGCTCAATTTCGGCATCAAGGACTACGTACCGCTTTGGAATGCCATAGCGGATATAATACGCTTCTGGGTAGGAAAGGGCGTGCGGATTTTCAGGGTGGACAATCCCCATACAAAGCCCGTACGCTTCTGGGAATGGCTTGTCGATGAAATTCATTCCAGGTATCCCGATGTCATTTTTCTTTCGGAAGCTTTTACCAGGCCAAAAATGATGAAGGAACTGGCCAAGGCGGGCTTCACGCAGAGCTATACCTATTTTACCTGGCGGAATTTCAAACATGAACTCGAGGAATACTTCACCGAATTGACGCAAACGGAAACCGCCGAATACATGATCGGCAACCTTTTTACCAACACGCCGGACATCCTTCCCACCGTGCTGCAAAACGCGCCCAGAGCGGCGTTTAAAATTCGGGCCACCCTCGCTTCCACGTTAAGCTCCGTTTGGGGAATATACAATGGGTTTGAATTATGCGAAGGTACGCCCATCCCCGGCAAGGAGGAATACCTGGATTCGGAAAAATACCAGTTCAAGGTATGGGACTGGGACAGGGCGGGGAATATAAAACCGTATATAGCCCGGCTCAATCAGATAAGGGAACAGCAGCCGGCCTTGAGAACGTACAGAAATTTGAAGTTTTACAGGGCGGAAAACGATAAAATCATCTTTTACGGCAAACACACCAAAGACTTTACCAACATCATTTTGATTGCCGTGAACCTCGATCCCTACCAGAAACAGGAGGCCTTGATACAAATTCCTTTACAGGAATTCAAAATCAAGCCCGAGGAAAATTACCAGGTGCACGACCTTATTTCCGGTCACAGGTATTACTGGAAGGGAGAAAAGAATTTTATCAGCCTCGATCCGAACATAGAATCAGCCCATATTTTCCAGCTCCTCAGGTGGTCGCACAAGGAACAGAATTACGATTATTATTACTGATATTTGATAATTGCCTTAAAAAGTACTATGCTGTTTATTAATAGGCACCTCAAAAACCGCCTTATAGGCGGCTTTCCGAATAAAAATTATAAAAAAAATTGAGGTTTTTAGATGTGCCCAAGATATATCATTAGTATAAGAGGTGCCCTGATGAACGAAATTGACCAAGCAGCCGAATGGATCAGTCAATGCCGGTACCTGGTCGCCTTCACCGGCGCGGGAATCAGCACGGAATCGGGCCTTCCCGATTTCCGGGGGCCGGACGGCGTCTGGACCCGTCGGGACAAGGGACTGCCGCCGCCGAAACTGAAAAAACGGATGGAGGACATCCGCCCCAATGCCGCCCACAGGGCGCTGGTTGATTTACAGAACATGGGCATTCTGAAATTCCTCATTTCCCAGAACGTGGACAACCTTCACCTGGAATCGGGCATCAAGCCCGCTATTATAGCCGAATTACACGGAAACGGTAAACTGATGCGGTGCCTGAAATGCGGAAAGAAAATGAGCCTGGACAAGGCCGGCTGGAGCAGGAAAATCTGGGGTAATGGATACAGGACCGACCCTGTAAAAAAGGGTCAGCCAGTTTGTCCCTTCTGCCGGGGCAGGATCATCAGCAGCGTGGTCAATTTCGGCGACCCATTGCCAAAGGAAGACCTGGAAATGTCTTATTACCATTCCGGGAAATGCGATGTTTTTCTGGCTGTCGGTTCTTCATTGGTGGTGAGTCCGGCTAATGACATGCCGCAGGAAGCGGCCCGGGCCGGTGCAAGGTTAATCATTATAAACATGGGGGAAACTCCTGTTGACAGACTTTTCAACCTGATTATCCGGGAAAAAATCGGACTTGTCCTGCCGGAAATCGTAGGGAAAGTAAAACAAGTCCTTAAAGCATGATACCGAAGGTATATCATATTTACTTTTACATTTAAACTCAAGGGCTTATTCATCCACCTCCTTTTCGGTTAGATTTTAAGTGAGTCACTTCGATTACCGTATTGCCTCATCCAAAATTCTAACCCAAAAGCTATGAATGCCTCATTCAAAAATCTAACCCAATAATTATAAACTCCAGAACCA
>JAFGKU010000235.1 GCA_016928415.1 Spirochaetales bacterium
CGGTTCGTCTGATTATTTTGGTTTTTGTACTGTTTTTTCCGCTTATTTTACCGGCCGGAGTTTACGGAACGCTGGCGGGAATGGTTGCCGATGCTTCTACCGGTGAGGCCCTGACGGGAGTTAATATCATCATTGAGGATACACGGTTGGGCACAACCACAGACACGGATGGGTTTTTTATCCTTAGTACGATTCCCCCCGGTACCTATGCGGTCACGGCACACATGATGGGTTATCAGCAGCAATCCCGGGCCAATGTTCATGTTCTGGCAGATCTGCGTACCAGGCTCGATTTCGTTCTCACCCCTGTGACTCTTGACCTTGGGGAGAAAATTGAGGTTGTAGCGGCGGCGCCGATGATGCAGAGGGACGTCACGGCAACCACACATTTTTTAAGTCGTGATGAAATAGAAGCACTGCCGTTGAAAAACTTCAATGATGCGGTTCAAATCCAGCCGGGAGTGGCTGCAGGCCATTTCCGTGGTGGACGGTTGACAGAGGTGCTTTACCTGGTGGACGGACTCCCCATACGCGGCGCGATAGAAGGGGAGATTGGTTCGGATCTGCCGAACAGTGCGGTTGTGGATATGAGTATTCAAACCGGCGGATTCAATGCAGAGTATGGGAATGCCATGTCCGGTGTAGTGAATATCATTACCAGGGAGGGTTCGAACGAATTTTTTTTCCGGTCGGAAGTCGCTGCCCTGGACCTGAGTGATGAGTACCAGCCGTTTCCACGTTCAGCCAGGCAGGACTGGGAAATCGATGTGTCTGCAGGAGGCGGTATTTTACCCGACAAACTGTCCTATTATGCTTCCGTCAATATGTACCGACCGAACTCCAGGTGGGTCGAGGAAGAACTGGGATTGCGCCGCCTGACCTTCGCGGATGATGAAAGTTATAACGGTAATCTCCTGGCGAAGATAACCTATAAACTCCGTTCCGCCACGAAACTTACGGCTCAGGGGATGGTTTCCTTATGGAGCTGGACGGAATATGATCATCAGTGGAGATATAACCTGGCCGGTCTGCCACGCCAGGATAAAAAAAGCTACCGGGTAAATCTTTCTTTTACACATGCTTTTTCTGATAAATCCTATCTGGATTTCTACCTGAGCCAGTATAATGTTCTGAAGTCCGTCCAGGGCAAATCTTCCAGGGACCAGAAGCCACTTCATTATCAGTTGGATCCCTTGACGAATCTTGAAGATCCGCTATCCTATGTCACGGGCGGTGATTATCCGTGGTGGATGGACCATGAGGAGATCCATAATACCCTGAAATGTGATTATGTTAATCAGTGGCAGTTCCGTAACCAGCTTAAAACCGGCGGAGAAGCGACATTTTACCGGCTTTATAAATTCAACGATCTGCGAAGGGAATTGTACAGTTTCGATCCAAAATTTCCCCGTTATATAAGCTACGTGACCGAGTATGATTACCGCCCCCGGCAGGCCAGCTGGTATATTCAGAACAAGATGGATTATGATGGTTTTATTGCCAATCTGGGGATACGTATTGATGTGTTCGACCCGCGTGCGGCACGGCCGATGCTTGAGGTGAACGTAACGCAGACGGACTCGGCATGGATTGTTAACCAGGACAAGATGGTCAGGGCCGAGATGAAAACCCAGCTCAGCCCAAGGCTGGGTATATCACTGCCCATATCGGAAAACAGTGATGTTCGCTTTAATTACGGGTATTTTTTCCAGATGCCGGCTTTTGATTATCTGTATACGAATCTAAATCTGAATACGGCAGCCGGGTTTTCTCCTCTGGGCAACCCGGATCTGAAGCCCGCCAAAACCATTGCTTACGAGATGGGTTACAGGATCAGTTTGAGAAATATGTACCTTCTCGATGTGACGATCTTTAACAAGGATGTTTCCAACCTGATTGACTCCAATACATACATGGATGTCAACCAGGAAGTGGATTCCTATGGATTCGCCCGCTTCGTCAACGCGTCATCGGTCAGCGTGCGGGGGTTTGAATGTTATATCAAAAAACGTTACGGTAATTATTTTGGCGGATCATTCGGATACACCTATATGGTGGCAAAAGGGACGGGAAGCAGCGAATTTGAGCGGCTGGACTGGCTCGATCAACAGCTATACGTACCCGTTGACGAGTACCCGTTGAGCTGGGATCAGACGCATACGCTGGTCGTCAATCTGGATGTGAACCGTCCCGGATCCTGGGGAGTAAATACCCTTGTAAAATGGAACAGCGGATTGCCTTATACCCGTTCAACCGGATATTCAACACGCCCCAATGCCAACAGAATCGGCAATACGTTTTATCTCGACATCCGCATGGTTAGAATTTTCCGGTTTCGTGAATGGACCTTTAAACTCTATTCAGAAATTTACAATCTGTTTGATTACGAAAATATTTTGTGGGTTGATAATCGCGGTATAGCCGGTGGCCGGCTGGGTGATATCAGCGCCCGGGATCAGGGCAGACGGATAAAGCTGGGAATGGAATTCCGGTTATAAAAAAAGGCAGGCCTGATTCGGCCCGCCTTTGATGCGAAGACTATTTAACTTTTACTTCGATCTGTTTTGGTTTCACTTCTTCAGCCTTTGGCAGTTTAACGGTCAGTACACCATTCTGGTAGTCGGCACTGATTCTGTCGGCGATAATCGTAGAGGGTAATTCCACGTTTCTGCAGAACTTGCCGTAACGGCGTTCAAAGCGGTGGAAATTCCCTTCTTTCATTTCCTTCTCTGCCTTCTTCTCCCCGCTGATGGAAAGAACGCCTTCCTGATAGGTGATTTTGATTTCGTTTTTGGCGATTCCGGGGACGTCGACCGTGACGACGTACTCGTCATCGTTTTCTTCCATGTTCAGAAGAGGACGAAGACCGCCATACTGTTCCACGTGGTCTAAATCACCGCCAAAAAAGTCTTCAAAGAACCGGTCCATGTCACTTCTCATATTGACCAGTCTTCTTGCCGGATTAAATCTAACTAATGTCATGACTTCCTCCTTTTATTTTAAGTTTTGTGTTTTGCGTTCCTCTAAGATTGTCTACAAACCGTGTGCCAATTTCGAATTAATATTATAACATTATGTAAATAAAAGAGATATGAAAAACACTCAAAAAGATCTTTTTTATATGAAGAAAAAAGAATTCAGCAAGCATCCCAATTGCGGCCATGATGACGCATTTGTGTGTCAATAAGGCGCATAAATGCGATCATTGTGTCACCTAGTAGGTGTGGTTTGTTATACGATTTTTCGGGAGTTATGATAAGAATGCGGATTATACTTTAATAAATATTTTTTTCCTGTAAAGAATAAGCATCAGGAGGTAAAAGAAAGCGATATATCCCACGGCATATGCCA
>JAFGKU010000236.1 GCA_016928415.1 Spirochaetales bacterium
ATCCAGCCGGATTAAAACCAGCCGAAGGTAGCAGCGCATCTTTATGCTTATCCAGCCCTTTTCCGGGTCAACGGAGTAAAAAAAGATAATCTTTCCATATTGTACAAGGTGGATTTTTAAAACCCTGGCCGTATCCTCCACATTGTTTTTTTCATCAACCTCAAGCAACTTGCTGTCCGTGGCAAGAAAACCGAAACCGGCGTCATCGATGAGGATGACGTATCCTTCACCGGCAAGAATCGATTTAAGGGCCGTGAGCATTTCCGACTGGGTCCCGTTATAGCGAAACAGGAAGGGTTCCTTGGAATGCGGATTAAATTCCCTTCCAGCAGGAGAGGATGCACAGCCGCAAATGAACAGTACGGCCGTTAAAAGGGCCGCACATCCGTACATCAGTCTTTTTTGAGGATTCAAGACAGTCCATTGGCCAGAAACAAAGCACGTCATCATTTCAAACATACACAGAATTCATGTCCTCATTCAAGATCCTTGACACGATCCCGGCCGCTCCGTATAACATTCACATATGGAGGAACTGGACCGTCTTTACGATAACTGCACCCTCTGCCCGAGGCTCTGCCGCGTTGACAGACGCGCGGGGCAAAGGGGATTCTGCGGGCAGACCGACAGCATCTGCCTGGCAGCGGCATGCCTTCACAAGGGCGAAGAGCCCGTACTCACCGGCACCCGGGGGTCGGGAACCGTGTTCTTTTCCGGCTGCAGCCTGAAATGCGAGTTTTGCCAGAACTACCAGATTTCAAGCCTCGGACTGGGGAATACCATCTCGATAACGGAACTGTCGCTGGTATTCCTGGCACTGGAGGAACAGGGGGCGGCAAACATAAACATCGTCAGCGGCTCCCATTTTTCGCCAGGAATCATCCAGGCAATCAGGCTTGCCAGAACCGACGGGCTGACCGTCCCCGTTGTATGGAATACAAGCGCGTATGAAGAGGCTGACACGCTGAACAGGCTTGCCCCCTGCGTGGATATATTCCTGCCTGACTTGAAAACGCTCAGCAGGACCATTTCAAAAGAGATCTTCAGGGCGGAGAATTATCCAGAAAAAGCGATGGCGGCCCTCGAACTCATGGCGGGTAACAACGGCATTGATTACGACGGCGGCCTGATGAAAAAAGGAATGATTGTAAGGCATCTTGTCCTGCCCGGCGCCATAGAATCAAGCAGGGAAGTTCTCAAGTACTTCAAGGAAAATCTCGGGGACAGGGCGCTTCTCTCCCTGATGTGCCAATTCATACCCATTTACAGGAAAGAGATTCCCCGGCTTGAAAACAGGAAATTGCGCCAGGAAGAGTACGAAGTGGTTCTTGCTTACCTGGATGAAATGGGAATCGAGGAAGGATTTTTCCAGGAATATTCGGACAGTGATGCCTGGATTCCCGATTTTAACCGGGAAAATCCGTTCCCGCCGGATTACGCCAAACCGGTCTGGCACTGGCGCGGGGGCTTTACCGGGGGCCGATAACCGTACCTTCAAAATCTTTTTCAAATAAAATACGGGACAGGTTGTCAAGGTCTTTGCCGCCGGCAAAAATCACCTTCAGCCTGTTTTTCCAGGCTTTTTTTGTGGCCACGGGATCGAACGGCGCGTTCTTTCCCGGCACCCATTCTTCTCCGACTATTCCGGTAAACTCTTTCCAGCCTATTGCATCTATGGGAGTGGCATTCGGGTCCTGCCTGGGGTCGGCCGTATACACTTTGGCGATATTGGACAGATTAATAACCGTGTGCGAGTTAAACCGTTCCGCCAGCACAACGGCGTCATAGTCCGTTGAAAAGCCGGGTTTCCAGCCGGCCGCCACCAGTACCTGCCCTGAAAAGGTAATGGGGCCCGTGGGGTCGGTTACCACTTCATCCCTGCAGTACTTTGCAAAAACATGCCGGACCAGCTCCGCATTCAAATGGGTGGCCTTGATGCCGAGCCAGTCCTCCCGTTCGGTATCAGGGACAGCCGTTATATTCCTCAAGGCCTGCTGGTACAACCGGGCCGGGCCTCCACCGCCGCATATGAGGATTATCCTGCGCCGCCCGCTTTCGTCCAGATACCGGCTTGCCAGGGCGTAAAAAGAACGGACAAACTCTTCATCCACCTTATCCGGGGCTATCAAAGAACCGCCTAACGAGATGACCTTGACATCGTCCATTCTCAGCCTTCCTTCACAAACCTTAAAATTTCAGCCCTGTATTCCCTGGTAACCAGGCCCATGGAAAAGGCGGCCTCTACAAAGTCGTTGACGTGATAGTAGCTGTGCAGGGTTATTCCCATTTCTGAAAGCTCTTCTCGTACGTTCATTCCACGCTCCAGCAGGACAACCAGGTCTGTTACGACAAGGCCGGCGTTCCTCAATATTTCCACCGCTTCAAACTTGCTCTTCCCCGTGGTTATGAGGTCGTCCACCATGACGACCTTTTCACCTTCCTTATAGACTCCTTCGATTATGTTCCCCGAACCGTGGCCCTTTTTATCCAGGCGGGGGTAAATCATCGGTTTTTTCATCTGCAACGAGATACAGGTGGTAATGGGAATGGCGGCCATGGGTATTCCCGCTATCCTGGCAAAATCAATTTCTTTCAACAGGTCTGCATACAACCCGGCAACGCGATACTGAAGGTCCGGGTTGGAAACAAGGCGCCTTAAGTCAATATAAAAAGGAGAGACCTTTCCCGATTTCAACATGAACTCACCCACCCTGAAACAGCCTTCATCGATTATTTCCTTAATAATGGATTGATTTTCAGTCATTTCGGTCTCCTTAAATTAACCCGTTTTAATTCTTTGACGGTCTTTCCTGGCGCGCCTTTCTTACGGCCTCCCATAAATTCTCGGCGGCCTTTCCCGGAGAAACGGCGTTTGAGATGGAACGGGATACATTCAAAAGTATTCCGGAACCGTCCACCCTTGCGCCTGCGAGCACCGCTTCCTCCACAGTTCCGCCCTGGGCACCGATACCCGGCGAGAGGAACCACGTTTCGGGAAGCCTTTCCCTGATTTTTTTAAGCACTTCGGGATTGTTGCCGGCCACTACCAGGCCTATGTTGGGGGCCCAGCCTGCAACCTCCTCCGCAATTTTCATGTATAATGGTGAAAAACCGGATGAGTCCGGGTCCCTGACCATCAGGCCCTGGATAACGCCGGCGCCGGGATTCGTGGTGCGCGCAAGAACAAATACGCCCTTGCCCGCATAATCGGTGAACGGCTGAACCGCTTCCTTTCCCAGGTACGGATTGACGGTCACCGCATCCGCCTTCAGATACTCGAAAAATTCCCTGGCGTACATTCTGGCCGTATTTCCTATATCAGACCGTTTGGCGTCTATAATGACGGGAACATCCGGGGGAATCATGGCGAGAGTTTCCACAAGCATTCTTATCCCTTCAGGCCCGTGCACTTCATAAAACGCGATGTTAGGCTTGTAACATGCGGTAAATTCCAGTGTTTCCCGGATAATCCTTTTATTTATTCCCGTTATATCATCCACCATGCGGGTTTCCGGGTCAAGCCCCACGCAGAGGAGACTGTCCTTCTTCCGGATGGCATTCTCCAATTTCGAAAAAAAACCGGCATCTCCGTCTCTCATGGTTCCTCTCTTTCGCGGGTATTATAAAGAGAATGCCGGAATTAGTCCAGAGCGATACAGATTGCTTGATAATCCTTGCCTTAATGCCTGGAATTATATATAATGGGGACATCTAAAAACCCCGATTTTTAAAGGGTTTTTATTCGGCAGGCGGCTCTAAAAGGAGGATACATGCCTATTTTCGAATACAAATGCGGTTCCTGCGGAAGTACATTCGAGAAACTTGTCCGCCCGGAAGATAAAATTGAATGCATTGAGTGCGGAAGCGACAAGGTGGCCAAACTGTTCAGTGCCTTTGCCGCGCATTTCGGTTCATCCGATTCCGCCGAACCGGCATGCGCACCCACATGCGGCAATGGATTTTCCACGGGAAAATGCGGCTCCGGCATGTGCGGACATAATCATTAAAAGTACCCATAAAATACAAACTTTTCTCCAATATTTCCCGTTAATCTGTTATTGAAAAATATCAGTACATTCATTATCATTGCTGATAGGCAAAAAGAAACAGCTGCCAGTCATACAGAATACCGTGAACGGTTCCCTTGACCGGCTGTTCTGCCCGTGTGTATTCAAAAAAAGTGGCTTTTTAAATAAAAAAATGGACAGTAGTGGCATTTAAATGGAAAATATAGATGTTTTTTCCAAGTTGACATTAAACAGTGAAACCCTGGAATTAATAATTCAATCGCTTCAGAATGCGGTCGCCGTTCACGATGCGGATTTCCGGTTACTCTTTGCAAATCCCGTTTTTTACGAAACCCTGGGTGTTCACAGGGATGAAATTGACACCTTGAACCTGACCGAGAGAATTCACCCCGATGACATTTCCGTAATAAAAGCAAACCTGCCGGAATTACCGAAAGCGGGAAAAATTGTTTACACGTGCCGGTGGCGTCATAAAACAGGCAGCTGGCTGCCATACAATTTAGAGACAATAAGCCTGCATGATGATTCCGGGAAGACGGCGGGCTACATGTCAATGATAAAAAAAACATCCGTCATGAACAAAAACCTCAATGCCCTCCTATCCTCCGTTGACCATTCCATATTTGAACTGGACGCGGAGGGCCGGTTCATAAGCGTATGGACAAATAAAGAAGAGGAACTTTTTTTTCCTAAAAACAGTTTTTTGGGAAAGAAAATGAGCGACGTATTCCCCGAGAATTACCGGAATCTTTTCAAGGATGCCTTCGGGGAGGTTCAGGCAACGGGTAAAACGGCCCAGGTGGAATACCCGTCCATTGACCCGGCTGACAGCCGCTGGTGGCTTGCACGGTTCAACCGCGTTATGGTCGACGGCCAGTACACGGACAAAATCGTCTGCACCATAAGCGACATAACGGACCGGAAGGTCCTGGAAAGGGAATTAAAGGTCGAGTTTGCCAGGGCGCAGATGTACATGGACCTCGCTCCCTTCATGTTCATGGCATTGGATGAAGACGGGTCCATCTCCCTTATAAACCAGTACGCCTGCAGCCTTCTGGAATGGCAGGAAGATGATTTAATCGGGAAAAACTGGTTCGATACATGCCTCCTCGAGGAAGAACGCGAAACGGTGAAAACCGTGTTCAAAAAAATAATGTCAGGCGATATGAAAGAGGTGGATGCCTTTGAAAATTCGGTAATCACCGCCTCCGGTAAAAAACGAATCATTTCCTGGAAAAACACGTATTTAAAGGATGACCACGGTCACATCATAGGTACGTTCAGCAGCGGGGAAGACATCACGGAAAAAAAACTTTCCGAAAAGGCGTTACGGGAAAAAACCGAGGAAATTGACAGGTTTTTTTCACTCAGCATCGACCTGCTCTGCATAGCGGATACGGAGGGATACTTCCACCGTTTGAATCCGGAATGGGAAAAAACACTCGGTTATACGCTTGCCGAACTGGAAGGAAAAAAATTCCTGGACTTTGTCCACCCCGACGACATTCCCGCCACTTTGGATGCAATCAAACTGCTGGAATCCCAGAAGGAAGTCATCGATTTTACCAACAGGTACCAATGCAGGGACGGTTCCTACAGATGGCTTGAGTGGCGGTCAATTCCCAAGGGGAAAATGGTATACGCCGCGGCAAGAGACATTACCGACTGGATTAAGGCCAAGAACGAACTCTTGGAAAGGGAAAATTCCTACAAAACACTGGCGAACAACCTTCCCGGCATCGTATATCGAATTTATTTAAGGGAACGGAACAGAATGGTATTTTTCAATGACATGCTGGAAAAACTGACCGGATACGAAGAGGAGGAATTGAAGCACGGCATGGTTAATTCCATCGACCCTTTTATTCATCCCGAAGACCGCCCCCAGTTTGTGTGGTCGGTCAGGCACTCCATCGAGAATAAGCTTTCTTTTAAAATAGATTACAGGCTCATTACAAAGACGGGCGACGAAATTCTTATGGATGAATACGGACGGATTATTGAAGGACCGGACGGGAAGCCGCTTTACATCGACGGGGTTATTTTTGACGTCACGGAAAAAAAGACGGCGGAAAGGGAAATTGGGAAAAGTGTCTCAAGGTTTCTTTCGCTCTTTGAAAACATGGCCGAAGGCGTCGCTCTGCACGAACTGGTCTATGACGACAGCAACAAGCCTGTAAATTACAAAATTATTGAAGTTAATCCCCAGTATGAAAAAATACTCGATTTAAAAGCGAAAGATGTCAAGTTAAAAAACGCCACGGAAATCTATAACACGGAGAAGCCCCCCTATCTCGAGGAATACGCAACCGTTGTCCGTTCTAAAAAACCCTACTATTTTGAAACGTACTTTCCGCCAATGGAAAAATACTTTGAAATCTCGGTGGCACCATGGGGTGAAAAAGGATTCGCCACCATCTTTTCAGACATTACGGCGAGGAAAAAAGCGGACAATGCCGTTGCCGGGGAAAAGGAACGCCTTCTGGTTACTTTACGGTCCATCGGGGACGGGGTTATTACCACCGATATAAATGGCATCATCACCTTGATGAATAAAGCGGCCGAGGCAATAACCGGATATACCACTGATGAAGCGGCCGGTAAACCCCTAGAAAGAATATTCCATATCATCAATCAGGTGACACGGGAAAGGTGCGCCAATCCCGTGGAAAAGGTTCTTAAAACCGGCCGTATCATCTCCCTGGCCAGCCAGACGATACTCATCTGCAAGGACGGGGTTGAAAGGGTGATTGCCGACAGCGGGGCGCCGATACGGGACCCCCAGTCAAAGATTATCGGTGTGGTCCTGGTGTTCAGGGATATAACGGAAAAGGAAAAAATTGAACTGGCCCTGCAGAATACGCAGCGTCTCGAATCCCTGAGCATTCTTGCGGGCGGGATTGCCCATGATTTCAACAACCTGTTAAACGGCATATTCGGTTACATGGACTGCGCCAATGAATTCATACAAAACGAACAGATCGAGGAAACCAAATCCGCCCTGTCAAAAGTTTTCACCGTGTACAGCCGCGCGAAATCCCTTACCCGGCAATTACTCACCTTTGCCAAGGGGGGTGTCCCGGTCAGGAAAACAATATCGCTCAAGCCCATTATAAAAGAAACAACGCTCTTTGCATTGAGCGGCACCAAAATCAAGGTAAAATTCACCATTGCAGACAACCTCTGGCACAGCTATGCGGACGCGAACCAGATAGGCCAGGTAATCGATAACCTTGTCATTAATGCCTGCCAGGCCATGGAAAGCGGCGGCAGTATCCGGATATCCGCGTCCAACGTCCTTGAAAGGGCCGACCTCCCCCCCGTTTTACGGACTGAGGACCGGTCATTCATCCGGATTTCTGTCCAGGATTCGGGCCACGGAATTTCCAGGGAGAATATGACGCATATCTTCGACCCGTTTTTCTCCACCAAAGAGGAGGGTTCAGGCCTGGGCCTGTCCACCACCTACTCCATCATCAACCGGCACGACGGCTACATAGAGGCGGACTCGCTCCCGGGAAAAGGAACGACCTTCACTTTCTTTCTGCCTGCCGCACAAACGGGTTCCGAACCTCTTTCCGTTAAAGGACCGGTCAGGCATAGAGGCAAGGGTCGAATCCTTTTCATGGATGATGAGGCGTTTATCAGGGACCTGGCGCAGACGATGATGACGCGCATGGGCTACGACGTGGTGTGCTGCAAGGATGGTAAAGAAGCGATTGACATTATGGTGAAAAGCAGCGAGGGCCAGGAAGAATTCCAGATGCTTATCCTGGACTTGACGATACCCGGGGGCATGGGAGGACTGGAAGCCATCAGGGAAATCAGGAAAATAAATCCCGACATCAAGGCGGTAGCATCATCCGGGTACTCAAGCGACCCCGTTATGGCCCACCCGAAGTCGTATGGATTTACCGCCAGCATAATTAAACCGTACAGGATTCAGGATATAGCCGAATTACTGGAACAACTTCTTTGAGTGAACAAACCTGCGGTTGTTACTTTATTCAACTATAGCTTTTCCGGGTAAGCAGAAGCCAGAAAAACCCGAGCAGGGCGAGTAATCCGCTGACCATGACAATCCAGTTCGGCCAGAACATTATATCAAAGCTGTCAGGCACGGAAAACCAGTTGATGACCCGGTACAGGCTGATTCCCGCCTGCGTACTGAGAATGACGAGAGCCATGCCCCAGGAAGAGCGGTTATGCCTGAAAAGGGACAGGCCGGTAATCAATGCCCAGAATCCCAGCATCGTATTGACGATTTCCTCAATGCCAAGCACGTGAAATATATTGCCCGCCGACCGGGAAGCCGTATACTCATACAGGGACTGCATCCATTCGGGTATGGTCAGGATTTTCATCCAGATGAGAAGGTCGAAAATACCTTTCAACAGGGCCGTTAATCCGAAAAAAATCAAAATAAGGTTTACAATGAATGAAGATTCTTTTTTCGGAGGAGGCGGTGATGAATAAGAGGACGGACCTGTATTCATAATCGTACTCATAATAAATATTCCTTAGTAAACAATACAGAATTCACGGCGGAATTACCAGCATTTTTTTAACCTGCTCCGGGTGGTTCCTCTCTTCCATGAATATTACAAAATAGAAATTGTTCCCTTGACAATATGCGGAAAGAAAATTTATTATCCTCAAGGCATGTCTGATACCTCAGATCTTAAGCGGGAATCAAAACACACCCGGCATTCACGAGGTTATGATACAGGAACCTTGATAAAACAGGGATGCCCGGAGAATGCCCGCGGCGCAAATCCGTTGAGGGATGAGCTGACTTAAGTCACTGCTCAAAATTAAGCAAGGAAGCAATAATGGAAGTTGAACGTAAATGGTGGGGCTGGGGAGCCCCGGGTGAATTCTATGACGTGTCAAACCGGCCGAATCTGTGGTCATTTTTCAGGAAATACGGCGCAATGGAGGAAGAAGTACCCTCGGTAACACTGGAAGACTTGAAGACGAATATCCCCGAACCCGTTATTAACCGGTCCTTTCTGGATGAAATCACGGAAGCATTGAAAAAGGATGCCGTTAAAACGGACGCGTATGAACGAATCATGCATACCTATGACCAGAACTGCATGGATATGCTTCTTCTGCGGAAAGGCATTATCAGGAGGGCTCCCGACGCGGTCATTTATCCCGGCTCGCATGGCGATGTCGAAAAAATCGTTGGACTGGCCCACAAGCACGACGTATGCGTGATTGCGTTCGGCGGCGGAACGAACGTCGTGAACGGTACCGTCCCGGAAACACGGGAAAAACGCATGATTATCAATGTCGATATGGGCCGGATGAAAAAAATAATCAAAATCGACAATGAATCCCACATAGCCTGGATTGAAGCGGGGATGCCGGGCATTCAACTGGAAAAGGAACTGAATGCCCTCGGCTACACGTCCGGGCATGACCCCGATTCCATGGTGTATTCCACGGTAGGCGGCTGGGTCGCCACCCGGTCATCGGGTATGCTTTCCAATAAATACGGTGATTTTACCGACCTTACGGTTTCGATAAAAATGGTAACGCCGGCCGGAACCATCGCCACTCCCGTACTCCCAGCCACTTCGGCGGGGCCGGACTTGAACAGGATTATTGCGGGTTCGGAAGGAACATTCGGCATTATAACCGAGGTCGTCATCAAGATTTTTCCCCTGCCGGAAACGGCAAAACTGAACACATTCCTTTTCACCACGTTCGACCAGGGAGTGAAAGCGATTCAGGAAATGGTGGAAAAGGAATGCATACCGGCGCTTGTACGGCTTGTCAATGAAGATGAAGTTGAATTCGCCCTTAAAACAGCCAGGAAGTCAAAGAGCTGGTTCAAGAACAAGGCGGTGGACCTTTTCTTCGCGTATCTGTCCAAAATCAGGAAAATAGACATGGACAAGACATGCTACATGATACTGGGCTATAAGGGCGATAAAAAAACCGTCAGGCACAGGCAGAAAATAACCAGGAAAATCTGTAAAAGGAACAGGGCCATCGACCTGGGCAGGGGCGCGGCCAAAACCTGGGACGAGGGAAAGTACGACCTCATTTTAATCCGAGACCTCATCGTAAAGCACGGGGTTCTCACCGATTCGGCGGAAACCGCCACGGTATGGTCCAACTTGGTTTCCCTGTACAATAACGCCAGGAAGGCCATCCTCGATACCATGCAGAAGTACGCGAAACCGGCCTGGCTCGGATGCCATATATCGCACGTGTACAGGCACGGGGCAAGCCTTTATTTCCTGTTCGGATGCAAGGAAAAAAAAGGCGAAGAGGTGGAGCAGTACCTGGATATCAAAAACACGGCAACGGCCGCCTTTGTAAGCAATGGGGGCACGGTTTCGCACCACCATTCGGTAGGTGTTCTCCACCAGCCATATTTAAAGGAGGAAATAGGAGAAACGGCCGCCGGTCTTTTGCTGGCAATCAAAAAGAAACTGGACCCCAAAAACATCATGAATCCCGGCAAATTGATACCCGGGTCGGGAAACGGCGACAAGCCGTAAAAACAGGGTCCCTGGGAGAATGTGAATATTGACTGATTTGGAAAAACTGGCAGCTCGGGATAAAAAGGAAAATCTCTGGGAAAAGGTTGTCAGGCATATTTTAACAGGACCGCACATGGCGGCCCTGCTCGAGTTTTATTTTTTTGTCCTGCTGAAGGGCAGAATAGAGGCGATTGAAAACATTCCGGAAGGGCCGTGCATCCTGGCCTTCAACCATGAAAGCTACCTTGACTGGCTCCTTACCTTTCATATATTCAATAAAAAATACGGTAAAAAAATAAATTTTCTGGCAAAATACAAATTATTCAAAAATCCCGTCTGGAAAATTTACCTAAAATATTCCAATGCCATCATCATAGACGAAAGCAACACCAGCATCATCAGGCAGGCGTTTACCGCAATACGGAGACGTATTTCTTCGGGCCACATCATCGGCATCTTCCCGGAAGGAAGGCGCACTTCGAACGGGGAAATGCAGGAAGGAAGGCCCGGAATCGCGAATTTGGTGGCCTCGACAAAAGTGCCCATCCTGCCTGTCGGGCTGAAAGGATTTTACAGGGCATGGCCGCGGCATAAAAAAATCCCGGGCGTGGCAAGGTGCACAATCAGGATTGGCAAGCCGATAAAGTTCAGTTCCAATGGTGATATAAATAAAAAGGAAAGAAACAGGAAGATAACCGAACTCATCATGAAAAAAATAAAGGAAACAATCGATGAAATCAAACGGTGAAAAACCGGCAGAAGGTGAGGCGGCGTTTTTCGATATAGACAAGACGCTTATCAGCGTATTCTCGGAACAGGCCTTTGCCCTCCGGATGCTGAAAAAGGGGCATCTCGGTTTTCACAAGGTCCTGCTGATACTTTTCTCCTACATCGTCTACAGTCTCATTGAAATCAAGGACCATGAAAAAACAAAAAAAGCGGCGGTACGTCTCATCATGAAAAACCAGCCGGTGGAAAAGTCAAACAGGCTGTACGATGAATATTTTCAAAGCACCCTTCAATACACCATTTACGATGAAATGAAAAAAGAAATTGAACGCCACAGGCGTGAAGGCAGAAAACTCGTCCTCATATCATCCTCCGTAGACCTGATTGTATCCAGGTTCCGGGACCACCTGAATTTCGACAAATACTATGCGGCCCGGCTTGAAAAAAAGGACTGCCTTTACACGGGCGAAATCCTGGGCCGTGTTTTCAATGGCAGGCGCAAGGCCGAGGCTGTCAGGGAATTCGCGGAAGCGGAAAAGATCGACCTGAAAAAAAGCTACGCCTACGGCGATTACAGGGACGACCGGTACATGCTGGAACTTGTCGGTCATCCGGTGGCCGTGAACCCGGATAAAACGCTTAAACAGATAGCCGGGGAACGCGGCTGGGCCATCATGAACCCCGTGCATGCCCGTTCCACCCATTGACAAACCAGGCAAATCCGTTCAGTTTAAAAGTATGGAAATTATCCATATACCGGATGCGGAAAAATTATACATAAAAGCCGCAATGGATTTAATAAATTCAATCAGGGAAATCCTCAATACAAAACCGTTTTGCGTGATGGCCGTTTCCGGCGGAAGAAGCGTTGACGGCATTTTCAGACTGCTGGAAAAAGACAACTCCCTGCCGTGGCGGCACGTTCATTTATTCATGGCCGACGAAAGAGCCGTTCCCATCGACCACAAAGACAGTAACTACAGACAGGCCCATGAATCGTTTATCGGGCCGCTCACGAAAAGAGGCCTGCTACCTGAATCGCATGTCCATCCCTTTGAAATGAAAGGCAACCTGGAGCAGAGCGTGGTGAACTATAATACACAATTTCTCTCGTTTGGGGGGAAATACGACATCGCGCTCATGGGAACGGGCGAAGACGGGCACATAGCGGGCCTGTTCCCGAATCACCCCGGCATCGAAGACGATTCCCCGGCCTATATCGCCATCCACGATTCCCCCAAACCGCCGCCCGACCGTATGACGGCCTCGAAAAACCTCATCGCGTCAACACGGTATGCCTACACGGTATTCCTTGGCAGACAAAAAACGGCCGCCTACCGTCTGTTTCTCAACCCCGTTGTGCCGTATACCGAGTGTCCGTCGAAGTTGGTTGCGGGTTGCCTTTACTCTGTCGTTTATAGCGATATTGATTAAGAGAGAGCACGGAGGTGGCAGGAGAGCACAGAGAAGAGAGGTTGCCAGGCCGGGGAACCGCTGAACCGGCAATAGGGCGGCGGGCGGAATGGGTACCATTGACACTGAGGCACTGAGACCACCGAGGGCACAGAGAATTTGGGTTATCCGCTGGGGGTAAGAATTTATTTTTTATTATCTTCAACTGCTAGTGACCTTATATTAGTAGGGCGCTTTCTCTTTAAGCCATTGACTTCCCTCAGTGCTCTCCGGGACCTCTGTGCCTCCGTGTCAATCTTC
>JAFGKU010000237.1 GCA_016928415.1 Spirochaetales bacterium
GGACCTGTAGGACCCCAGGGTGAAGTTGGACCTGTCGGTCCTAAAGGGGATAAAGGCGACCAAGGTGAAATCGGACCTGTAGGACCCAAGGGCGATCAGGGTGATATTGGACCTGTAGGCCCTCAGGGTGACAAAGGTGACCAGGGCGAAGTTGGACCCATTGGTCCTGTCGGACCCAAAGGTGACAAAGGTGATCAGGGCGAAGTCGGCCCGATTGGACCTGTCGGACCTAAAGGCGACCAGGGCGATCAAGGCGAAACCGGCCCGATGCCGGATCATATCTGGGATGGGACATTTTTAAGTTTTGAGAAGCCGGACCACACTTACAGTGATCCTGTGAATCTGGTTGGTCCTCAAGGACCTACGGGACCACAGGGACCTCAAGGTATAGAAGGTCCCCAGGGTACACAAGGTGAAGCCGGTGTACCGGGTGAAACCGGTCCACAGGGACCTATTGGACCTCAGGGACCGCAGGGAATTCAGGGCCCCAAAGGTGAGAAAGGCGACCAGGGCGATATCGGACCGAGAGGACCGCAGGGACCCGAAGGGCCGCAGGGACCACAAGGTCCCATCGGACCGGTAGGTCTCAAAGGAGACAAAGGCGAGAAGGGTGATAAAGGCGATATTGGACCTGAAGGTCCTGCCGGTACAAGTTCATGGGAAGATTTTACGGGAATTGTGACAACCGAAGCCAAAGTCGGCATTGGAACAGCTACGCCCGGTGAAGATATGCTGGAAGTTAACGGTACGGCATACGCTTCCGGAGGATGGCAGACGACAAATGCAGATTACGCCGAGTGGTTCGAAAAAGAGGAAGATACCAAACCGGGTGATTTGATTGGACTGAATCTGGGAACGGGAAAAGTCAGGAAATATCAGCGGGGAGATAAACTTCTCGGAGTGCATTCCAGCAATCCCGGAATTGTCGGCAATAGATTTGCTGAAACGAATGATGAAATGGCAAGAACACATACGATTGTTGCCCTGTTGGGCCAGGTTTATGTGAACATTGACCAGGAAATTATCAAATACGGAAGATTACTGTATACCATTGACAATCAGTTTGTTGGTGTCATTCTTCAAAACGGTCTTGTTTTTATAGGCCGGTAGGTGTCATTGCGGGGTTGCTCTCAAAAGGAGCAACCCCGTTTTTAATCCTCAATTAATGTATTGTACTTGTGAAAAAAAAGTTTTTATATGCATACAGGGCTTTAAAAATTTACTTTTTTTTTTTATCATTACACTATAATATAGAATAGTAAATCCTGGGAGCAGGATAACCAGGTTAAGCGACCTAATGCTGTATTAGGATGAATTATTGAGGTGAAAAATGAGCTGGGTAAAAAGTTTATTTAAATTTATTGTAAAATTTTTAATAATCGTATTAATAGTTGTTGCCGTAATTTCCGCAGGATTAACCGTTTATTATTTCGTAACTATTCAGTCTCCATTGGATTATTTACCGGAAAATTTTCTATTATACGCGAAAATCGACTCCCTTAAAGATGTTTATGAGAACGTTATTGATTTAAAGGCTGCTGAAGTTGTTTTTTCATCATCGAAAGACTTAAAATCAATTTATAAAGCGCTCATAGAATTTAAATCGACTGAATTATCCGGTAATTTTTTATTCCGCGAGTTGCTCAATGTCCGGACCGATATATTGATTGGAGAGGATTTTTCGCCTGTTTTAGTGTTTGATCCTGGAATCAAATCGCTTGTAACCCGGTTGTTCCCGATTATTAATTCAATGATTCATATTGAAAATTTTGACTTGAACATACTTCAAAGGGGTAAAAACACCCTGTTTGATTATAAAATCGATGAAGACCAGGATCTCTATTTTGCCGTAAACAACAATCTCATTTTCCTGTCCACTCAATCCGTACAGCTTGAAAATTTATTCAACAATTATGAAAACAAGACCAATCTTTCACAAAATACGGATATGGCTGTTATCAAGGAAAAGGTGAAGCAGGGCGGATTTATTGAAATTTATATTAACACAGATGCATTGGCAAAAACACTCGCAGACAATACCCCCGAGCTAAAACCCATTCTTGACGACGTATTATTCAATAAATTGAGCGCCCTTTCGTTTAAAATAAGCAATGATTCTTTGTCGCTTAATGCGTATACCAGCATCTCAAACCAGGTCCCGGTTTTAAAGGATTTTTTGTCTTATAATCCTCCCAGCTTACAAATTTTGCCGCATATTCCGGAAACCACAGGACTCTATTCTGCAGTCAATTTCAAATCATTCAAAGATCTTGTAACCGTTCTTTCGTATTTCAGGAAGAGTGAGGTGAATGAAATATTAAAACAGATAGATGACGGATGCCAGATGCTGTTCCACGATTCCTTTGATAATTTATTCCTGAGCTGGATGGGCTCGGAAGCAGGAGCTTTCCTGTTGACTGATTCCCCTGAGCCGGTTGTTTTTCTCAGGATAAAGGACCGGTATAAAATGGATTCAGCCATGGAGAAACTTACTACTTCCAATGTGCTGGACCAGGAATCCACATTGATACTTGATAATGTCAGGATAAACAAGATTTTTTTCCCCCCATTCATCAAGTTAATCGTTGATCTCTTTGTCAAGAACCTGGAAACGCCTTACTATGTTATATCAGGTGATTATATCTATTTTTCCATGAGTGCGGAAAATCTCGCCGGGTTAATCAACAGCGACAAGGAAAACAGGCTTTTGATTCGCAAAGAATTGTACCGGAAACTGTCACAGAACATTCCAACCAACGGCAATGTCGTGCTGTATTATGATCTCAGTTCCAAAACGCCGGGTTTTCTGATAAACAATACGCTTATCACGCAAATTTTGAAACTGTATGAACGCGGCATGTTATCCATCTATTTCAATGAATCTGAAGTTAAGATTACTTTAAAGGCCGAAGGTATCAGCGGGAAAAAAGCGCAGGTATTCCCGGATTTTCCCAAATCCCTGATTGACGGGGCTGTGTCGGATGTATATTGTCAGACGTTAGGATCCTCAAATGCGTACAAATTAATATATATAAATAGTAAAGACCAGTTTATTATCCAGGACCTCATTGAAGGAACATACACGAATGCCAATGTGGAGAGGAATTCCGAAATTTGTGCTATCATAAATGATCCCTTCAGCCGGAAGGATGTTGTTCTCGTGTATGCGGCTTCCGGGACATTGTATAAGTTCGACGAAAACTGTAAATCCATTGACCCGTTCCCGATGCTTACCGAATGCAAAGGATCCTTTAGGCCGGCTCTTATAGGCAGGGAACTGGCCCTTTTTTCCCAGGAAAACAAGGCGTTGTTTTTTTACGGCCTTGACGGGAAAAGCAGCAAATTTAATTATATTTTTTCAAACCCTCTTCTTTCGGCGCCGGCATACATGGACAATATGTTTGCCTTTTATCCCAAGAGTTTTGAAGGGAAGGTTTTTTTAACGGACACAGAAGGTCGAATCCTGACCGGCTGGCCGAAAAGCGGGGGCGGAATTTCTTTTTGTTCGCCTGATATAACCCGATTATCAAGAACAGGCCAGGAAATTGTATTTCTTACACAGTCGGGAATTTTGAATGTATGGGATCATGAAGGCAACAATAAGGGCCTGTTCCCGTTGCAGCTGGAAGGAGTTTTTTTTGAAAATCCGGTTTTTGTTTCGTCCAGGATCATTACTTCGCAAGACGGCGATGTTTCCGGTAAGTCTATAGCTGTGTGTAATTCGGAAGGTGTTGTGTGGGTAATTGATAATGGCGGTAAAATACTCAAACAGAAAACGTATCCCGAAATCCGGGGTAAAGAGTCCCGTATCATGGCGTATGATTTCAATAAGGACGGCGTCGAGGAAATATTTATTTTCGGAGCCAATAATCTGGTTGCCGGCCTGGGAAGCAACCTGGAATTATTACCCGGCTTCCCGCTCAGGGGAAGCAAACGGCCCGCATTCGCGGATCTTAATTATGACAGGAAAATTGAGCTTATAACGGGCAGTTACGACGGAAACGTCTACGCCTACACCATAGAGAAGTAGTAGCGATGCGACTGCATTGAACCGGTGTTAGGTATTAATGATACTAGATTGGAGTTATACAATGAAAAAAATATTTTATATATGTATTGTTTTATTTGTCATTCTTTTGACAGGTTGCCTTTCGACTCCCGAGGACAAATTAGGACAGACAATTGAGGGACAGGATTATAAAAATATAGAAGAGATTGAGTTGATTCTCCTGGATTATAAATTCGGTATGGACCCCGCTAAACTGGAAGCAGCATCGTCTAAATTGAAGGGTCTTTTTGCTTCGGAGTCGTATAATAAGGAATATGAATCCGTCCTGTACGGTATTGCAGGTATGATTGCTTACTATAACGGGAAAACGGTGGAAGTCAAGAAAAATATTGAGATGGCTGTAAGCAAGGATAGTGCCAATGAATATATATTTATTTTAAAGGGATTGTCTGAAAAGGTTATAGGGAAACGGGTGGAAATTATGGAAGAAGGTTTGAAGACAGCCTCCAACAAGGCCCTTCTTCAAATTTACCTCGCCGAATTGTATTATGACCTGGGATTATTCAACAAGGCCACCGCTTCTTTTGACGAAGGCTTGAATGTCCTGCATCCCAATTACCGGAAGTATTACCAGAAGAAAAGGGATTTATCCTATCAATTCATTTCCAATCCCCCCAATACCCTGGAAAACATCGATATCCTGTCAGTAGACTCCCTCACCTTTAAACAATTAATAACTTTGGTGCTTGGCAGCACGGATTACCTGGATTATGTCTGGCCGTATAAAAATGCGGATATCAATGTTGTCTTCGGACGATTGAAGGAAACCGGATATGTACCTGCTTCGGCATCGAATCCAGATCAAATCCTGTTAAGAAAGGATTGCGCGTATTTTTTACTGCACATCATATCTTACCTTGAGAAAGATGATAAAATTCTGAACCAATACTCCAAACAATATATCATCAACAAGCAGGCCAGCCCTATTCCGGATGTCCGTGTAGAGGACTATTTTTTCAATGCGGTCCTGGTTTGCGTGGAGCGAGAGATCATGAACCTGATGGATGGAATTAATTTTAAACCTGACAAGACGGTGAGTGGAATCGAATTCAATGAAATTTTAAAGAAAATGAAAGTGCGGTATTGAACGCAAACAGGCATTAGGCCCTTTTTTTAGAGCTTTTACCATTTTTCATGAACCATAACAAATTTTCCGCCGATTGATGGAAAGCCCTGGCAGCGGGCCTGTGCCGGAATCCCACTACCACGCCCAGGCCGCTGTTAACAGTTTCATGTATGAAATTGGAGAACAGTTTTAAATACACCGGCCTGTCAAGTTTATTCTGCGGGGTTTTAAAGAGGAGTTGGTCCAGTTCAAGTGTTTTCGCTATGCTCAGGATCTGTCCGGAGATAACGGGGAAAAGGGCTTTTATGACCCTGAAGTACTTCTTCCTGTATTCTTCGTTATTCGCCACCAGGTTATAAATCTGTTGTCTCCTGTCCCTGATTTTTTTCCCTTTGATTCCCTGCCTTTGGGGAATAAGTGCCGATACAAGCTGGGTAAGAGTGCGTGCCTGGAAAAGCTTCAGAAGACAGAAGTAATAGAACATCAGGCCCGCGATGTAACAGGAAGTTACGGACAGTTTCGAATAGGATTTATTAATGGCCAGCATCAACAAGCCTATTTTTTTATCAATTCGATGGTTGGAATTTATAAAAAAGCTGATGAAAAAAGGTCTTTTGGCGTTTTCTTCTTCCTGTATGATTTGTTCGAGCATCGTTATCAGTTCCAGTATATACGTACGCATCTTGTCTTTTCTGATAGCCTTGAAAAAGGATGACAAAATTTTTTTCTGTTTTTCCGTAAACTGGAATGGTTTTCTTTTCTTCCAGGCAAAGGAATTAATATAATTCCCTAATTGGACAAGGGTAGTTTCTGACTCGGTCATTTGTTCGTTGCGCTTAACAAAGAACCGGATCAATTCAAAAGTCTTTTCGGATATATTGAATTCCTGGGACAGTTCGCGGGTTCTTTGTTCGAGAAGAAAATTTACAAGATCAAGTATATTCCGGTAAATATTGATCGTGATGCTGCTCTGCGAAGCGAGCAGGTCCAGGGAAGTATCTTTGGGAATGAAGGCGAGATCATTGATGTGATATTTTTTTTTGACTTTAATTCTATTTTGCTTTGGTACATTTTTATTGTAATTCCCTATAACATCCCTGGGATTGAAATCGACCGAAGGGTCCGGATCGTATTTATTGTGCCATAAATGAATGGACATCGCGGGGAAATATTCCATAACCGCGCGCATATATTCACCGGCCGCCACATGGGCCGTGGGTTCCGCATTGGTTACAATAATCAGGTTTTCAATGAAATTCAGAAATACAAGATTGTCATCGTACCTTACGCCTGCCGGCAAATCGAAAATCAAAATATCGTAATTTTTATATAGCGTTTCTGCAAAAGAAAGGAATATCTTGACCAGCACCTTCATGCTTTCGTTTTTCTTCAGTTTTTGCAGCGGGAAAATAAGGTCCAGGTTGCTGAACACGCGGCTCACATAGGAAAAAAACGTTCTTTTTGTGTAATCGGCTGTTTTCTGCTTTATTACGGCATCGCTTTCGTGTAAATCCAACAAGGTTGAAATATCGGAGAGGGGATCAATATCGATTAGGCCGACCCGCAGTTTTTTCCTGGCAAAATAGATGGCCAGGTTAGATGCGATCGTCGTTTTCCCGACGCCGCCTTTCCCGGACCCGATGGCAATGCATTTTTTTGTAAGGGGCGCTAATTTTTTTTTGAGTTTCGATGATATTTTAAACAAAGGGCACCTCTGAAAAACAGGTATTTATCGCGGGCAATCTCAGTATCCTCCCAACAGGCGATTGGCGCAAATAAAAAAGGTTAAAGAAGCCGCCCTTACGGTAATTATTCCATATCCATGTCTATGGCTGAATCATCGCTTCCCAGTTCGCTGCTTATGGAACCGGCACCACCGAGCATGATTTCAAGTTCCGTTTTTGCCTGTTTAATATTTTTGATATGATCCTCCAGATCGGATATGAAAGCCGATCCAGCATAACTGTCGTTATTAATCAATTCGGTGATTACTTTCTCGTCTCCGTCCAGTTTCATGAATTTTTCCTTAAGCTTGGCCTGGCGTTCGGTGTCATCGGGATATGCTTTTTTCATATTGGGATCACCTTCGTCTTTTGCCTTGTTAATTTCATCTATAATGGCCTTGGAAGTATAATAGGGTGATTTGGCGTTGGCCGCCAGATCAATGTCCCTGGAATCGAAGGAAACCACTTTCTTCCCTTCCTTGATCCATAAGTCGTTATTTTTATATTTTAAAAGCACTTTATACCAGTCATTTTCTTCGCCAAGTACGGGAACAAGATCGAATTTTTTATAAGATTGATATACTTTGTTTACTGAATATTTGTTAGCCGGCTTGTCACTCGGTAATGTATAAATATCTGTTTCCGCCAATACAACGCCGATATGTGCGTCCTTTACCATGTATGACGCAATGATCCAGCCGATGGTGCCGAAAATATCTATTTTCCTCAAAAGGATTTCCTTTTTATCTGAATCTGTATACGCATATTCATATCCCAGCCATTTTATCGGTTCCCCCATGCTTATCCGTTTGCCGTTTTTATAAGCCGGTTCATCCGATCTGTAGATATAAGTATCTCTGAGAATAATGCCGTCCGTTTCAGAGCTTACTTTAAATAACAGATCCGATTTATTCACCCATCCGGTAATGGTATCATTATCGGCCCCTGACCTTACCTGAATACGATCGTTCTCCTGTTTATATGTGCCGATCTCTATCCATGCCTTCAGGTTACCCTTGATTTCATCTGAACCCGAGCTTTTAAAAACAATCGCATTATCAACCTTTACCAGGGCGGGAGTCCCGGGATCATCTTTTCCGGGTTGTTGTTCACCGCAGGCAAATATGATCAGTGACAGTCCTCCAATAAGTGTTAATAGAGCAATATTTTTAAGATTTTTCATGAGAAGAACCTCCTATAGCAATTTGATTTTATTATACTATTGTCCTTGCTACTTTTTCAACCATAAAAAGAAAATTTGTCAGCTGTTTAGAGCCGGTTTATATTTTAATATTGAAGCAGTCTATAAATTTTTCCAGGTCAAAATGTTGTTCAAAAAGCTGTTGTATCTTGCTGTATTTTAAATTGTCAAATGCCTGGAGCTTCGTATTTTCAAATATTTTTATAATGGAGCCTTCGGTATGTGCTGAATCATCCGGAACGGTTATTACAGGTATTCCGGACTTCTGAATTTCGGTTATTATGGCCCTGTTTACTTCCTGGCTTTCAAGGCATGTCAGGATAATCCCGGCCAATGTACTTCCATCCCCGATTAATTGTTTGTTGTAGTCCAGTATTTTTTTAATCCTGTTACTGGCGCTTCCCGCTATTATTACAAGGCTGCCGGCTGTCAAGTACCTGCTGCTCTCGAAATTGGCTGAATCCAGGGTTATTATCTTTATCGTGTCACAGGGGAGAGACCATGCATTTTCCAGCGGGTTTCCGATTGGTTCGGCATTATCCAGTTCTTCGAGGATAACCCGCATGGAAGGATTGGAAAGACTGTCAATTTGCGGCAGAAAACCCAATATCTTCATGCTGCCGCCGACCGAGGGGAATCTCTTGTTCAGCAGGTCTTCGGTTATGTATTGTTTGATGCTCGGGATTTTATCCGGATTGAGCTTGTTGAATATAATACCGCGGACCCTGCTTTTCATATAAAGAAAATACGTTAAGTCCACTTCCAGCATGTCAAGCGCCTTGCCGATCCCGCCGCCTGAGAGAAATATTATTTCAGCGTTCATCAGGTTGGCCACCTTGGCATTGGAGAGACCCACGATTCCGCCTACACCAGGGTGCCCGGTACCTTCCGCGATGATGATTTCCTTGCGGGATAGAGCCCTGATGGAAGACAGTATGTTATCCTGGAGATTCAGGCTGTCATGAAAAGGGTCCTTGCTGGACAGGAATTTTTTGGTAAAACCCGATGCCAGCTGCACGGGAGAGGAGATGTTTATATCCATGTTTATGATATTCGTGAATTCATTCACTATAACGGCATCGTTTTCAACGGAAAGACCTCCGGGCAGTTCGGATATTTTCTGTCCGACCGGTTTTAAATACCCTATTTTTTCTGGTTTCATTATTTTACCGAGTAGTGATACCAGGCCCAGGCATGTAACGGTTTTACCGGCATGCTGCCTGAATCCCGTTATATATATTATTTTAGGAGGCATATGCTATTTGAATTTTTTGCCCCTTTCCATCGCCACCAGTCCGCTTCTTGCCACTTCCTGGATACTGTACGGCTGGAGTATGGCAAGGGCATCGTTTATTTTGGAACTGGTGCCTGTTATTTCTAAAACCATATTGTTCATACCCACATCGAGTATTTTTGCCCTGAACACATCGGCAACCTGGAAAATTTCACCCCGCTGGTTCGGTTTTGCATTTATTTTAACCAATGCCAGTTCCCGGTCAACTGCAAGCTGGCTTGTCAGGTCGATAACCTTGATAACATCTATCAGCTTATTGAGCTGTTTTTTAATCTGCTCAATGATGACATCATCGCCTCCGCAGACCAATGTGATCCGCGATACAGTCGGGTCCATGGTGACTCCGACTGTCAGGCTTTCCAGGTTATAGCCGCGTCCTGAAAACAATCCGGCGATTCTTGCCAGGACGCCTTGATGATTCTCCACAAGTAAAGATATTATGTGCTGCATTTTATTCTTTCTCCTTCCCCAGTAGTACCTGGTTTAAGCTGGCGCCAGGGGCTACCATTGGCCAGACATTCGCTTCACGCTCAATGATAAAATCTATGAAAACGGGATATTTTGTGGATTTACCCGCTTCATTGAGTGCCGGTTCAATTTCATCCGGTTTGGTTACGCGGAGGCCGGCAGCGCCGTATGCCTCCGCAAGCTTGACGAAATCGACGGTATAATGGTGGCACCATTTCCCCGGCCCCGTGCAATGATGCGGGCAGCTTGGTTTCCGCATTAAACATGTTGAAGAATACCGTTTGTCATTGAAAAGTTCCTGCCATTGCCGTACCATCCCCAGATAGCCATTGTTCAGTATGGCTACTATGACAGGAAGTTCTTCCTGGACGGCTGTTGCCAGTTCCTGGATATTCATCTGGATGGAGCCGTCACCGGCTATATCGATGACTTTCTTGCCGGGATTGCCCAACTGGGCGCCTATGGCGGCGGGGAAACCGTAGCCCATGGTTCCCAACCCCCCGGACGTGATGAGGGTACGCGGGCGTGAATAACTGTAATACAGGGCCGCCCACATCTGATTCTGCCCCACCTCGGTTGCAATGATGGCGTCGGGGAATTGCTCCGATATGGCAGTGATAACCTTTCCGGGTGAAAGGAATTCCGAGTCGTCCTTGAAAGTCACGGGATGCTCTTCTTTCCAATTCTTGACCGTGGCAATCCACTCTTTTGCGGGAGGCGCTTCCAGCAAGGGCAGAAGCTCTTCCAGTATCTGTTTGGCATCGCCTACGACCGGTATTTCCACGGGAACGTTCCGTGCAATTGCGGCCGGATCGATATCGATATGGATTATTTTGGAATGGGGTGCAAAGGTGTCAAGCTTACCCGTGACCCTGTCATCGAAACGGGTGCCGATGCCGATCAGGAGATCGCAGTCCTGGACAGCCATATTGGCCGCGTATGTTCCGTGCATGCCGACCATGCCGAGATTCAATGGATGGCCGCTGTAGAAGGAACCGATGCCCATCAGGGACATGATGACCGGTATATTCGTTTTTTCCACTATTTTAGTGAAGACGGGAGCCGCACCGGCTGCATTGACACCGCCGCCAATAAAAAACAAAGGCTTTTTCGCCGTTTTAATGGCTGCGGCTATCCTTTTAATTTGTCTTGAGTGGCCGACCAGAGTGGGATTGTATCCGCGGATGTGCACCGATTCGGGGTATTCATCCTCAGCCTGTTCTAAAAGAACGTCTTTCGGTAAATCTATCAGAACAGGTCCCGGTCTTCCCGAATTGGCAATGTAAAAGGCTTCCTTGAAAATTCGTCCTAAATCCTTTCTGTCATAGACCAGATAATTGTGTTTGGTGACGGGACGCGATATACCTACAATGTCGGCTTCCTGAAATGCGTCATTACCAATCATGGAGCGGAAAACCTGTCCCGTCAAAACAACAAGGGGTACGCCGTCAAAATTGGCCGTTGCCAGCCCTGTGACCGTGTTGGTGGCTCCCGGACCGCTTGTAACGAGGCAAACCCCTGTTTTACCCGTCGAACGGGCATAACCGTCCGCCGCATGAACAGCCGCCTGCTCGTGCCGCGTCAGTACGACATGGATGGAGGGTTCGGAGTACAGGGTATCAAATAATGGAATTACGGAGCCGCCGGGATAACCGAAAATGATTTCCACCCCCTCTTTCTTTAAAGCTTCAATTACGAGTTGTGAACCGGAAATTTTCATTTTTCCCTCCTACGATAATTATATAGTTACAGGATGCCTTATAAAAAAAAAGCCGTTCCCCAGAAGGAGAACGGCTTATCAACCTTGTTTCACGGTTGCAGTTTTCTATCCTTCCGGAACTTTTAAGAGTTCCTTACTACTACTAATACAAGAACAGCGACAACGAAAGATAGTAAACTGTAACCTGAAACTTTATTCATCTTAGGCAATACTATATCCATGATTATTTTTTTTGTCAAGTAATGTTTTTGCGGGAATTACGATTTTATGCATGGAATTTTCGCTTTGTAAATCTATATGCACATAATAATAAAGTCCCCATATTGTAAGAAAGTAGTTAGGAAGTGTGTCGATAAATAACATTCATTTAATTAATTAAACTTGTGGCAACAATATAACCGAAATAGAATGATTATCATTAACTGGCGCTTCCGCAATTCAAGCAAGGAAAGGAGGTTTAAAGGAATTATCTGAGAAAAGTGCCGCTTAAGCGGCAGTGGTTTACGGGGGAATACCTTCCTTTAACACGGCAGGTATAAAATAATTTAAAATTGGGGGAAAATTATGTGGTTAATTAAAAAGAAATTTTATTATTTTGTTTTTCTTCTTTTATCATTCATTTTATTCTACGGAATATGCCATGCCAAAAATCCTTTCATCCACAGCATATACACGGCGGATCCTTCCGCCAGAGTCTGGGCCGACGGCAGGCTTTATGTTTATCCTTCAAGGGACATTGACCCGAACCAGGGTTGTGATCTCATGGACAGGTACCATGTCTTTTCGACGGCGGATATGGTGACGTGGGTGGACGAAGGAGAAATTCTCCGGGCAAGCCAGGTGCCCTGGGGCAGGCCCGAAGGCGGATTCATGTGGGCGCCCGACTGCATTTACAGGAACGGGACCTATTATTATTACTTCCCGCATCCCAGCGGAACGGATTGGGGGTCCACATGGAAAACGGGCATCGCCACAAGCTCCCTGCCGGAGAGGGGATTTACCGTTCAGGGATACATCCCCGGGCTTGAGTCTTTGATCGATCCGAATGTGTTCATCGATGATGACGGGCAGGCGTATTTTTATTACGGCGGCGGCAATATCTGCAAAGGCGGCCGGCTGGCTGACAATATGATGGAAATAGACGGGACGATGCAGGACATGCAGGGATTGGTGGATTTCCATGAAGCAACCTGGGTGTTCAAGAGAAACGGAATTTATTATCTCACCTATGCCGACAACCATTCCGATTCATCGGGGGATAACCGGATGTGCTATGCCACCGGTTCGAATCCGCTTGGGCCATGGACATATCGCGGTATCATCATGGACCCGACCGACAGTTTTTGCGCGCACGGCTCAATAGTGGAATACAAGGGGCAATGGTATGTCTTTTATTTCAACAGCTTCCTTTCCAATAATGACTGGCTGCGTTCCATTTGCGTCGACCGTCTGTACTTTAATGGTGACGGTACCATCCAAAAAGTCATACAGACCGAAACGGGACCGGCTGCGGCAGGGCCCACGGCCACTCCATATCCCAATGTAACCCGGTACGAGGCTGAAAACGCCGTACTGGGCAATGGAGTCACTATCGCGTCGGACGATAGCGCATCGGCCGGCGGATGCGTGCATAACCTGAATTTGTCAGGCTCCTATTGCCGGTTCGATAATGTTAACGGCGGTAACGGAGGAAGGGCTACGGTGCATATCTACTATGCCACGAATGATACGGGGGCAAAGGTTAACCTGTCGGCAAACGGTATTGAATACCTTTTTGTCAATACGCCGTATACAGGTGGATGGAGCGATTTTTCAGGCCATTCCTGCCTGACAGTCCCGCTGAACGCCGGTACGAGTAATACCATTACGTTCACCGGGGGAAATCTCGGCGTCAATATCGATTATATCACCGTTGTTTCATTCAACGATTCCGCCCTGCCCACCGGGACACCTTCTCCCACTCCGGCCAATTCTACCTTGCAGCAGCCTTACGAAGGAACCGCTGCCTCCATAAACAATGGTTCCCGGATAGAAGCCGAAAGGTATGATGCGGGAGGCGAGGGTATTGCCTATCATGATACGACTTCAGGCAACAGCGGCAATGCGTTCCGCAGTGATGATGTTGATATTGAAAGCTGCGGTGATTCCGGCGGCGGCTACAATGTCGGCTGGATGAGGGAAGGTGAGTGGCTCGAGTACACGGTCAATGCGTCCGGCGGAACATATGCGATAACGGTCCGGGTCGCGTCGGCCGGTTCGGGAACGGTAGGCGACCTGAGAATGCTTCTGGACGGAAGCGTTTTGGGAACATTTCCCATTGATCTCACTGGGGGGTGGCAGTCGTATGTGAGTGTCACCCTGAACGGTATCGCCATTGCGGATGGAAACGGGAAAATTCTTCGCCTTGAGGTCGTAAACGGGGGAGACTTTAACGTCAATTACATCCAGTTTGGCTCATCCGGCGCCACGGCAACACCGACACCTACCCAGGCGGCCACATCGACGCTGACACGTACATCGACCGCCACACCGACGAGGACTGCCGCGGCGACCCCGACCCGGACACAAACACCGGCCGCTACATCGACGCCGACGCAGGTGAGCGGCACCCTTGAGGACATTACAAATGCCGGCGGAACGGTTACCGCCCAGTATTACGATTCACCGACCGGCGAAGATATCTCAAAACTTATCGACAACCTGTCTTCCTCAAAATACCTCACATTCCACGCTTCCGGCTGGGTTCAATACTACTATACGGTTCCTTCCGTGATCACACGGTATACAATAACCTCGGCCAATGACGTTCCGGACAGGGACCCGTTTAGCTGGACGCTGCAAGGATCAACAAACGGATCAAGCTGGGTTACGCTGGACACGCGGAGTAATGAAGATTTTCCGAACAGGTTCCAGCTCAGGGGATTCAATTTTATAAACACCGTATCTTATACCTATTACAGGCTGAATATGTCGAATAATGCGGGCACCATCCTCCAGATAGCGGAATGGGAACTGTACGGAACCACCGGCGGCAGCACGGCGACACCGACTGCTATCCGGACAGCCACTTCCACGCCAACACGATCAAGTACGCCGACCCCGCCTGCAAATACTCCCACGCCGGTTACCGGTCAACAACCTTACGGCGGAACAGCTGCAGCCATAAGCAATGGCGCAAGGATTGAGGCGGAGCGGTACGACACCGGCGGAGAAGGAATCGCCTACCATGATACGACGGGCGGCAACACGGGCGGAGCGTTCCGCAGTGAAGATGTCGACATGGAAAACTGCGGTGATGCGGGCGGTGGTTATAACGTCGGCTGGATTATTGACGGTGAATGGCTGGAATACACGGTGAATGTGACGGCCGGTACGTATAATATTACGGTCCGTGTCGCCTCGGCTGGATCTGGGACAATAGGCGACCTGCGAATTCTTCTGGATGGGGCCGTGTTGGGAACGTTTTCTGTCGGTTCAACCGGAAACTGGCAGAGTTATACCGATTCCGTTCTTAACAACGTAACCCTGGCAGGCGGTACAAACAGGATACTGAGGCTGGAAATGGTGAATGGTGGGGATTTTAACATCAACTACATCCTGTTCAATGCAACAAACACATCGACCCCGACGCCGACTCCAACCGTGCAGGCGGGAAGTGGGGATATATTCAACAAGGTGTACGCGGGTTACCAGGGCTGGTTTACCTGCTACGGTGACGGCTCCCCCGTTGACCGCTGGTTCCATTGGTCGAACGGGACGTATCAATCCAATGCCGGGGCACCGGCTCCGGGAGCGGTTAAATTCGAATTGTACCCCGATGTGAGGGAGTACACGAATTTGTACCAGACAAACCTTGGGAGCCTGAACAATGGCCAACCTGCCAGGCTATTTTCCTCCTACTCGGAACAAACGGTAAACAAACATTTTGAATGGATGCAGACCTATGGGATTGACGGCGCGGCCCTTCAGCGGTTTGGTTCCGAACTTGCCGATTCCGTATTCAAGGCTCACCGGGACAGCGTCGGGACAAAGGTACGGAATGCCGCCCAGACATACGGGCGTAAATTCTATATTATGTACGATGTTTCCGGCATGGGTGCCGATTTTAATTCCGTCCTGCAGTCGGACTGGACGAATACCATAACAGGAACCTTGAATCTGACCTCTTCATCTGCCTACGCGAAGCAGGATGGAAAACCAGTTGTCTGCATATGGGGCCTGGGATTCACAGACCGCCCTGGGGACGCAACATCCTCATTGAACCTTGTCAACTGGTTCAAGTCGCAGGGCTGTTACGTGATAGGCGGCGTACCCACGCATTGGCGTACCAGTTCAGACGATTCGAAACCGGGGTTTGAAAATGTGTACAGGGCATACGATATGATTTCTCCCTGGAGCGTTGGCAGGTTCGGTGACCAGGCGGGAGCGGACAATTTTAAGAACAACCAGCTCATTCCGGACCTGGAATACTGCAATACGTACGGCATCGCGTATCAGCCCGTCATGTTCGCGGGTTTTGCCTGGTCCAACTGGAACGGCGGCTCGCGGAACCAGATACCCAGGCAGCACGGCGATTTCATGTGGCGGCAGGCTTATAATATTAAAAGCCTGGGGATCAATGCGGCGTACATTGCCATGTTTGATGAATATGACGAAGCCACGGCCATCGCCAAGGCAGCGGAAAACAGCTCCATGATCCCGAATAACCAGTATTTCCTCACATTAGATGCGGACGGGGTTGCCTGTTCAGCCGATTTTTACTTAAGACTGTCCGGTGATATAACCCGGATGATAAGGGGAGAGATTCCGATGACAACATCTCATCCAACCTCACACCAGTGAATCATACCGGATTTCCATAAACGGCGGATTACCGCCCGGCTGCCATGAAAGAGGCTGCCGGGCGGCGGTTGCCGTGATGTAAAAACATAAATTGACAGGCACACACACAACAATGAAGGCGGAAGTTACCCGCAAACACGTAAATCCTTTAAAATATTTAATAAAACCCTGAAAAATGCCGCAATCCATGAATGGTCAAATAACAAAGTAGAACCAGTATCAAAAAGTCTCATTCAATTCCATGTAAAAATCGCACTTGTATTATTTTTTCACGTTTCGGATTTTAAAAAACCATGCGAACATACAAGAGTATAGAAGTTTTTTACGGGAAACGAGGTTGCCCTGACGGGCGGCCGTCAAGAGAGAATAATGAAAGGAGGGGAGGATTTCTAAACCGCTAAAACCAAAAACTAATTTTTAATTATTTAACCAAAGGAGGGTTTTAATGCAAAAAGTTCCAAGAAAAAAAATAACATGCTGTTTATTCATGTTATTTATCATGACATTATTGCCGGGACTGCTGGCGGCGCAGCCGGCGGGTTTTACGAGTGTTACTTCGTACGGCGCCGTTGCCAATGACGGACAGGATGACCTGGCCGCGTTTAATGCCGCGTATGCCGCCGCATCCGTGGGCGTTTACATCCCGGCAGGGACATTCCATTTAAGCACGTGCTGGCAGATAAACAGGAACAGCATCGACATTATCGGTGCCGGTATGGGCAGCACAAAGCTTTACTTCATGAATCAGGGCAGTATGAACACCGGTATCCTGGCCGTTACCAGTGACGTGGAAATAGCACATTTTTACATCGATTCGGCAAACAATACGCGTGATGGTTTCCCCGGTAAGGGAATCATGGGGACTTACGGGAATAATTCCCGTATCCATGATTTGGAGATACATCACTGCGAATGCGGTATGTGGATCGGTGGGTATAGTTCACCGCTTCAGGTCACTCAGAACATGACCATTTCAAATTGCCGGATCATTGACAACTATGCAGACGGCATCAATCTCTGCCAGGGCACCTCCAACTGCACGATTACAAACAATTATTTAAGCGGTAACCTGGATGACGCCATAGCCCTGTGGCCCAACAATGAATACGGGGCCCCCATGGAGGTCAATAACATCATCAGTTACAATACGATTGAGAATAATCAAAGGGCCGGAGGAATTGCCATTTTCGGAGGAAACGGACACCAGGTGTTCGGCAACACGATCCGGAATGGAAACCGCTCTTCCGGTATACGTTTTACCACCGATTTCCCGGGATATCATTTTGAAAGTACCTCGCAGATCAGGGTTTATAACAACACCTTAACCAATGTCGGTACGGCCAGCGACTGGTTTGGCTGTTCTCGCGGCGCTATAGAAATAAATGCAACGAACGCACCCATTCAAGGTCTTCTTTTTGAAAACAATACAATTATCAATGCCCAAAGGCATGGCGTGCAGCTAGGCAGCAACAGTTCCGTAACCAATGTCGTCTTTAACGGCCTGACCATTAATGGCGTGGGGACTTCGGGTGTCACATCTTCCTGCTTTACCGTACCCATAGAGAGTTTCGCCGTAATGACCTACGGCAACAACGGAAACGTCACCATCACCAACTTAAGCATTTCAAACGTTCCCTCCAGTCAATACATATACCAGACAAATCCAACCGGTTTTGTATTGAACGTCAGCTACGGCGGCGGTGCCGGTACCCCGGTACCCAC
>JAFGKU010000238.1 GCA_016928415.1 Spirochaetales bacterium
TGGATTTAGGGGACAGCGGGAATTACTCAAGGGAGATTAGGTCTTGTAGGAAAATTATTAACTGGTTGGTAATATATAAAAACCGGTGCAAAAAAAAATTGTGCTATATTTATGATATTGAAAAAATTATAATTTCCATTATAATTTAACCTATCAATTTAGGAGGTCAATGATGAAAAAATTTTGGAATGTAATCAGAATTGTTGTTTTTGTTATTGTGTGCGCGTTTGTATTTCTGACAATGACGGCCTGTCCGCCACTGGAGCCGCCCCGTCCCATGAACGGAACGTGGACAGTGGATTGCACGTCAGGCTCCGGTCCGGACTTTACAGTGACCTTATCATACATAGGAGACATGGTAATGGTCTATACCATCCAGGTATATCAGGGCACCGTGAATATCGGAGGCAATGACTATACCGTGGGCGGGATGTATGTGGCTGATTTGAATACGGCCGGATTTATAATGAATCGAGTGACGGATACAACTGGCGACAGTTTCCAGCTTACAGGTACGATCAGTGGAAGTACCATTACGGGTACATATACACCGTATGATAGCAGCACTAATGGTACGCTATACGACGGTTGGGGAACCGGCAACTTTACCGCGACAAAGTAATAATTCGTTGTAATAATTATGATTTTGTGGGATTTATTCCGAATGGATTGAATCCAGCAGGAATGACATCCAGGATTTCAAAAGTCAGGAAATGGCTTTTATGATTCAGGATGTCTTTTTTTTTCTCTAAATCCCGCTTGATTCACTTTTTCCGGCAAATCATATCGGTCCCGGCTGCCGGTTGGCACAGCGTCGAAAAACAAGCAGAATCCCGAAAAGGAGAACCAGATGAACGTGGCAATTGCGTATGGTGCATTAGGCGAATCTTCGTTGTTTTCTTCCGCAAAATGGCGGTTCCCACCTTTTCCGAATGCGGCGGCGTAAGTTTTTAAAAAACAAAACGAACAGAGGTAATATTTCCGACACATCTGACATTTCGTGATACGCAATGTTGAATAATACCAGGAGGCAGTATGTTTTCGCGCTTGAAACACAAGGTTTCTCCGCATACCTTCAGTCCCTTCGCATGGGCAAGGCAAGAACCCTGCTTAAGAATCCTCTGCTGAAAATTTCCGAAATAGCAACCATGGTAGGGTATGACAATGTGAAGTATTTTACCCAGCTCTTTAAGAAAGACACGGGCCGGACACCCGGAGAATATCGCGACAAACCCGGATAAAACAAAGTACAGGTTCCTTCAAACCCGGCCTTTTATCTCCACTTCGGGATTACATTCCCTTCACGGGAAAATCCTTGCATGAATTCGGATTATTTCTATAATTTATATCAGGCGGATACCGTTTCCCCATCACTTTTACTGAGAGGGTACAATGAAAAAAATTCTTTACAGAATAGTAACATACATTCTTTTAATCGTCTTTTCACTCATTTTCCTTTTTCCGGTTTACATGATGACCGTGTATGCAACAAAGAACGTCCACGAGGATTACCGCGAGTCATCACCCATTGTTTATGGGACACTTTTCGTGGATAATTTCCTGCGGTTGATCCAGGCGAGTCTGTTCCTTAGATCCATTTTCAACAGCGCAATGATTGCCATTCTATCAGCCACAGCCAGTATCGTTTGTTGTACGATCGCGGGTTTCTTTTTTGCGAAGATCAAATTTAAATTCAGGAATTTACTGTTTGGCCTGGTGATCGCAACAATGATGGTTCCAACATTCGTCAAGCTGATACCGCTGTATCACATGATGATAGCCGTGAAATGGATCAACACTTATCTTCCCTTCATATTTATTGCCATGACAAGTCCTCTGGGAATATTCCTGATGAAACAATATATTGAATTCGGACTTCCCGACGAGTTGATGGATGCCGGTAAAATAGACGGCATGAACCAGATACAGTTTATTTTTTTTGTGGTGTTCCCCGTTCAAAGGGCGGCTATCGCCGTCCTTGGAACGCTTATTTTCATCGGCACATGGAATGATTACATGACGGCGCTTGTGATGCTTTCGATCAAGGAAGCCTTCACCATTCCCATTTTCCTCCAGTCGGCACTGTATAATACAATCAGTTCCGGAACCTACAGCGAATTGATGACGGCAAATTTATTTACACAACTGCCTATTTTAATTGTTTTTCTAATAGCTTCCAAACAGATTATCAAGAACATAGTAGCCGGAAGCATCAAATAAGGAGCGGCCCCATGATAACCATCATTAAGCGAAGATTCGCAAACCATGGCTTTTTTCTATTCATACCCATCATGATCGTATTTTTCATTTTCAATATTCTGCCATTGGTCATTTCCCTGGCACTGTCATTTTTCAAATGGAGCGGCGGCAAGGATTTTGAATTTTTAGGCTTTGAAAATTATATCTTCCTGCTGACCGAAGATACATATTTTGTCAAAGCAGCCAATGCCTCGCTGATGATCTTTCTTTTCGGGGTGTTGCCGCAGCATCTTATTGCAATCCCTTTGGCTTTGGTTCTCAATGGCAATATTAAAGGGCAAAAGATATTCCGAATGGTTTTCTTTATGCCGTACGTCATGAGTGCCATTACCGCCGCCCTGATTTTTTCGGAAATGTTCGCTTATCAATCGGGGGCGATCAATTATCTGCTCTCTCTGTTCAATTTACCGATAATACCCAAGTTCACGCAATATCCGGCCCCCTTCCTGCTTACAATGTCACTGACTATCATTTGGAGAAATGTCGGCTGGAATTTATTGCTTTATCTGGCGGCTTTGAGTTCAATTCCGCTTGATTTATACGAGGCTGCGGATTTGGATGGAGCATCCACATTTTTCAAACACTTCTATATAACCCTGCCGTATATGCTCCCCGCCATTTTCTTCACCGTAACCTTAAGCATTGTAAGTGGAATGCAAATCTTCGATGAGCCGTATATTCTATCCGGCGGGATTATGCTTTCCATCCAGGGCGGACCCGACTGGCTGGGACGTCCCCTCACTGCCTATATAATCTGGCTCATGCAGAAACTGAGAAGGTTTGACAGGGGTTGTGCTGTTGCATTGGTATTATTTTTCATTATGCTAATTTTTACGGCTATTAATAGAAAGCTTTCAAATTACATTGGAAAAAAATGAAGCGAAAGACCAATTACCAACCGACCGATGCTATTAATCCGTATTTTAAACCGCGCCCGGCGGCATCAGCCCCTTGAGTCGCAGCCTTATCCCATTATATACTTTTCTAATTAAGGGAGAAAAAGGATGATAAGCCTGAAGAATGTATCCAAAACCTATGGGAAGGGAAAAACAAGGGTAGAAGCGGTTAAAAACCTGAAGCTCGAGGTGAAAAAGGGAGAGCTTTTCGGATTTCTCGGACCTAATGGCGCGGGAAAAACAACGACGATTAAAATGATCGTCGGACTGCTTAAACCGGACAACGGCGGGATTGTTCTAAACAATATCGACGCCCTGAAACAACGGATAAAGGCAAAATCCATTATTGGTTATGTACCGGATGAACCTCTTTTCTATGATAATATGACGGGATACAAATTCCTTACCTTTATAGCCGATGTGTATAATGTCGAACTGAGCGGTAGAAAACGCATCGACGAACTGGCGGAACTTTTCGAGTTAACCGCTGCACTTCCCGACCCCATAAGTTCGTATTCCCACGGCATTCAGCAAAAAACGGCCCTGATCGCAGCCATGCTCCATTCGCCGGAAATCCTCATACTGGATGAACCGATTGTCGGACTCGACCCAAAGGCGGCGTTCAACCTGAAGGAAAAAATGAGAAACTACTGCCGCGAAGGCAAGACAGTCTTTTTTTCAACCCATGTCATGGAAGTGGCGGAGCATCTCTGCGACAGGGTGGGTATCATCAACAGGGGCGAATTGATTGCGGCCGCCCCCCCCGGGGAATTAAAAAATTCTCCGGGCAAGACAAATTCTTCCCTGGAACAGATTTTTCTGGAGATGACCAATGAAGCGGACATTCCTGCTGGTTAAGGCTTCCCTTCAGGGGAGCGCGTTATTCACGAAGTACGGTTTCAGGCAGCTCAGGGAAAGGGACCTTCTCTGGGTGCTGCCGTTTGCCGTTGCCGGCATACTCCTGCTGGCGGGACTTGCTGTCTTTTACCTTCTGTCGATTTACGAAAATTTATTCTATATAGGAGAGCAGACGGGTCACCCCGAACTTCTCTTTTTTTACGCCGTGTCGGGAAGCTGGATCTTTGTTTTCCTTACAACCGTTCCACTGTCGCTTTCCCTTTTTTATTACGCGAAAGACTCCCGGTTCCTTGCTTTCCTGCCTTTCTCCGCGCACGAAATCACGTGCTCCCGGTTTATCCGCGTGTGCCTTCCCGTATTTCTGATCAATGCCCTGTTCCTGGCAACCGCTGTCTTTACCTTTGCCAGGAACAGCGTTTCCAGTGCGGACCTGTTCCTGTCGGGCGGCGTCCACCTGCTTACGGGCTTCCTTTTTCCCGCATCCATGGGCCTGTTCTTTGTTGTCCTGCTTGTCAGGATCATCAATGTAAGCCGGCATAAAACGGCCCTTGAAGTGGCCGGCATGTTTTTTGCCATTGCCATGATCATAATCATACAGCTATCTGTCACACGGTCAATCGCCGATCCCCACGCAATGAAAAGCGCCGACACCCTGTCGGTAATCCGGGGCATGTTTGAAAAACTCATGAACACATTTTTCCTGATTCGCTGGCCGGCCAGGTCCTTCCTCGCCGGGGGTATCCCGTTCCTCATTCCGTCGGTGCTGGTTGGCCTGGCATCCGCCGTTCTGGCAGTCGGTGTAACGGGTTTCCGGTTTTTCAACGACCTGGGCAGAAGGAGTGAAAGCCATAGGACAAGAACGGCGGCCGCAAAATCAAAGGGATTACAGCACCGGACAAAACCGCTGTCCGCCCTGTTGAAAAAAGAATACGCAGTTCTTTTTTCCAATTCCACGTTTATATTCCAGACGGCGGGCGAGATGCTTATCCTGCCCCTCCTGATTGTCATTTACGCGTTTGCCATCCCGAAAGAGGCGCTCGAACTAATTGCCCGGCAGCTGGCGTTCGGCCGTAATGCCGGCCTGGTAGTCTTCGCCGCCGTAACCCTCATTACGAGCATGAACAGTTTCGCTTCCTGCAGCATCTCCCGAGAAGGAAAATCATTTGCATTGAGCGCCGTGTTGCCCATACCCGGCAGAACACACGTAACAGCCAAACTCCTGTCTCAGATTATTCTTTATTTTCCCGTTTATACGGTCAATGCGGTCATCATGGTATTTTTACTGCAGGCACCGGCAGAATCACTCCTGTACATCATCCCCGGCGGCTGCCTGTTTTTGGTATTTTCATTTTTCATCCAGATCCGGGGAGACCTTAAAAAACCCGTCCTCGACTGGACACACCCCATGCAGGCCGTAAAAAACAATTTGAATATTGTGGCCGGCATGGGCAAGGTATTCTTCGTCATTCTTATTGTCGGGACACCCTGTTATTTTATTGCGGCTTTTACCGAAACAGATCCTTTTTTCATCGGAACCGGCGTCGGGGTGTTATCGGGGATCGGCTGCCTGATCCTGCCGCCGCGAACGATGAGATACGCCGACACGCGTTACGAGGAAGGAATGGAAACAGGATATACCGATAGTAAAAAATCACCAACCCGGTAAATTTTCCGAATTTACCGTTATATTGACACCGGTGATTTCAGCTTTCTTTTTCCTGTCGAGGCTTTTCCAGGAATAACCCCTATACCACCCGCGCTGGCTGAAGCAGGTTTCATTGTCAAACTCATCATAATTGCCGATGAATGTAATCCACCAGTTCGTGCTTCTATAAGCAAAATCATCATATTGATATTCACCTTTGTTATCCGTATCATCAAGCTGAACATCAATATCAATCCAACCCTGTCCGGGAAAAAACACCTGGTTCCACGTGTGTTCGCCGGCAGTCCCCTTATCAAAGGACAAACCGCCGACAGCCCTGGCAGGGATGCCCATTTTACGGGCGATGGCGGCAAAGACAACCGTGTGGGCATAACAGCGGCCCTCTCCCTTCTTTACGAACAGGCTCGCCCGGCTCTCCGGACCCGAAGGCCCATTAATGGTAAGTAAATTGTTGACGTAATGATGGACTGCCAGGACCTGTTCAATATATTTCGACTTCAAGGGAATATCTTCAGCCGCCTTTTGAATGGCCGGATCTGAATAATCGAAACTGTACGTTTCGCTTGTGTAGAGGGTATTAATTTCCGGGCTTACATCCTGGCCGGAAAATTCATAACCGGCGTCGATCGTATAGGAAACATCCGCCATACAGACATCAGTGCTTATCGTGACGGAGGCACCACCTGTTAATCTTTCCCAGTTGAACATCACCCAATTGTTGCCAAATCGATCCGTCATGATTACTTTCGTTTTATTGTCATTGCCAACTCCGTTGTCATAAACAACGTTTTTTACATCATGGAAAGGCCGCGACTGGGGATAAGGTACCCATAATTTCATTGTATAGGGATTTTTATTTTCATTACAAAAGGAATATGTCGTGTCAATATGTTTGATTATAGGATTTCCAAGAACGACCTTTTCCTCTTCAAGAACAGCGAAGGGGTATATTTTGGCGCGGCTTCCGTTTCTTCTCATAACATAAAGATTAATCCCATCCGTGTCCATTCCCCAGGCCACCACGGGAATGTAATGGTATTTGTCCCGCGAGTCATCAGAAAAGGAATGCACAAGCAGCCAGTCCTCCGCATACACATCAAACGCTTGAAGGTAGCAATACAGTTTACCTTTTAGCGCCGTTAAAGAATAAATTTTTCCTCTCACTGTAAATAATTTATTAAAGAGAGACGTCTTCAACGTAAATCGCCAAATCGTGGATTGCTCACCATTTGTTAAAGAAAAATAAAAATTGCCGGTAACATACGCCAATCCATAGAGTTTACCTTCAGGCCTGGAGGAAACAGCGATCGTATGCAATAACTCGCCGTCTTGACTGAATTGTCTTAAAAAATATTTATTGCTCCTGCTAATGACCCAGAGACAGTCATTTTCAGATATAATAGCAGTGGCATTGAGATTGCCTGTTTTGATCTTTGACTTTTTTTCACCCGTTTTTTTATTCATTTTGAGAATAACATCTTCATTCCCCTTTGAACCCTGAATAAGCAGGTAGACTTTATCCCGGGTAACGGCTACATCCATTAAGTAACCATTTTCTATTTTTTCCGATATAATTTCCGGGAATTCATTGTGAAACAGTCCGGCGATGGATTTTTGTGCCGGTGTCTTTGTCGAGACTAATAAAATCGCGATGCTCAACAAAGCAAACCGTATAATATTTCTTGATGCATACATATAAATTCATTTTATAACTTCTATTTTAAAAATCAAGGTTACTATTCAGTTTATTTATTAAGCTTATATTTGTTTTTTTATTTCACATATTGCTGAATAAATACAATTCAAATTAGAAGACTGCCTCAGACAGAATTTAAACAACAATTATATCGGTGGTTTGAAAAATACTTTATCATATTCGGGATTTATATATTTTCAGGATACTCGTGCCCGGTAAACAGTTTAAACTGCCGCCATGCCTGGGCCAAGAGCATTTTGTCACCGGTAATAACGGTGCAGCCCTTTTCACGGGCCCGGGACAAAAACCGGGTAATCAATGGTTTATAAATAATTTCATAAACAATTTCGTTTCCTTTGAAAGAATAACCTTCAAGCGGGTCCAGGGTTGTATCTGGTTCCATTCCGGCATTCGTAGTCTGCACTATCAATTCGGAAAAATCTTCCATCATCTTCAGTCCTTCACTGTCAAGAGAAGCCCATTTACAGCCAAAATTTTCAGCAAGCTTTTCGGCCTTTGACGCCGTTCTATTGAGAATGAGAACGCTGCAGCCGGATTCCGCAAGGGCATGCACAACGGCCCGGGCTGCTCCACCTGCCCCTATAACGGTCACTTTTATTCCCCGGGGGAAGCTTCCCTTATAATGCCTGACAAGCGGGTACAGAAAACCGTCTACATCCGTGTTATGCCCTTGCCACCCTTCCGCCGTCCTGACTACCGTGTTGCATGCGCCGGTTTTTTCCGTGGCCGGGTCTTTCTTCCTTAAAAAGGGAATGACATTCCCTTTATGGGGGATGGTAACCGAGAATCCCTGGACCTGCAGCAGGTCCGCCAGTTCAAAGAAGGCCTTGACGTCATCCACCTTGAAAGGAACATAAACAGCATTCATATTCAGCTTCCTGTAAGCGGGATTATGGATTTTCGGCGATAACGTATGACCGATGGGATTGCCGATAATCCCGAATAACCGGGTCGATTCATCAATGGCCGAAAAACGGTAAACTTCCTCCATGGTCTCCGGATCAATATGCCCGGGCGCCGCCTGATGCTCATTTAGCGCGGATGTATAAGTCAGGAAAGACCCCAGTCGCGATGCCAGGACACGGGTGGAGAACCCATAATCACCCATACCGATAAGTATCTTTTTTAAATCCTTTAATTCGCCTGCAGCCTTGAATACGGATAAAAGGTCTGCCGTGGATTTTGGCATAACAGCGGCTTTGACGATTTCCTTTCCCGAAACGGCCATTTTCCGCATACGGGATACAAGGTTTTCGGGCACATTGTCAAAATCATGAAAACTGCGTATAACAACGGCTCCTGATGACGTAATCAATTTTTCATATTCCCGATCCCTTAAATCCTCTTCCACATCGACAAAATCGAATTTACCGGAAAGAGCCGCCTTGATCAGGTTCACACGCGATGCCTCGGATTCTCGGTATTTACCCCCGTCTCTTTCACGCCGGACAGTCAGAATTACCTTTTTATCAACCATACCTGTAAATTCAGCGATCAAAGGCAATTCCGAGTGATTTAAAAAATCGGCACGCAGTTCAAATATGTCAACATATCCGGAATACTTCCGCGCCGTTTCCTCATTTTTTTTCAAAGTCTCGCCTGTCAGGGCCAGACAAATATTAGGGTTTTCCATAATATAAAAAACAGAATACAATTAATACAAAATTTTTTCTACGGATTACATTCATAAAAAAATCGCATTATGCTAATAAAAACAAGTAAATGCTGCATTTTTTTCCCGAAAATCAATTTTTTTTTTTTTATTTTATTGATCAACAGGAAAAAGAAATTTATAGTTGATAGGATTAATAATCCAAAGAGCTTGGCTTTTTTGCCAGGATTTATCAAAACAGGAGGTTACTATGAAAAAATTTTTTGGCTTACTTATCGCTATCGCTCTTCTAGTGAGTTTCGGCTGCTCCCAGCAGGAAAAAAAGCTTGAAATTTTCAGCTGGTGGACAGCTGGCGGCGAAGCGGATGGTCTCAACGCAATGCTTGATATTTTCAAGGCAAATAATCCGGATGTTGAAGTCATCAATGCAACGGTTGCAGGCGGTGCGGGTTCCAATGCAAAAGCTGTTCTGGCAAGCCGCATGCAGGGCAACCAGCCACCGGATTCTTTCCAGGTTCATGCCGGCCACGAACTCATTGATACATGGGTCGTTGCCGATAAAATGGAACCCATTACTTTCATTTTCAAAGACAATAATTACATGAACAGCTATCCCAAGGGTGTCATTGACATTATTTCCTACAAGGGTGAAATTTACAGCGTTCCTGTTAACATCCACAGGTCAAACGTGCTCTGGTTCAACAAAGATATCTTTACCAAGAACGGCCTCACTCCCCCCGGTTCAATTGCCGATTTCTTTGCTATAGCCGATCAACTCAAGGCTGTCGGCATTACTCCCCTTGCACTGGGAGACAATGGAATCTGGGCCGCAACCCACCTCCTGGAAAGCGTTCTTCTGGGAACATTGGGACCGGAAGGCTATAAGGGTCTCTGGACCGGCGCAACCGCATGGGACGGCGCGAAAACAAAGGAAGCTCTGGGCAATTTCGTAAAAATGCTTGATTACGTCAACGACGACCATGCCGCGTTAAGCTGGGATGCCGCCGCGCAGTACGTAATTGATGGAACATGCGCCATGACAATCATGGGTGACTGGGCCGAAGGTTACTTCAAATCAAAAGGCCTGACGCCGCTCAAGGAATTCGGCTGGGCTCCTTCTCCGGGAACAGCCGGTACTTTCATTATGCTTTCAGACTCCTTCGGTCTGCCGAAAGGCGCCCCGCACAGGGATCAGGCCATCAAATGGCTCGCACTCTGTGCCTCAAAAGAAGGACAGGATGCCTTCAATCCGAAGAAAGGTTCCATCCCGTCAAGAATCGACGGAGACAAGAGTCTTTATGACGCCTATCTCCAAAGCGCCATGGCGGATTTCTCTAACAACGATATCGTTCCGAGTTGCGCACACGGTGCCGCAGCCGCTGAAGGCTGGGTCACGAAAATTAATGACGTGATGACGGTTTTCGTCACGGAAAAGGACGTTGACAAGGCCGCTGCCGGATTCGTAGCCGCTGCAGCCGGTTATACAAACATGTAAAATAAGCTTAAATATCAGCTTATAATAAATCGATTACCGGGACTGACCGCCGGTACAAGGCGGTCAGTCCTTCTTATTCAGGAGTTCCCATGATCCGGACAAAAAAAGAAACAATAATCAGCATGAGCATCGTTATTCCGTCGTTTATTCTTCTCTGCATCTTTGTGTACGGTTTCATTATCTGGTCCGTAATCACATCCCTTTCCAAGTGGGATGGGATCGTTCCTGATTTCACCTTTGTGGGGTTTGCCAATTATGAAAGCCTGTTTCAGAATGTCCGGTTTCAAAACGACCTCTGGAACACATTTTTCTTTACACTGTTTTTTATTATCCTCAGTATTGTAATCGGGTTTGTCCTGGCACTGCTCATCGACAGGCTTGTGAAGGGCGCCGGGTTTTTCAAAACCCTTTTTCTCTTTCCCATGGCCATTTCTTTTGTCGTAACCGGTGTGGTCTGGCGATGGATTTTCAGCCCGAGGATGGGCATCAACGCGCTGGTCAAAATGCTGATTCCCGCGTTCCAGGGCTGGGGATGGTATACGGACCCCAGCCAGTTTCTCGGTTTCCACGTGGCGCTTATTCCCGTTATCATAGCCAGTTCCTGGCAGTTATCCGGGTACACGATGGCCATGATTTTAGCGGGTTTAAGAGGGATACCCGAGGAAATACTCGAGGCGGTTCAGATTGACGGGGCCAATGGCACCCAGACATTTTTCCGCGTCATCGTACCTCTTTTGAAACCGATCATCCTTTCCGCATTGATCGTACTCGGGCACATCTCACTCAAAATATTTGACCTGGTTTACACGATGACCGGTGCCGGACCGGCATTTGCCACCGATGTTCCGGGCATATTCATGTTCGAGACCACCTTCCGCGGCAATCATTATGCCGAGGGGGCCAGTATCGCGATGGTCATGCTGGTGATGGTGGCCTTGGTAATAGGTCCGTATCTCTATAACACACTTAGAAAAGAAAAGAATTGACAGCATGGAAGCAATAAAAAAAACAAACTGGAACAAAGCACTCACTTTAAGTCTTAAATACCTCGTACTCGTTATATTCGCCTCTTTCTTCCTGCTGCCCATTTACGTATTGCTGAACACCGGTCTTAAGAGTTTCAAGGAAGTGAATCTCCAGAACATGTGGGCCCTGCCGCAGTCATTTACTCTGGAAGGTTTCGGTACGGCACTGGAGAAGCTGCTGCCAAACCTCTTTAATTCAGTAATACTGACCGTTCCGGCCGCGCTCATTTCATCCATGCTCGGTTCGCTGAACGGGTACATGCTTTCCAAATGGAAATTCAAGGGGGCCAATATAATCTTCATTCTCATGCTTTTCGGTATGTTCATCCCATACCAGAGTATCCTGATTCCGCTTGTCCAGTTCCTGAGTGCAATCCGTCTTTACGGGAACCTGGGCGGGCTGATGTTTGTCCACATTGTCTACGGGTTGCCCATCACCACCCTCATTTTCAGGAATTATTATACCGACGTACCCGACAGCCTTTTGGAAGCTGCCCAAATGGACGGATTGGGAATCATGCAAATTTACTCCAAGATAATTTTTCCCATTTCAATGCCGGCATTCGCCGTTGTCATTATCTGGCAGTTCACCAATATCTGGAACGAGTTCCTTTTTGCCGTCACGATCACCCAGAACCCGATGTACCAGCCCATCACCGTAGCCCTTCAAAACCTGGCCGGAAGCCAGATAGTGGAATGGAACGTGCAGATGGCGGGGGCATTGATTGCCGCGTTGCCGACATTGTTGATTTATCTTTTACTGGGTAAATTCTTTATACGGGGATTACTCGCCGGGTCTGTAAAAGGCTAAAAGCGGATTTTATTATTCAATATGTTCAACGCATTCCCTTCCCGTGGGGTCAGGGAATATGTTGCTTACAATAATCGTTTTGCCTTCCTTATCTTTCTTGTGCTTGATTTTCTTTTTCAGTAAAACCGAATTGACAATCTGGGTATTATCTTCGATGATGCATCCATATATATAGGAGGAACCCTTGATGCGTACGTTATTTCCGATGTATGTGGGGTCCGTTTCACTGCCTGTTATCCTGACCGGCGTTTCTATCCGCGTGTCGTTCCCGATAGTGATATTCCCCTTGAGAATATCCTGTTGAAGCACCTCGGAATGCTCTCCAATCAATATTTTCTGGTGTTCATACGTACTCATGTAAACGGATTCCCCGATCAATACATTGGCTCCCAGGATGATATTACCCGTAAGGTTGGCATTCTTTTCAATCTCAACCCCTTTATTAAGCCTTACGCCCGGGCCAAGATAAACCCCTTCACCGATCCTGATGTCAAGCGGGGAATCAGCCTTGTCCATTTCCAGAATATGTTCGACAACTTCATCCGCTATAAAAAAGTTATGTTTGTCCCTGATGGAGATGATTTTATTCAGCTTGTTGTACACGCGTTCCCTGGCTATTCCCTGCATCTGGTGTAGAACCGCCTTGTCATTAAAGCCGATGACGGATTCTATTTCTCCTACAACCGCGCCCTCCACGGTTAACCCGGCCTTGTTGAATAAATAGATGAGGTCAGTCAGGTACATTTCCCCCTGGGCATTGTCGAATCCAATCTTATCAATATATTCCCTTAAATATTTCCCCTTGTACGCGTAAACCGATGTTCCGAATTCCTTTATTTCCAGGAGTTCCTTCCTGGAAAATCCGTATTTCCGGTTTTTAAAATCAATAATATACTTTGCATCGGGATTCAGGGCCAGGATATCCTTATGCTCCAATATTTGTATGATTCTCCCCTTGTCGTCTCCTGAATCCCTGCCATCCACATCATGGGCCGGAACCCGCACGATACGTCCATAATAATTTTGATCGGGATGACCGGTATAAAGGCCGATGAGCACCAGCATGTCCGCCTTGCTGCGTTTAAAGTCTTCCATGAACCTTTTAATTGTTTCCGTATTTAACAGTCCCATGTCACCCGGGAAGATGAAAAAATCCCGGTCAAAGGACGTTTTATTGAGGCTGTCTATGGCAACCTTGACGGCATGCCCCGTTCCCTTTTGTTCCTCTTGAAAAATGAATTTTCGGCCCTTCTTTTGACCAAGGCATTCGGCAACTTCGGCGGCCTTTATTCCCACAATAACGACCTGGTCCGAACTCTGGAGCCCTTCAATGGCAGCCTTACAAACCCGCGCAACAGTGGGAACACCCCATATCTTATGAAGCATTTTAGACCTGTTGCTTTTAATCCGTTTTCCATGGCCCGCAGAAAGAATGATAGAAACCGGTGAGATAGAACCGGTAAAAGGAGAAGAAAGCCGGGTTAATTCTTTTTCCAATCCCTTATTTTTCCTGTTCAAAACCGAATGCCTCCTGTCTGTTACCTATATCGGCATGAGTATACCAGCATTTAAGGCATTTGAAAACAAGGGCAATCCCCGGAAACGGGAATTGCCCTTAAAAATAATATATTTCAGAGGCGCTTAGTTCATGTTTTTTATTTTTTCAATGATATCCGTTGCCGATTTCTCGATATCCCTGGAATCACCCTGCAGAGATTTTACGAATTTATCGTTTTCATACGTACCTCTCACCGCCTGGAAATCCCGGGTTTTCGTTTCCTCATCGCCGTCGATTCCAAATCCGATCATCGCGCTCTGGTCATATTCCTTTGTTGCATCTTTCAAAATCATGTTATTCAATTTGACGCAGTTTGCTTTCCAATCCGAAACGATCTGTATGAGGTTGTCCCTGCTTATCGATTCAATGGAGATTCCGTAGGTCTGTTCAATGAGCTTCAGGCAGTACGCCAGTTCATTTTCCGTATAATCATCATACAGCGACTTGAGTTTCTGCCCGAGTTTTTCAAGATCGGTAACTTCTCCGCTGGATATTGTATGGACAAGGTCTTCCATTGCCTTACGGGTCATTAAAAGTCCCGCCATATCCACCCATTCATCATTCGCCTTTTCCTTTATCCGGACCAGGGAATCAATAAACCCTTTGAGCTTGGAACCGTTGGTGAGTTTTTCGATGTAATCGGAAAGACAATTGCCGATGAAAATCCTGATGCCCAGGTCATAGTACTTTGCACAGGTCTTAAGCATCAGGCGCCTGATGGCAATCCCCTTGTATGTGACGAATTCCAGTTCCTTGTTTGCCTTTTCTTTCAGTTCAAGAAGGATATTTCTCCCCCTTACCATCTTTGCAACGGTATACGGGCTGTAAAGGTTGAAATGAATCAAGTCCAGTTTATCAGGGTCCTGACGCCTGTCCCGGTTAGGCCATTTCGAACTATCCCGACGCGTTCCCACGGTGAGCAGGTTCATGGCCGGTGTTAAAACGCTTTTTCCTTCTTCCTCTGAAATATAGGAGAAGGGTAGATCGGAAGTATCAAAATTAGTATAGTGTTTACCGATCACCGCCGTGAAAGCACCTATCCGGCAGGGCCACAGCATGTAAGAGAAAGAACCCGTTTTCGAGCCTCTCTCCAGTATACCCTGGTGCAGCGGTCCCAGCTTGTACATATGATTGCTCTGGTTTGTCCCGCTTCCAGCGTTGTAAAAGGAAAACAGGCCGGCGATCATCAGCGTTGACTTATGGTGCGTAACGGTATATGGCCCGGCGAACAGGGAGCAGGCTTCCCCGTGAAATCCTTCGCAATTGGCAAAAAAGGCCGAATTTTCAGCCGAGTACTGCTTGCCCAGTTTTACTCCCTGGCCCACGAAACACTTGTCAAGAATAACCGAACCGTCTACTTTGGAGCCTGAAAGAACGATGAAGTGCCTGGCAATAACCCCGTCACCAATGGTAACGGGATCATCCTTGCAACTGCCGACCGTACCTTCATCCAGAACCGACGCTCCCTGCACTGTTGCATAAGGACCGAAGTTTACATTTCTAATACGGTTCGAGTTGAGTATCGAGCATCCCTCGCTGATCGTACCTTTTTCAGACGTCTGTTCCGACACATAACGGTCTATCATATCCGAAAGCTTCTTCTGGAGCTTGTTATCATGCCTGTACAGCACGGATAAATAGGCGGTCTGGCTGGATAATCTGTCGAATATTTTCAGACCTCTCCCGCCGCCTTCATTCAGCACATCTATTTCGACACCGTTTCCAAAATTCGTCTTACCTTCGACATACAGCATGCCTACTGAATCAATGACGACATTCCCCGCCACTTCGTAATTGGCCAGGTACCCGACCGTGGACACGAGGCTGTTATCGCCTATCGTGCTGTTATGAACACGGCTTGAATAGATGCCCGATTTTACCTCCATTCCGCCGGCAAACGCAACTTTCGCGTCAAAAACGCCCAACCTGACCGTGCCGGAAAAAGAGACATCCTTGATCCTCTCCGGATGGAACGGTTCCATTACCTGTACGGCCTTCCAGTCGGGAGCACTGCACCCCTGGCTTTCAAGCTGTTCAATTTCTTTTTTATGAAGTTCTCTGTAACTCATTATCAATTCCTATAGTTTGGGCAGGTTTGAAATATTTTCGTGTTCTATATCCTTGAAGTATTTGACAGTGCCTACCCTCAAATCCATTGTCGACTCATCATCACAGATGATCATAGCTTTTTTATGCATCTGGATGGCGGATACCGTCCACATATGGTTTACCCCTTCTTCAACGACCATTTTCAGGGCCGTCGCCTTTGGATACCCATTGATAAGGATAACCACCTCTTCGGAATCGGTGACCGTTCCTACGCCGACTGTCAATGCCGTCTTGGGCACCTTGTTCAGATCATTGTCAAAGAACCTTGAATTCGCCTTGATCGTGTCAAATGTGAGCGTTTTTACACGGGTCCGGGAAGCGAGGGATGAACCCGGTTCGTTGAACGCTATGTGGCCGTCCGGGCCAATACCGCCCAGGAAAAGCTGAATGCCTCCCGCTTTTTTTATTCTTTCCTCGTACCCTTCGCATTCCGCATCCAGGTCCCTGGCATTGCCATCGAGGATATTGACATTTTCCCTGGGAATATCTATGTGGCTGAACAGATGCTGCCACATGAAGTAATGGTAGCTCTGTGGATGATCTTCCGGTATACCGACATATTCATCCATGTTGAACGTTATGACGTTCTGGAAGGAAACCTTGCCTTCCTTGTGCAGCGCCACCAGGTTCTGGTAAGTGCCGATCGGGGAGGAGCCCGTGGGAAGACCCAATACAAACGGTTTGCTCTGGGTGGGATTAAACTCCTTTATTCTCTCCGCTATATAATAAGCGGCCCATTTGCTCATCTGCGCGTAGTTTTGGTGGATTATCAATCTCATTTTTCTCTCCTTTGTTATTTTCGCTTAAAGCATTATTTTCGTATCCGCCACATAACAGCCCTCGTTCCGGTTCTGCACAATAAGCGGATTAATATCCAGTTCCTTGATTTCGGGACAATCAACGGCCAGTTGTGAGAGCCGCTGGATGCATGCGATTATACTTTCAACATCCTTTTTCGTTCTTCCGCGGATGCCGTCCAAAAGCGGGAAGCCTTTTATTTCGTGAAGCAGGTCTTTTATCTGGGTTTTATCGCACGGAATGACCTTGAAACTCACATCCTTGAATACCTCTACAAATATGCCTCCCAACCCGAACATGATCACATGGCCGAAGGCAGCGTCTCTTTTCAGCCCGAGAATGACCTCTTCGCCATTCTTCACCATTTTTTGAACGAGGATTCCTTTTATCTGGGCTTTCGGCATTTTTTCCTTGCAGTTTGCAAGAATACCGGCATACGCTTTCTTTGCTTCCTCGGCATTGTTTATATTAAGCTGGACACCGCCCACATCGAATTTATGCACAATATCTTCCGACATAACCTTCATGACAACCGGGTAACCGATCTTGTCGCCCAGCGCCGCCGCTTCTTCCTTTGAATTGGCAAGGCCATGCGGAAGCACGGGCAGTTTATACGCCTCAAGGACCTTGACCGCTTCCTCTTCCGGTAAATACGTCCGGCCCTTGCTTGCGGCTTCCTTTAGAATTGCCGATGCGGCATCTTTATCGATGTCCGAGAAGGGAACGAACGCTTCATCTTTAATGGCCAGGCTGGAGCCGAATTTGTACGTTGTGGCAAACGACTGGCACATGTCTTCAGGAATGGAGTAATGCGGAATATGATTCTTTTCCAGCACGTGAATGCCTTCCATTACATCCATTTCACCCATAAAAGAGGCATATACCGGTTTGGTAAAACCCCTCGATATGTTGCAGATTTCTTCGGCAATTGTCTTGATTTCGGTCATGGATTGCGGGGTTAAAATTACGAGCGCCCCGTCCACATCGGGATCGGATAAAGAGGCTGACAATGCGGCATTATACCTGTCCGCCCGTGCATCACCGATCACGTCTACAGGGTTCTTGATGTTCGCCGTTACGGGAAGGCTTTTTTTAAACGTCCTGGTTGTTTCCTCCGAAAACCTGGCCAGCGTCAAACCTTCCTTGATGGCCTTGTCCGTGGCAAGAACACCGGGCCCGCCGGCATTGGTGATGATCGCAATTTTATTGCTTGCCGGTATCGGCTGATATGAAAAAGCGATCGCGTAATTGAACATTTCCTCTATTGTATTGCAACGGATAATACCGGCCTGTTTAAAGGCGGCATTACAGACTTCATCACTGCCCGCAAGAGATCCGGTATGCGATGCGGCGGCTAAAGCACCTTCATTCGTCCGGCCCGACTTCAACGCGAGGATCGGTTTTCCCGTTTCACGGATAATCGTACGTGCCGCCTCCATTAAAGCGCGGCCGTTACTCACTTCTTCCAGGTAAAGCAGGATGACCTTGGTCTTCGGATCATCCTTCAAATAATAAAGGAGATCGATTTCCGAAACATCCGCCTTATTGCCGAAACTTACAAATTTTGAAAATCCGATATTTTTGGCATACGCGTAATCCAAAACAGCGGTACAGAGGGCTCCGCTCTGTGAAAGAAACGCGATGGACCCTTCCGCCGGCATCCTTCGTGCAAAGGATGCATTGAAATGACAATACGGATCCGTATTAATGACTCCCAGGCAATTCGGGCCGATAAAGGAAATACCGTATTTATCGGCAATCGCCTTCACTTCCTGCTCCCTCTTGAGACCCACTTCTCCGACCTCTTTGAAGCCGGCGGAAATAATGATCATGGATTTGACCCCTTTTTGACCGCATTGTTCCATCGCCAGATTACAAACAGAACTCGGGAAAACCAGCACAGCCATGTCTACTTCTTCCTGAATGTCAATGACGTACTTATAGGCTTTCACTCCGGAAATTGAGGGTTCTTTGGGACTTACAGGGTACACGACACCCTGAAAATTGTCTTTTAGAATATTATAAAAAATATCATGGGGAACCGTTCCTTTTACGCGGTTCGATCCGACAACAGCAACGGATTTCGGGTAGAAAATACCTTCAATTTGCTCCCTGGTTTTTCTGGTACCACTATTACTCACATCTAGTTCCTTTCGTCTACTAAAGATTTTATAAAGTCAACGGCTGCGGCGACACTCTGTACATCCAGAGCCTTGTCCTCCTCCATTTCCACGTCAAATTCCTCTTCGAACGCGGCAACGAGCTGCATGCTCTGCATGGAATCGGCACCAAGGTCAAAAATAAAATTGGCATCTGAACTGATTTCGGCCTCATTTATCTTCAGAACCCTCGCAATCACTCCCTTAACTTTTGTTTCAACTTCTGATCTTTCCATAGATTCCTCCTAAGTATTCATAAAAATTAATATATAATGTTGGTTGATTGATTCACTCAACTTATATTACCATGCATTCAATGCACTGTCAAGAAAAAATAATTATTTTTTTATGAATAATAATAAATTCAATTTTAAAGAAATGTAAACCTCATTTGGGGGTATAATTTCGTAGCAGTAAATAAAAAATTATTGTATATTTGGATGTATGGTTGAATATGAAGATATGACGCCTGAGGAAAGAGACCGTCTTATTTACCTCGTCCTGAGTGAAGATGCCCTGAAAGCTATCGTTCTCATCATGAAAAAAAAATACGGTCCGGATGTTACGACAGACCAGGTAATGCGGTTTGCCTTCAAGGTGGCAAGAAACAGAATGATCCCCGCCCATTTAAAAAAAAAGCCCCCAAAAAAAGTCCCGGATAAATCTGATCGATAATCCTGATTTCGCAGCGGTAAAATATATTACTCCTGTTTTTACCGCAGTACATGTATTTGTTATGTTTTTACCGTATTAATATTTATTTAAAACTAAACCCTTTTTCTCGGAAGAGGGTTATACAGGCTTCAACCACTTCCGGGTCATATAAAATACCCTTTCCTGATTCAATCTCCTCCAATGCCTTCTCCAATCCGAGCGCCGCCCTGTACGGCCTGTGCGAAGCCATGGCTTCAACCACGTCCGCCACTGCCAGGATGCAGGATTCCTTCAGGATTTCATCTTTCTTTATTCCCTTGGGGTACCCGCTTCCATCGATCCTTTCATGATGTTGATGAACAATCGTGGCTATAGGCCAGGGAAATTCAATTTTTTTAAGTAGATTATAGCCCACATCCGGGTGTGTTTTAATCAATGCGAATTCTATGTCCACCAGCTTTCCCGGTTTACTCAGCAACTCGGTGGGTATGGCGATCTTCCCGATATCATGAATAATGCCGGCGATTCGGATCCCTTCGATACTGTCCTTCTCCATTTTTAATTCCGTCGCGATGGCGCTTGCCAGGTCCGATACCCGGCTCTGGTGCCCGGAAGTGTACGGGTCACGGGTTTCAACAATGGAGGTAAGCGTTTCTATCATTCCGCCGATTGCTTTGCGCAGGCTGTTCACCGAATGTTTCAACTCAGCTTCGGCCAGTTTCTTTGACGTAACATCCCTGAAAAAGCTGTCAATCGCCCTGATTTCACCTTTTTCCCTGTACGGTACAAAGCTGCCTTCCACTAATACCTTTTTCATCTTTTTAGTTATGAAAATGGCGTCAAAATTGTAATAATCCTCTCCCTTGCATAATTTAGGCAGGATCATTTTGAATTGAAGCTGAGATTCGGGATGAAGGATCTGGTTGAAATTAAGCCCTTTTATATCTTCCGAGGTATAATTCAAGGTTCTTTTCCAGGATTCATTTACAAAAATAAATGATCCGTCAGGTGAAATGCTTTGAATGATATCATACGCGTTTTCCAAAATGGCCCTGTACCTTTGTTCACTTTTTTTAATTATGATGTCCTTTTCATGTTTCTCTTCCATCTCGGATAAAAGCCTGGTATTCATGTCCTTCAACTCTCTGGCACGTTCATCTATTTTAAGCTCCATGCTCCTGTTCCATTCCAATAAGGATTTTTCCATCTGCCACTTGGCTGACAGGGAAGAGGCAAATTGTCTTATTTCCTGCACATGAAACGGCTTTTGCATATAGAGGAGCTTATGGGCGGGTGGAATTCTTTGCGTGATTTCCTCCAGGCTTACATCGGAATACCCCGTAACGATCACGATCTCCAGGTTCTCATCCATTTTTCGAATTTGCTCTGCGGCGAGGATCCCGTCAATTCCGGGCGGCATTCTATAATCGATAAAGGCAACGGCAAACGGGTCATTTTCGGCCAACGATTTACGCACAGCCTCCACGGCTTCCTCGCCCTGTTTACAAATTACAAGATCATATCCCAGGTGGGAATCGGGAGCGGTATTAATACCGGCTTCCGGGAAAAGATTTTCCGCCAACTTTTTCAGTTGATTCGTATTTATGCTTCTATCTGACAGAATATTTTCATAGAGTTCGACTATGGAATCCTCATCATCCACGACGAGGACCCGCCATTTCCTGTTTTGTTTGTCAGACTGTTCCACTCTTCCTGCTTCCCGGTGATTTCCCGCAAGAAATCATTCCCATACAATTAATTCCCCCGAGTTACCGGCAGGGAAATATCCAATACCACGTTTTTCACCTTCTCATCAAGTTTAACGTCCATCTTCCCGCCCAGCATGGCTACCGTATTCGCACACCAATGAAAATTTTTTAACTCATAATATCTTAATTCTACCCTATTATAATCTCTTTTAAAAATAGTTTCCATCTCCCTGTTTCCCCAATCAATACATTCTGCCGTTATTTTAACAACTATAAAAGTGCCCCTGGTATCCTCTTTCAGATTAATAGACGCCGTATAATTCGTATCCTCGTTTCCCAACCGTAAAATATTGTCTAAAAGGCTTTTAAACAGGCGATTGACAATCACCCAATGCCCCATGATAAACCAACTCCTGTCAATATTGTCGTTAACCAGAAAATTGGGGGCATAGGGAAGAGAATGCCTGAGATGCTCCAAGGCAACCCTGAAAACCTCAATTACGTCGATATTTTGTGAAAGAATATTTTTAAAGGCTTTTGTATTGTATTCCTCGAGCGAAGTGTCAATGGAGCGTAATTCGGCATTAATATCGTTAATCGTAGTCATTACGATTTCTATGTACTGACTCATCACACGATTACCGGCAATTATGAATTCGACAAGCTGCCTTCTCCTCTGTTCATCGGTGTTCTCGTCCATCAATTCCTTCCTGGCCGCTTTCATCTCCTTATCATACATCGTATCACGTTCCCGGTTCAGCAACTGGAGTTTCCCGCTTATCGGTGTTATTGAATTACGTATATTGTGCAGAACGTCCTGGGCCAGCTCGAAAATGCCGGAATAGTACGATTCCTCCAGGAGACGCGACCTTGTTTCATAAATATTCTGCAGCATATTGTTTATGCTTTTAATAAGCCGGTCGATTTCCTCGTGTTTTTCATCACGGGGTAGTGTTTTTAATTCAAAATCATTGCCTATACTATCAAGGTAATTACCGAGCCTTTTAATGGGAAGTGCGATGAGCCTGTTCAGAAGGAAAAAGGCTATCATTACAATCACGATAATCATAAAAAAAAGAATTGCCGTCTGGAATAAGAAATTCCAGAATCCCAACCTGTAAAGGTCCCTGTGCAGGGTTATTCTGATGATAAATCCCGGCAACCCGTCAATCCTGGCCACTAAATAATATCCGGCTACCGTAGTGCCGGATAACGGCATGACAACAATTTCCTGATTTTTCTTTAATAACGCTTTACGTGACGCAAGGACATCAGTCGATACATCGCTGTCTCCAAGCATATCGAGGAAAAGTACAAAAGAATTCCGCTCCTCAAGGGATGCCTGTTCCTTCTTACCGAGGAACAGACCGACAACCACATACCCCCGGCCGGGCTTTGTTTTTTTTTCATCCGAAATTTCATGGTAAGCGAGCATAACAGGAATATTCCGGACAACAAGAAAGCCCTTCCCCCCTTTCTCTTTAAAAGAAAAATTGTCAAGGGCATTTCTTAATTCCGCGTTGGCGGGAATTTCTTCATTAAATTCAGTATCGACACCGTAGAAATACCTGTTTTCAACTGTATAAAAATAAATGAAATCAATCGGTATATTCATGAGATTGACTGGTTGAAGGTTATGATCTATATATTCCCTGTTTTTATTGATTACAAAATCATAAGTATCATCCCGGGAAGACCAGTCTGTACAAAATTCCTGCAAATCCATGAGCCTGTCATCAAGCCTGTATTTTAATTGCTCAACATTCTTTATGACAGTCATTTCTTCCAGTCGGAAAATAACGGTGTAAAATAAAATAAAGGAAATTGAAATAAAGACAGTAATACCAATCAAGCCGGTTGTCCCAACCACTACAAGTATTTTTTTACTCATACTCATAAATTAAAATTATAGATAATAAATTCCAAAAAACAAGAATTTTATGGAGCAGCGCTGCATTCCATGCATTGCCGGCTACTTGACTTTGCATAATAAAAGAAGCAATAATATCAGGGTAATGGCATTGGACAAATCAAAATATCCGAACATAGGCCTGTTGATGGGAGATCTTGAAGACAGGTACCAGGGATGCCTGTGGAACGGCATCGAAGACGCCGTTAGAAAACATGAAGCAAACCTGTATATTTTTGTGGGAAAGAGCATAAATTCGCATATTTTTTATGAAAATCAACATAATATTATCTATAACCTTGTCAGTAAAAATTATCTGGACGGGCTTCTATTGCCAACAGGCCTGCTCTACAATTCCATTATTTTCACTGAATTCTACAAATTTATAAGCCACTTGAAACCTTTGCCCGTAGTAAGCGTCGGTGTGAAACTGGACGGTATACCTTCCGTTATTTCAGACAATAAAAACGGCATGCGAAAAATCGTCAATCATCTGATAGAAGAACACGGTTACAGGCGGCTGGCCTTTATAAAAGGGCCGGACATGAACGACGAAGCAAACAAGCGTTTTGAAGGTTACAGGGAAGCCCTGGCCGCCAATAAAATACCCTACAATGAAGACCTCATTCTGCCCGGTAATTTTGTATTTACATCGGGAGAGGAAGCGGTAAGAACGCTCATCGAGCACCGGCGGGCACGTTTCGATGCCATCGTCGCGTCAAACGACGAAGTTGCCCTGGCCGTGATTGACGGCCTGGTAAAAAGGGGTATTTCCGTTCCCAAGGATTGTGCTGTCGTCGGTTTCGATAATATCACGGAAGGAAAATTCAGCAGCGTTCCCCTCACTACCGTCTTTCAACCAATATATGAATCCGCCTACGCGTCGACCGAATTGCTCCTGGACATAATAAAGGGGAAAGCGGTCCAGGATAAAATAACATTGCCCACGCGCCTGGTGGTAAGAAGATCATGCGGCTGCTTCCCCCAATCCATAACGAATATAGAGTCCTATACCATTAACAGGGACCAGAAAGCGTATTCCCTGGAAGAACACATTAAAAAAAATAAAAACTTCATCATCGATGAAATGCTTAAAGCCCTCGATCCCCGGCTGCAGGGGAACGATGAAACCAGGGTTTGGCTTGAAATTCTCATACAAATTTTAAGCCATGGTAAAAAAACTGATAATCCGGTCGAGGAATTTTTATCCAGTCTCCATGAAATTCTTATAAAAGTCATTCACGCGGACGGGGAAGTAAGTCTATGGCAGAATATCATTTCAATTCTCCATAACAACGTCATGCCTTACATGAAAGACGCGGACGAAGCCTTTACCTACCAGATTATTTTTCAAAAAGCACGCATTCTCATTGCCGATATCATGCAGGTTGACCAGTATTTTCTGCGGCGGCATTCGGATATAAATATATGGATATTCAGGAATATCATGCAGATGATCATTGCATCCCTGGACATGGATGAATTGATGGCACTTTTAACAACGCATCTTCCGCGGGTTGACATTCAAAGCGGGTATGTCGTTTTTTATGAAAGACAGATAACGCATCCGGAATCCGAAGAATGGAAAATCCCTGGAACTTCCAAACTTATGCTGGCCTTTACCAATGGCGTCCGTCACGATATCGATAAGGGAAAAAACGAATTCAAGACCATGAGACTCATACCGGCGGAATATCTTCCTAAAAACAGACGGTTCAGTTTTGTAATAAAACCGCTTGTATTCCGGGATGAGCATTACGGATACATCCTTTTTGAAATCGGACCGAGGGAGGGGTCGGTTTATGAAACTTTGCGTATCCAGGTAAGCGTGGCCATCCATACAATTCAATTACTTAAAAGTGTAAAGGCGGCATCTTCGTATGAAGCTTATCTTGCGGACCTTGCAAAAAAATTCGAAGGCGAGGAAAAAAAGCAGATAGAAAGTTTCCTCACACAGGTCAGATTAAACAGGCTTAAAATCGGTATTGAAAACAAGCCTGTTGAGGCTGACAAATCATGATGTACATACAATACCATCTTACTCCGGCGGCGGAGGATACCTTATGAGGGAGAAATAATTGCCTTCCTTGTCGAAAACCATGTCACTCACCGCCGGGTCGAGTTTTTTTTCACCATCCACCAAAAAATAGTACATGTGCCTGCCGGGCGAAACCCTGAGGCTTATTTCATAGTGTCCCGGCCTGGTCTCCAACATCGGGTGCATAAACGGGTCCCAGTTGTTAAAATCCCCTACCAACGAAACAGACCTTCCGGAGTACGATGAAAAGGAAAACCGTATCTCATTGTCCATCACGTCGGTGGATGGAACGGTTTCCTTTTTCCTTTCCGGGTCAAGATAAATCACGGAAAAAATCGGGCCTGTCTCGCTTGAAATATAATCCTTATTTTTCGAATCCCTTTTCCATAATCCATCCACCGAAATTCTATACCTGATTTCGTTTACATCACCGGGGAGGGGATAGACAAGAAAAAACACACCATGTTGGTTTTTTTCATATACGTGAAGCCTGCTGAAATCCTCATGCATGAACCTGGCTGCCACATACCTGGCCGGCTTTTCACCCTTGTACGTCAACAGGACAGACTGGCCGAAGAATTGCGGGGCGCTTGAATCCAGCATGTCCATTACTTTCAGATGCAAAAGCAGGCTTTCGTAAGCTGAAACCTGGAAAAAAAAGAAAAAAAAGAGTATTATTGAAATGAAATAGAGGATTTTTTTCTTTTTAAAAAAGGAGCATTTCATATTCGGTTATTTATTTCCATTACTCCTGTCCATACAATACATACAATCAAGGCGCCTTTGCCAGATCGGACAGCATTGGCACTACCCTGCTGTTATACTTTTTCGGTATATAAAACAAAATGCTTGAATATGAAGGGGAAAATTCCGAAAATTTGATGGGAGAGTTTATAAAAACGGGACTTAAATGCCACGAATAGAAGACATAAATGAATTAAACGATACACTCAAGACCCTGGGCTCTGAAGAAGAAATTTTAAGAAGCCGGGAAGAAACGATTGAAGATGTTACCCCTCCGGAAGAGACATTACCGGCAGACTTAAGCGATCTTTTAGGAGGTGAGGATTTCGGGGATGAATTTCCTCCTGATGTATCAGACATGGAGACTGGCGAAGAAGTCCCCCTGGATATAGATAGCGGAACCGTCCCGACGGACGATACGGGAGCAGAATTTCCGGAACCGCCTGAAGGCATGGAAACGACGGATTTGGGCGGCTTTGATATTCCTGACCTTTCCGGGGAATCCGGTACGGCGGATTTTGAAGATATTGAAACCCACGTTTTACCGGAGGATTCAGGTGCGACCGGCCTTGAAGATACCGGGCTTCCTGAAGAGTCTTCTGATATAAGCATGGAAGACCTTGGTGATATAAATATACCGGATCTGTCAGAGGAAGCCGGTATGGTGGATTTTGAAGATATCGAGGGAGCCGGGTTGCCGGAAGATTCAGGTGTAACCGGTCTTGAAGACACCGGGCTTCCCGAAGAGCCTTCCGATTTCGGCGCGGTTGATATTGGCGATATCGAGATTCCCGGTCTATCAGAAGAAGCCGGCACAACCGGTATTGAAGACACCGGGCTTCCCGAAGAGCCTTCCAACCTGGGCGCTGCTGATATTGGCGACATTGAGGCGGAAACCTTACCTGATGAATTTGCTTCCCTGTCTGATGAATCAACGGATTTTTCCTTACCGGAAGACCTGTCGGATCTATCCGATATTCTGGGTACGGAAACTCCTCCGGATGTAACGGATACGACAACTGAAAGTATGGAAGAGGAAGGAATACCGACAGAAACCCTGCCGGATGAATTCTCCCATATAGGTGAGACTTCCTTCGAGGAAGAAGGCACCACCGGTGAGATGGAAACAGGGGAGCAGCCGGCGGACACTTTTGGAACCGGTGAAGCTCTGGATATCACAAGCGGAGATGAATTTAAATTCCCCGAAGACATTGATTTAAGCGGATTCACTGAAGAAACACCGGGAGAAGAAACCGTTCCACCCGAAACCATGGAATCGGAATCCGTGGAACAACCGGAAGATACGGGTGGCCTGCCTGAAGGATTCACCCTTCCTGAAGACCTGGGAATGGAAGCCGAAGGTGTAGATTCTCTTTCGGGATTTACCGAACCCGAATTAACAGCGGGAACGGGTGTACCGTCCGGGGAAGGGCGCCTGGAAGGGGAAGGAGAATTCTTGATTGATGAATTTTCCCTGCCCGATCTCGACGAAAGCCTTGATACGCAAAAAGCAATAACAGGCGGCAGGGAATTACCTCCGGATGAATCAATTCCTTCACAGCTAATAACGGATGAAGCCCAGGAACGGATGTTCACGGACAAGGAATTTACGGCAATTCGCCGCACCCTGGACAGCCTGCCGCAAAATCTCAAAATAATTATCCAGGATCTTATAGGCAACAGCCAGGTAGTGGGAGACAATCTCGATGACCTTATATCAGCACTCATCCACGGCAGCTCACCACGCGAGATAGTCACATTAGTCTCCGGGATAACGGGAAAACGGATAAAAATTCCCAAACGTTTTGAAAAAAAATCCGGATTGGCATTCGAAGAGGAAAGAAAGTCTTTTGCCTATGCATTCCGTGAAAACATTCTGCCGTTCCTCAAGGTGCTCTTTCCGACCATGGTTGTCATTGGGCTCCTCGTATTCGGTGGATTCGCGTTGAAGGCCCGGCTGGATGCACTTGGCATGTACGAGGAAGGGCTGAAGGCAATTCAAACCGAAAAAAAATACGATCTGGGAAACGAACTGTTCGACAGGGCAAAAGAAATTTACACGGAAAACGAATGGTATTATAAATACGCGAAAGCATTCATAAACCAGGGCCAGATGAAATATGCGGAAGACAAGTATATGGAATTACTGAGCATGGACTGGAAAAACGAAACCGAAGTGGCCTATATAAACAAGTATGATGAAAAGGGAATCCTGGATTATGCCGATATGCAATCCAGGATACAGGCTAAATTCAAGAAGGCGGAATCGTTGTTGAACAGTATATTACACAAGAATTCCCTGCATCCGGCCGCCCTGCTGGCAAGCGGCGACAATTACATGGACTGGGCGGAAATTGACCCCTCAAAATACGAAAATGCGAGGGAAAAACTGTCCATCTACAAGTTCAAATACGGTGATACCAAGGAACTCCTGTTCAAATTCATGAAATATTTCATACGAACTGACAACAAGGAGCAGGTATATAAGTTGAAGGACAGATTTTCAAACAGCGTTGACGTTCAAATCGATCCATACGTATATTCCGAGTTAGGCGGATACCTGATTGACAAGGAAGATTACAAGGACGTAAAACGGGTCCTGTTTAAGGCAAAAAACGTGGATGAAAAAATACCGGAAATCCATTTCAACCTTTCAAGGTATTTCGAGGCCCTGGACGAAAAAGGAGATGAAGAAACCTCGCTTTTAAAGACTATTCAATACCTGGACAGCTCAAATTACGAAGGCCTGAATAACCTTCTTGCCGTCAGGAAAAAACTTCTTCTGGACATAAAGGCTCACAGCCACCTCGGAGCTCTTTATTTCGATGAAGACAAACTAATAGACAGCCGTATCGAGCTTGAAAAGTCGGTGGAGTTAATTGAAAACAAATACGGTCAACTCAAGAAAGCGGTTGATGCGCTCCAGGATGAGGCAAAAAAACGTGTCTTCAGGGATAATGCCGTTTTCGGTGAAACATATTATAACAGGGGTAATTATTTCTTTAAAATTTTTAACTACGGCGATGCCCTTGCCGATTACAACAGGGGCAGGAGCAACGGCTATGTCAATCCGGAGCTTTATTATAAAAGCGGATTCATACGGTACTTCCAATCCGATTTTCGCAACGCCCTGCTCGATTTCCACGAGGCCGAGGAAATCATTCCCCAAAATGACAACCTTCTGTTTGCAGCCGGGAACACCTTCTATTTACGGAAGGATTACCATTCCGCATTCGGATATTACCAAAGGCTGATCGATTTATTGGAATTGAAAAAAAGCAAAATCCCGTATCTCAAACCGAAAGAAGATATGAATCACAGGGGACTGCTCAATTTATTAATGAAAGCTTACAATAATATCGGTATTACAACGGAAAGGCTGTCCAAGCGGGTCAGGGATCCCAAAAAAGAGGCGGATACCCAGTATTATTTGACGCGATCGATAGAATACTACGATTATCTGGACCGCCTGCTCATGCAGCCGGATTCATTAGCCCGCGACACATTCCGTAAAAACCTGGCCTATAACAACCAGCAGGTACTGTTAAACCTGACACCCGGTTCTGATGTGTATATTTACAAGCAGCTTCCCGTTGACACAAAGATTGAATATGCCAGTAAAGAAGAGGATTTTTTCTTTCGGGAAGAATAACGTCAATTAATCAACGCCTGTCATCCAGCCGTATTTGTCTTCCACGGCGCCGTAGTGGATGCCCTTTAACGTCTTTAAAAAGTAGTTGGTGAATTCTCCCATTTTCCTTCCGGAAAATTCAGCGGTTTTTCCATTGTGGGTTATGGATTCGATGTACGTGACACCGGAGGCGGTACCGGAAACGAATGATTCCTTTGTCTCGGAAAGTACCTCTTCAATGGTGATTCTTCTTTCTTCCGTTTTCAAGCCCTTGTCCCTGGCCAATTGAAGCACCGATTTCCTGGTAATGCCCGGTAAAATCGTGTCCTCGAGGTTGGGCGTTACCAATGTATCATCCTTTAAGAGAAAGAAAATATTGCAGGAAGAACCTTCCTCAACATATTTTCTCTCCATGGCATCAAGAAAAATGGCCTCCATATAACCTTCTTTCATAGCCATTTTTTTTACCAATGTCGGGATGACATAGTTGGAATCGCATTTAATCCACCCCGTACCTCCGGGCGTGGCACGAACCCTGTCCGTGGTGACAGCCTTGTTGTTACCCGGGGCAAAATAGGCGCCGACAGGTGTTGAAACGACGACAACCCATGGTTTTAAAGAAAGGTTCAGCCCGATCCCCGGTTCGGTATAAGTAAAGGGCCTGATGTAGATGGAATGGCCTGAAAGGTAATCATCCTTTTCCCAGTCCGGGTCATAGGCAGGTACAAATCCGATATCCCTGTTTCTTTTAATTACCTGTTTTACCGCTTTAATAAATTTGTCAACGGGAAACGGAGGCATCATGAGACCTTTCATGGAGGTTTCCATTCGTTTTCCGTTTTCATCAGGCCTGAAAATTCGAAGATCGCCGTTTTTCTGCGGAAAGGCCTTTAAACCTTCAAAGCACCCGAACCCGTATTGTGTCGTATAATTCACCAACGGCAACTCTGGGAATGAGTTCCGTTTCTCCAGCCACTCCTCACGGTCCTGCTCGGATAAAGCGTCCTCTTCCTCTTTTGATTTATGCGGTCTTTCAGAATAAATCTCCTGCCATGTACCGTCATCCTTAAATTTAGCCATGTACACGAATGGATTTATCTCTAATGTAAAGCCTTTTCCCATATTTGACTCCGTTTACTTTATGAATCGCTGAATCGTCCCATTTTAGTGAACATATAATAGAAAGTCAAGTAAAAAAAAGTGATAAAATCACACGCTTGACTTATAAGTCATTTTATGATAGAGGATTATTCATCTGAAAGACATCGGAAAGGAAAAATGGAAAGTAAAGAACTTAAAAATGCAGAAGACTACTTCCGGTATATCGGTCACGAAATCGATCCTGAACGTATACCCGAAACAAGGTATTATCAACTGATAATCGGAGACCTTTTAGCCGATGAAAATATAGAAAATCCAGGTCATGATACGATAATACTGAAGTCAAAAGCTAAATCCGAATTCAGACAAATAACCATAAAAGGCCTGGATGCTCATAAGTCAATTATAAACGACCCGGATTCGGTCGAAGCCTTTATCCCGAGGCACCGGAGCCTGGCCGATTATTGCATCGGTCAACCCATTCATTTCAAATTTTTTAGTCCAAATTCCATCATCCTGGCAGGACAAAACCTTTTTGTATCAAAATTCAATGCACTCCTGCGCAGTTACGGAGCCTTCATATTCCTGAGGGAGGATGCGTATTTGAAGCGGAAAGGCCTTCCGAAGGTTTTCCTCTCCCAGAGGAGTTATATTCAGGAGGTATTCCCGGCATATATCAAAGAACAAATGTTCGATGGCTGTGTAGTGAACGGGAAAAAGGTCAGGCACGACCTCATCCTGTACCCGGAGCAGGAAAAAGATCCGGTCACCAAAAAAAGAAGCGGGGGCAGAACCAAAACAGGTGTCCTGAGGGAGTTAAGCCACATTTTCTTCGACAAGCTGAAGGCACTGACCAAACAATCGTCAACCAGGCTCTACATAACACCGGTCAACATTTCCTTTTCCAAGACAATAGAAGTTCCATATATAGTACATCCCATAAAATCCAAAGGCCTCATGAAAACACTCAGATACATGCTTGAGCAGTTCTTTATTTTCTCAGAGTATCCCAGGTATGCACACAGGCATCACGAAGCCAAGCTTGATGCAGTAGTCCATTACGGCAAGCCGGAACTGTTATCCAGTGAAAACTTCACATCCATGACAGACCTTCTGCGTTTCACAAAAACCCTGAAACATAAAATAGGTATGCTTGAGAGTATCTTCCCTATTCCTTTCCTCTTCAGGATCATGGACAGGGAATCCGATATACCGTTTTCCACCCTGGAAGAAAAGGCCAAAAAACTTTTCAATTATTATAAATCTCTAGATATAGATGTAGAGAATATATCTTCTCCCGACGGGTCCATGACCCCCTTAAAAGAATTAATAGACAGAGCTGTCATTCATTTGAATTCCAATCCTTTCATGTTTATAACCGGTCTTAAAGACAATGATTTTCTCCGATTCAAATCGGGAAGGCTTTTTTCCAATGACCCCAAGGTGCAAAGCTGGTATGCCAATAATTTAAGGCACCTTGATACGCCGCATTCTTCTTAAGAAAGTATGTATGATGGTAAATAAAATTACCCTGACAATTATTCTAGCAACAACCCTGTTCGGCAGTCTTTACTCTCAAGATCTAAAGGAAATCAAAAGAATTGAAATTGCATTCGGTATGGAAAAGGAACAAATAGGAATCGACAAAGGCGGCGGCGAACATTGGAAACCCCTGTTTTTTGATGTAGATAAAAAGGGCAACATACACATACCTGATTTTTACAAGCAGAGAATAGCGGTGTTTAACGATAAAGGCGGGTTTATTGACGGTTTGACATGCAAGGAAGGTATTTCCCCCAGAATGAATTTTTTTTCAATAACTCCTCAAGGTTTTTATGTGTCATTCAATGATTATACCCTCTTTTTATTGAATGATAAAGGTAAGGTGAATTGGCAAAAGCAGCTCGGTTTCGGCGCCATTCCGCAGTTTATCTATGCAAATGGGGTAGCCATTTTTCTCTCCCTTCCGGCTGATGACGGCCGGTCTGTCGTATTTGACTATTTCAGCAACCGACCCATAGGTAAACTCGGATTTATGGAGAACAATACAGGCATTCCCCTTATCCAAAACAGTAACCGTGATAAATTTACATTCAGTCTCAGCCATATGAAAAAAATACCGGATAGTTCGTTTAAAAAAACCGCATTTTCCGGCAAGGAAGAGGCTTTTCTATTGGCCACCGATTTAAAAAGCAACAGCCTGTGGAAACGAAAACTTGACGGGGAAGATCATTTGTTCCTGTATAACAAATCCGGAGGGTTACTGGGAAAAGGTGTAATTCGCTATCCGAAAACCGGTATTGAAGGGAATGGATTCTGGACAGCAGCGGATGAAAATATGCAGGTATATAAAAACTATTTTTTTGACGATTATATGGAAATCGTCGTGTATAAATTCCTTTAAGGATACATCTAAAAAATTGACATTTATCTTGAGCACCTCTAAATAATATTTTTTACGAGCCGGGCAAAGATACCGTTTTGTTCCAGTAATTTATTATAGGAGCCACTTTCAACACAGCTGCCTTTTTTCATGACGATAATTCTGTCAACAAACCTTATCGATGAAAGCCTGTGCGATACTATGAGCGTGGTTCTGCCGCGAATCATCTTTCTTACAGCATCCTGGATGAGTTTTTCGGACGTCACGTCCAGGGCCGATGTGGCCTCGTCGAAAATAATGATGCGGGGGTCCCGAATGAGCGCCCGGGCAATGGCTATGCGCTGTCGCTGACCGCCTGAAAGCTTGGCGCCGTTTTCTCCAACCATGGTTTCCAGTCCGTCAGGGAGTGTCTGCACGAACTCGGTAACATTCGCCGAATCCATCGCCTCTTCCAGCCGGGATTTGCTGATCCGTTTCGCTCCGTAAAGAATGTTGTCCCGGATGCTGCCTGAAAAAAGAATGACATCCTGGGGCACCACTGCCATATGACTCCTGACGGTGCGCATATCAAGGCGGCGTATATCGGTGCCGTCTATGTAAATGGTACCCGTCTCAAGCCTGTGAAACCCGATGACAAGCCGGACGATGGTGGATTTCCCCGCTCCGGAAGCCCCGACAAAGGCTACCGATTCGCCTTCACGAATATCAAAGGAAAGGTCTTTTACACTGGGAATGCCGGTACCGGAATAGGTAAAACTCACCTGCTCGAACCGGATGTTACCGGTCAGTTTATCGATTTTTTTCTTTCCCTTGTTATGCTCAATATCGGGGCATTCAAGTATTTCCCCTATGGACCGCAAAGACTCGAACCCCCTGGAAAACTGCGGGTAAAAAGACAGAATGGTATTGATCGAGCCGATAATCATTCCGAAGAATCCCTGGTACATGACCACATCGCCTATGGGGATAAGTCCATTGAGTGCCATGAAACCTGTCACCGTAAGACACCCAATCTGGAACAAATTGAATGTAACCCAGGCGGAAGAAGCAAATACGGCATTCACGACATCGAGCCTTTTACCCTTGTCTTTTACCTGAATAAGCTGGCTGGAAACCCGCTCAATCTCGACCTCTTCCAGTCCGTGGGCCCGTGTGACGGGAATCATGCTGACCATGTCGGAAACCCGGGCTGACATCTTCTCTATTTCCGTGCGGAATTCGGAATTATACTGACTGATCTTCCCCTTGAAAATCCTGATAAGGAAAACGGCTATGGGAATAGTCCCGGCAAAGAACAGGGCTATGAACGGATTTTTATACAAGGTAATGCCGAACGAAAAAACAATGGTGAGCATGGATTGAAAACCCGTATTGAACATTTGCCTCGACAATAACTCGATCGACTCAACGTCCCGCAACACCTTGGAGTGGAGAATCCCGGAAGCGAAATTATCGTGGAATGACATGGAAAGTTCCTGCATCCTTTTAACAAGCGCATAACGGAGATTTACCTCCACCTCCCTGATGGCAGTGGAGGAAAATTTCGTGTACAGCGTGTGCAATGGTATGTTCTGCAGGAGGAATACAGAGACCACGATGAGATTGAGCCAAATGTCGTCTATTGAATACAGCTTCGGGTTTGTGATGATATTGATGATATTCCCGATAACAACGGGCATGACGATCATGGGAGAATGTTTGACGATGCAGAGGAGCAAAGCAAGCAGTATGGGCTTGAAGTTGCCCTGGTAAATGTAGTAAAGACTTTTAAGCGGATTTTTGTTCCTGTAACGGTGCTCCAACATCCGCAAGGGGGTAAGTTTCATTAAAATTCAATAACGATGAAAATGGAATCGTCCTTCACGGAATCCATGTTGAAATTGGCAACCTTTTCCACCACTTTCCTTTTCAGGTTTTCCACGGAAAGCTTCCTGTTGTCCATTATAAATGCCTGCAGTCCTTCTTCGCCAAGCTTTTTGCCTTCCTTGTCAAAACGTTCATACATGCCGTCCGTAAAAAGGAAAAGCCTGTCTCCGCGAGAGATGCCCACCGTACTCTGTTCATAGGATGTATCGTCATAAATGCAGAGGGGAATCCCATTGTTTTTCAGACTAATTAAATCCTTGCCGTCTTTGGTGAGCAGGTACTGCTCCGGATGCCCGGCACTCGTGTAGGTTAAATTTTTCTTCGCCGGGTCATACCAGGCGCAGAACGCGGTAAAAAACATATTGTCAAGAAACAGGGGCTGTAATTCGTCATTGATGCTTTTAATGAGGCTCTTGGGACCGGTGGCTTTTACAATCTGATGCTGGAGCGACAGTTTGAACATGATGGCCAGCAGTGCGGCGTGTACGGAATGACCGCTTCCATCCGCCACAATAAATGACGTCTCCCCGCCGGGAAGGGTTTTTATGTCGTAGAGGTCCCCGCCCATCTTGGCTGCAGGCGAGTAATACAGGCCGATGCTTTTTCCCCATTCCTCGGGGATTTTTTCCTGGATAATCTTTCGCTGAATATTGGCTGATATTTCCAGTTCATAATTGATTTCACTTAAGGCATTGGCAAGCTGTTTTGAGAGACTGGAAATTCTTAAGTGCGTCTGGTTCCTTTCAATGGCATAAATGATGACCCTTTCCAGCACACTGGCATTCACATCCCCCTTGATAAGATAATCCTGCGCCCCTTCCTGGACAGCCCGGATGGCAAGATCACCGTCATTCAGGCCGGTCAGCACGATAATAGCCGTTTCCTGGGCATACTCGGCCGTATACCTGACCGTCTCCAGCCCGCTGGCATCAGGGAGGGTAAGGTCGAGAATGATCATATCGAATGTCTGGGTGGCGAGTGTTTTTTTTAGTTCACTCAATCTTTCAACATGTGTAATCGTTACATTAATTAACTCTGTTTCCGAAATGGCTTCCCTGATCAGCCTGGCATCCCCGAGGTTGTCTTCAACCAGTAGTAAATTAATGTGCTGTTCTTTTACGCCCATAATAGTTAACTCATTCCCCATTATAGTGGAAATCCCGTTCAAGTCAAGACTTCGCAGTAAAAGGGAACCGTTATTCACTTCGTTTCATGAATGATTAATGAGGGCGGATTAACAGCACAAAAACTTATCCCGTTTTTATATTTTGGTATGAATTGTTGACAACGGAACTCAGATGTTCAATAATATTTAGGGGGAGACGCGTAAAATGCTTGAAAATATCATAGCCAAAATCAAAAATAAAATTGTCATCATCAAAAATCCCGACGGGTCTCAAGGCACGGGAATCGTGCTGGATTCCAATGGTATTATAGTTACCAACAGTCATGTAGTGGCACAGAACAGAATCGTTAAAGTTGAAACCAATGAAAAAAAGAGTTACATAGGCAAGGTAATTGGCTCAAACAAACAGATAGATTTCGCCTTTATCCTGTGTGACAGGCTGAAACTGGAGGATTTTCCCGTTCTTTCCAAAAGGGAAAATTTGCTGGAAGGCGAGGATGTCGTTGCCATCGGTCATCCGCATGGCTATGACTTTACGGTAACCCAGGGCATTATTTCCACCGCTAAACGCGAAATAAAGGGTGTGCATTACATTCAAACGGATGTTCCCATTAATCCGGGGAATTCCGGCGGACCCCTGCTGGACCGCAACGGGGAAATACTGGGTATCAATACATGGATTGTCATGAATGCACAAAACCTCTCCTTTGCCGTACCCTCAGATTATCTCCAGACAGCCTACAGCAGCCTCCTGCCGTATGACAAACTGGTTACAGGTTATTATTGTCCCGCTTGCGGCAACCTGGACGAGGAAAAAAGAAAATACTGCCGCAAATGCGGCGATGACCTCCAGGAAGACATCATTCCCCCGGGTTTTTATGAAAATACGGGATACTGCCCATCATGCAGGACACAGAACGAACCGGCGAATGCGTATTGCCGGAACTGCGGCGTTCAGTTGCTTTCACGGAAAGAAGACGCTGATTCGGAATCAAGAAAACTGGAAGAATTTAAGGACAAGGTCATAAAGTGCCCGGGCTGCGGCCGGGAAAACAAGGGCGTCAAATATTGTGAGAATTGCGGCGCGACTCTCATAACCTGAGGGAGCCATAATGCAGGGCAGCCTTCAAGACATTATTAAAGGCGCCTGCAATAATAATTTTTTTATAGAAGGAGAAGCGTATGCCAGAAGAATTTAAAAGAACGGAAGCAGCCCCATTGGATGAAACAATTCAAATGATCGAAAAAATGCTCAAAGAATGGAACATACCGCCTGAATCCGTGAAAGATAAACAAAAAAACATGTGGTATCTTGTTCAAGGTTCAGCCAGTTTCCATCTGGAACTCTTTAAATTCAACAAGGGGCCGGAACTCGGCGAGGTCAATTGCGTGGAAGTGGGTGGCGTCATCATGAAACTGCCGCAGGAGAATCTCTTACCCCTTTACAGGAGATTACTGGAATTGAATTCAAGCGCTGTCGGTTTGTATTTTGCAATCCGCCGTGATCTTGTTATGCTCATAGCAACAAGGGAAATTGCGGGAATGGATTTCGGGGAATTGAAGACAATGGTCGACGAAGTAAGATATTTTGCCGATTACTGGGATGAAATCCTGATGAAAGAATTCGGCGGAACAAAATAGAGAGAAGTAAAAAACACTACAAAAGAATCGCTACTGCGATTCGATGGGCTGTGCGTGGCATGAATCGCTACTGCGATTCGATGGGCTGTGCGATGGCATGAATCGCTACTGCGATTCGATGGGCTGTGCGATGGCAAAAAGAAGCCGCCTTATATAGGCGGTTTTTTATATCCTTGCGACACTTTCCCTTTTAAGCAGTTCCGCTTCTAAAATAACGGACTCTTTTTTAGCACTGGCATCTTTCATTTTTTCAAAAAGAATTTCTACGGCGGTCCGTCCCATCTCCACCAGAGGTTGTCTCAAGGTTGTGAGGGAAGGTTCCGTATAGGCGGATTGAATAATACCGTCAAAACCAATGACTGAGAAATCCTCCGGCACCCTGAATCCCAGCGTCCTGATCTCCTTGCACAGGCCGATGGCCATCGCATCATTGGCACATATAATAGCCGTGGGGCGCTCCTCTATTTTTAACAGTTCACCGAATGCCTGCTTACCCGATTCCTCGGTATACGAGCCGTCCAATATCCACTCTTCGACAATCTTCAGTTTATTTTTCAACATGCCTGCCCTGAAACCCTTTAAGCGGTCGATGGCGTTCTGGTTGTCGAAAATACCCTTTAAAAATCCTATCCTGCTGTGCCCGTTCCGGACAAGGTAGTCGACTGCCTTGACGATGCCTTCAAAATTATTTACATCCACAAACGGAATTTTCTGTTTTGGCCTGCCCGCTACAATCACGCAGGGTATTTTCCGCTCAACCACATCATCCATTTGACTGCTCTCAGTATCGGGTGCTATAAAAAGCATACCGTCGGCCTTGCGCTCGTAATAGGTTTTCAAGTAATCATAAACGGATCCATAAGCCTTTGCAGTAGGGAATATCAGGTCATACTTGAATTTGACACATACCTGCTCCGCTCCTTCTATAATACGATTATAGAATTCCGTACCATGTATGCTGACACCTTCTCTCGTCGGCACGATTATGGCTATCGTGTTGACACTGTTGCTGTTCAAACCGCGTGCCAGGCTGTTGGGATAATAATTCAGTTTTTTAATGGCCGCGAGAACTCTTTTCCTCGTTTCCTCTTTGACATTGTTTCTGTTATTGATGACCCGGGAAACGGTGATAAAAGAAACCCCGGCTAATTTAGCGACTTCCCTTTGTGTTGCCATGTATTAATTTTAGCCTATTCCTGATATATGATCAAGTATGTTGAGTTTTTTACACTGTACCTTTTTTCAGTTCAGCCCTCTTTCTCTTTTCTTGGCCTTCTTGGATTCGTACATCCTGGCATCCGCGGTGGCAATCAAATCATGGATTGTCTGGTTTCCTTCGGAATCAAACTCGGCCAGGCCGTAACTGAAATCAATGGGGAGTTCCTGTATCGATGCCGTAAGCAGAACCTCCTTGATTCTCAACATCAATTTATCCGCTTCCGGTATCCTTGTATTGGCGATGTACAGCATGAACTCGTCGCCGCCCATCCTGAACACATAATCAGAACCACGGATCAGGCTATTCAATGAATTGACGAAAATGGTTATGAAGCGGTCTCCTTCATCGTGACCGTAGGTGTCATTGACAAGCTTTAAATTATCCAAATCCATATAACATATGACAAAACTGGATTTTTCACGTCTGGCCAGCATTATCTGCCTTTCCATGACCTTATAGGCAAACCGCCTGTTGAATACCCCGGTCATTTCATCCGTGACGGACGCCTCCTCGAGTTTTTCCAGGGTCTTATTGAGTTTGATATGAACATTGATCCTGGCCAGTACAACTTTCTTGATAAACGGTTTAGTGATGTAATCGACGCCGCCCACGTCAAAGCCGCGGATTATGTTTTCGGGGTCCGATTTGGCCGTTAAAAATATGACAGGAATACGTTCCGTCTGGATATCCTCTTTCAATTTGAGGCAAACCTCGTATCCGTCTATTTCCGGCATCATGATATCAAGGAGAATAAGATCAGGCTTTTTCTTCTTGACGTATTCAAGGGCTTGCACACCGTTCTGGGCAACGGCCACGCTGAATTCATTCTCCCTGAGCATGCTCCCCAAAAGTTGAAGGTTGTTGGGATTATCATCCACAATTAAAATCAATGACCTGTTAGCTTCTGACATCGGCTTTCTCCAGGAATTCAATTATACGAGCCACAACTTCCGGAAAATCCTTGATTGCGGCATTCATACTTTTAATGTCGAAATTCTGTATGCACTCGAACAATTTATCCGCGTAGCTTTTAAGTTGTGCATTATTATACCCTTCAGAAAGGTCCCTAATCTGCCGGGCAAATTTATCAAGATCATCCATATCAAAGGCCCCGTTAAGGCTTTCCCAAAGGGGAATCATGTCCGCCTTGAGTTTTTTGACCAGGCCGGATGCGATTGACTTGTCAAGTCCGGACAATTTATCACCCCCGAAAGAGTTTTTCTCCCCTTCCTTTTCCGGTTCCCCCTTTGAATCCACCTTAAAGTCAAAATACCGGAATAGACCCCGGAAAAGCTTTTGCATATCAATCGGTTTGATAAGATACCCGTCAAATCCCAGTTCACCTATCTGTAATTCATCCGCTTTTACCGATGCCGTCAAGGCAATTACAGGTATGGACCTGGTTTTTTTATCCGCTTTCAGCCGCCGCATCACCTCGTACCCATCCATCCCGGGCATGCGGATATCCAGAAAAATAATATCGGGTTTAAAGCCGGACACCAGATCCAATGCCTCGATCCCGTTCTGGGCTTCGGCCACCTCGAGATTAGCATGGGTAAGCCAGACCGAGATCAGGGTCCTGTTATACTCTATATCATCCACAACAAGAACGCGGCCCTTTTCAAAGAAGATGTTCGCCGGATCAAAGGAATTATCGTTTACCTCACCGGAGATATCGAACGGGCAGACGTCCACTTCCTTCAGGAAAACCTTGAACACCGTCTTTTTCCCGATTATGCTTTCAACATGAATACTCCCATTCATTATTTCTATCAATTGCTTGGTGATGGTCAGCCCGAGCCCCGTGCCGCCGTATTTACGGGTGTTAAGGCTGTGCACCTGCTTGAAGGATTGAAAAATGATTTCCCGCTGGTCATCGGGAATACCAATACCAGTATCTTCTATTGAAAGAATCATGTCTATCTTGCTTTCATTTTCCTTGAAAACCTTGTGAGCGGAAACCTTGACATAACCCGTCTCGGTGAATTTTATTCCGTTCCCGACAAGGTTAAGGAGAATCTGCCTGATCCTGATTTCATCAAGCATAAGGGTAGAAGGGAAGTCATCCTCTATGTCAATGATGAAGTCAAGGTTCTTTTCAATCAACTTGGTTTCGAAGATCTGCTTGATTTCCGTTATGATGTTGGCGATGCTTACCGGCTCGTAGTTGATATTCAGCTGCCCCGCCTCTATCTTGGACAGGTCGAGGATATCATTTATCAGGGTCAACAGGCTTTTTCCTGCCGTTTGGATGGCTTTTAAGTAACTTTGCTGTTTTTTGTCCGGTATGATCGTGCTTAAAAGATCAGAAAAACCGAGGATGGCATTCATCGGCGTCCTTATTTCATGGCTGATATTGGCCAGGAAAACGGATTTTGCCTCATTGGCCATTTCCGCGTCCCGCTTGGCCTTGATCAGGTCCTCTTCAGCCCGTTTCCGGTCCGTTATGTCCTGGATTTGGAGAAGGTAACCGCTTGGCCTGGACTTATGCCGCAGCTTAAGCGGTGTAATGAGAATATCAAGGTAAATTATGCCCCGCCTGGACAGGTTGAAAGAACCTTCCGCCTTCAGCTTGTCCAGGTCTATCGGAATCTCATGCCGCATGGTCAATGCCTCGGAGAAGGGATACACGTATCCTTCGTTCTTTTTAAGCTGTTCGAAGAAGTTGATATGGACGGGCTTCCCCACATCGTTCATGCCGATGATATTTAAAAAACTCATGTTTGTATTAATCAGCCTGCCCCTTGAATCATAGAGCTGTATTCCTATGGGTGATTCCTCGTAGATATTCCTGAATTTCTCCTCACTGCGCCGCAGGGCCCTTTGTGCGGAAAGCATCCTGCTCTTTGTCGTGACTATTTTGGTCAGTTCCTGCATGAGGTTAATATCCTCCGGGAGCCATTCCTTTTCTTCCGTACAGTCGAGCATGGCGAAAAAACCTGCGGGATTGCTCAGTTCCCCGCATACGACGAAAAGGGCGGAGCGAAAACCGGTTTTCATGATAAAAGGCAGAAGTTCCTTTTTAAGACCCTGTGGCATGTTCGACGGTGTCACGATCCGGTAAGTGTCGTTGAACAGATAACTGATAACCTTGAATGGAAAAGACTGGGACAGGAGTGAGCGTACATTCCTCTTGAACCATTCCAGTTCACAGACAACCTTTTCTTCCTTCTGGTTGACGGAAAAATAAACCGCCTTGTCTATATTAAAAAACGGCCCTATGGTGTTGAGCAGTTTCTGGATAAGCTCCCTTTCCTTGTATGAACTGGCCGCTATCTGCCAGATCTGGGCCCTTAATGTATCTATTTTGTTGTGCTGCAGAATATTGGCCAGAAAACGGACCCGGGTTTTAATGGCATCATCCGTTTCGCGCTTGGATTTTACCAGTTCCTCCTCGATGCGCCTGTGCTCCGAAATATCAATGGCGCATACGAAGAGGGATAAATCACCCCTGTATTCAATACCCTGGAATACCGTATCCAGGGTTTTTTCGATCCTGTTCCTTGTAAAAATTTTCAGGATGTACCTGTTTTTTTTATACAGTGTCATCTTTTTAATTTCATCGGCAATCAGGTCCTTGTATTCTATATGGAGCATATCCACAAAATTTCCGGATAACAGGTCTTCGATTGGATGGCCGAGAATTTTCTCGGAAGAGGGATTGGCGTAAATGCATTTACCGCCTTTGAGGATGAGAACGGCATACGGGCTTAACTCGACCATCTTTTTAAACATCTTTTCCTGCCCGGATTCATAAATACCGTTTAACACCTTGACAAAATCATCCGTAAAGAGACGGTCATATTCGAAAAACTCGTTCGCACCGGCTTTTTTAGCCTCTGCGGCGATGGTTCCTGCTTTCGATTCGGCTACATATATTATCCTGGCAGTCAACTTTCCCGGCTCGAGGCGGTTTAAAATTTCCATCCCCTTTCCATTCTGCACGTTCTGGCTTAAGAGTATTACTTCAACCTGTTCCCTGGAAAGTAAATCCAATGCCTTTTCCATTGAGTCGGCATAGGCAAACCAGATTTCGCCTTTCATGTTGTTGTGTAAAAATTCCTTGAGCGCTTCCGCCTTTTCAGGGCTGCCGTCTATACACAATAACCGCATTTAACTCCCCTGTTTTAGGATAACCACCCGTAAATAATAAAGTACCTGTGTTAAAGGTTCCCTGTTATAATTTTAAGCAGAATAGCTTCGAAATTCAAGTCAATCACCGCCGGTAAAAGCATAAACGGAATATTATTCCATAGCGCACTTAAATTATGTAAAATCAGGTGATTATCCGGATTTACCGTACTTGAAATATGTGGCGCACGTGCCTTCAGCACTTACCATGCAGGCGCCTACCGGATTCTCCGGAGTACAGGCTGAACCGAACAGCCGGCAGGATTCAGGAGTTTTTATGCCCCGCATGATATCACCGCAAATACAGCCACGGGGTTCCTGTGTTTCGGGCACAGCCACGGGGAAACGTTTTTCGACGTCAAAACGTGAATAGGCCTCTTTAATTCCAAGCCCGCTGCCCGGGATTATCCCCAGGCCCCTCCATTCTGCGTCAACAGGCTCGAAAACTTTATTCATCAACTTCTGAGCCGTTACGTTTCCTTCAGGTTTTACCGCCCGGGTGTATTCATTCTCGACATCGGAGGTTCCGGAAACTATCCGCCGCGCAAGCATCTCTATGGAAAGAAGCATGTCAAGCGGTTCGAATCCCGTTACCACGCAGGGTATATTGAATTCTTCAGGCAAAAAGCGGTAAATTCCCAAACCGGTAATGGCGGATACGTGACCGGGGCACACCAGGCCCTGAATATTAACCAGGGGCGAGGAAGCCAGGGCCCGTAAAGCGGCCGGCATTGTTTTTACCGCGCAGAGAATGCTGAAATTCTCTATACCGCGGCTTTCCGCCTGCACTATCACCGAAGCGATGGTAGGTGCCGTGGTTTCAAACCCGATCCCCAGAAATACGAACTGTTTGCCCGGATTCGAATCCGCCAGGCTCAACGCGTCGTCCGTGGAAAGACAAATACGGATATCTCTTCCCAGGGCACGCTCCTTCAGGAGGCTGGAACGGGACCCGGGAACGCGAATCATATCGCCGAACGTCGTAATAACGAAGCCGTCTTTCTTTGCCAGCTCGATGGCAATATCTATATAGGAGCTGGAGGTGACACATACCGGGCAGCCGGGTCCGCTCACCATATTAACCGTATCCGGTAAAAGATCCTTCAGCCCGAACTTGAGAAAGGTAATGGTATGCCCGCCGCACACCTCCATGATGTTTATACTGTTTTTCAGACCGAGGGAACGGATCCGGCCGGCAATGATTCCCGCCTTTGCCTCATCCCGGAATTCATCCACATATTCCATGCCTTACCCCTGCCCTTCCTTCTCGAACATTTCGTTGAACAGCTCCAGGGTTTTTGAGGCTTCTTCGGGGTCGATCCTTTCGATGACGAAACCGGCATGCACAAGCACAAAATCACCCGGCTCTGCATCGGGGAAAAGGGTGAAATTGACATCATAGGTAACGGTACCCGAACCGACTTTCCCCGTGTTGCCCGTTTTCTCAATCACCTTCATGGGTATGGCAAGACACATAACTTACTCCTTGGCAATTCTGTCCGCGATCACGGCCTGTCCCAATGAAATACCCCCGTCATTGCAGGGTACCCGGCTTTGGGAAAACGGGGACAAACCTTGTTCACGCAGCTTATTGAAAAGTCCTTCAAGAAGCACTTTATTCATGAAGCATCCCCCGGAAAGCAAAACCGTTTTAATGCCGGATTCCACCGAAAGATCTCTGCAGGCCTTTGAAAGAATATGGACAAGACCGGAATGGAATTTGGCAGCCATTACGTCTTTACCCGTTTTGAGGGAAACATCATGAACAAGTTCTTCGATAACTCTCTTGAACACAATATACCTGTTATCGCCTGAAATTTCAATAGAAAAGGGATACGACTCCCGGCATCCTGCGGCACAGGCCTGCTCCAGTTCGATGGCCGGCTGCCCGTCATAATTCGCTTCATGCCGGATCCCGGTTAAGGCGGCAACTCCGTCAAAAAGCCGGCCGCAGCTCGTGGTAAGAAGGGATTCCTTGCTGTCCTTGATCTGGTAAAGCGCCAGGGCAATCTCATCCCTGCTTAATCCACCGGGGAACAGGTCCCAATGCTTTTCCCAATCATCGCCGAACACGGAATAGAGGTAGGATAACGCCATTCTCCAGTTTTTTTTAATGGCTATATCACCGCCTGGAAGCGGAACGGGAGACAAGGCAATCTTTCTCTTGAATGAACGCGCATCGGCAATCATGATTTCTCCGCCCCAGATGGTTCCGTCCGGGCCGTAACCCGTACCGTCCATGGCAACGCCGATAACCCTGTCTTCCCACAGGCCGTTTTCCGCCATACAACTCACGATATGCGCATGGTGGTGCTGGCAGGGAATGGTCTGCAGGCCTTCCAGCTCCGGGAAATCACTCCCCGGGTTAAGAATAAACCGGGTTGACTGGTAATCCGGGTGAAGATCATGGGCCAGTAACGCCGGCCTGACCCCGAATCCATGCATGAGATGACGGATGCTTTCCCTGAATGCCGTGATGGCGCCGTAGTCGTCGAGGTCCCCGATGTGATGCGAAAGGATGAAGGCATCTCCCTTTGCCAGGCAAACCGTGTTTTTCATGTGCCCGCCCGCAGCCAGGATATCTTTTTTCACTTTTTGCCCTCCGTATATGATGCGGGGCACAATGCCACGGGACCTTCGCAGAACATATTCCCTGTCATTAAAAGTCCTGAGCACCGAATCGTCACAACGGATGAGGATATCCCTGTCGTGAAAAACGAAGCCGTCCACCATGCCGCCGAGCCGGGACAATGCGTCCTCGTTCCTGTAGGCGATTGGTTCGTCGCTCATGTTTCCACTCGTCATAACCAGCGGGAAATCTATATGTTCGAAAATCAGATAATGAAGCGGCGTGTACGGGAACATCAGGCCGACTAAGGATGTGCGCGGTGCAACCGATGGTGCAAGCGGGCAGCTCTCCGCCTTGTCGCACAGCAGAATAGGACGGTCCGTTTTCAAAAGCCTTTCAACATCCCGGGTAGTAAGCCGGGCTATGCCGCCGGCCATGAGCGGGTCGGCAACCATGACGGCGAACGGTTTATCCTCCCTCTCCTTCCGTGAACGCAATGAGGCGACTGCCTTTTCATCAAGCGCGTTGCAGGCAAGATGGAAGCCGCCCAGGCCCTTGATTGCGAGTATCCGGCCCCCGCGCAGCATTTTTGCAATCCATGCAATCAATTCCCTGTTGCTTTCCGCGTCCTTGCCAGTCTTTATCCTTTTACCGGACGGGTCGGACAGCCAGAGCTGCGGACCGCAGTCATGACAGGCCACCGGCTGGGCATGAAACCGCCGGTTGGCCGGGTCGTTGTACTCACTTCCGCAGGATTCGCAGAGGGGAAATCCCGACATGGACGTATTACGGCGGTCATAAGGAACATCCCGGATTATCGTATAACGGGGACCGCAGTTGGTGCAGTTGATAAACGGATAGTAGTACCGCCTGTCGGCCGGGTTGAGCAATTCGGCGAGGCAGTCGTCACAGACGGTCAGGTCCGCTGCTATGGGCAAAAAACGGTCCCGGTTTAAAATACTTGGCTGTATTTCAAACGTCTTGTATTCAAAGGGAGGAGTAAACGGCTGCATATCAAAGGAAGAAATTTCCGCCCGGGGAGGAGGCGAGGAACGGATTTTATCTATAAACGATTCAAGCTGTTCATCACTCCCGCAGGCCAGAATTTCCACACCGCCCGAATGATTAAACACATATCCCGTTATACCCAGGGAAACTGCCAGGTTATAGACAAAGGGCCTGAAACCGACACCCTGTACGATACCCATAATTTCGATTTTAAACGTTTTCATCCATTCACCGTCCGGGATTTAAGGCTTAATTTTTAAGACTGGAAAGGGGAGCCGGGATCCTGCCGCCCCTTAAGATGAAATCACGGCTAGAGAAAGGATTCACACGCATGACAACGGCACTGCCCAAAAGACCGCCGAACTCTATCCTGTCACCGACATTTTTCCCCGGCACGGGTATAATCCGTACGGCAGTCGTTTTATTATTCACGACGCCGATGGCCGCTTCATCCGCGATAATAGCGGCAATGGTTTCCGCACTCGTATTTCCCGGCACGGCTACCATGTCCAGCCCCACCGAACAAACCGCGGTCATGGCTTCCAGCTTATCGATGCCTAATGCCCCCTTTTCCACCGCGTCGATCATACCCTCGTCTTCGCTGACCGGGATGAAGGCGCCGCTTAATCCGCCTACATGCGAGGAAGCCATGACGCCTCCCTTTTTCACCGCATCGTTAAGCAGGGCCAGGGCAGCCGTTGAACCGTGCGTACCGCAGCTTTCCAGGCCCATCTCTTCCAGTATCCTCGCCACGCTGTCGCCTATTTCCGGCGTCGGGGCAAGGGACAGGTCGACTATTCCCGAGGACACGCCCAGCCTTTGAGCCGCCTCGGCCGCGACAAGCTGACCAACCCGGGTAATCTTGAAAGCAATCCGCTTAATCGTTTCCGCGACGGTGCCGAAATCCGCTCCCCTCACCTTTTCCAGGGCCGCCTTTACCGTCCCGGGGCCGCTCACCCCGACATTGATCACGCACTCGGATTCGCCTATGCCGTGAAAGGCGCCTGCCATGAACGGGTTGTCCTCCGGTGCATTGGCAAACACGACCAGCTTGGCGCAGCCTATGCCGTACCGCGATGACGTCCTTTTTGCCGTTTCCACGATGACATGCCCCATCTCCCTGACAGCATCCATATTGATGCCCGCCTTTGTCGTGGCCACATTCACGGAGGAACAGACCAATTCCGTCTCACTTAGAGCGGACGGGATGGACTGGATCAACCTGGCATCGCCTTTTGTAAATCCCTTATGGATAAGGGCGGAAAAGCCCCCTATAAAATTGACGCCCGTTTCACGGGCCGCCTTTTCCAGCGCCAGGGCAAAGCAGAGATAATCCTCCGTTTTACTCGCCTCTGCTATAACGGAAACGGGCGTTACGGCTATTCTCTTGTTTACAATGGGCACACCGTATTCGGAGGCAATCGCCCGGCCCGTCTTTACCAAGTCTCTGGCGCAGGAGGTGATTTTATCGTAAATTTTACGGCAGGCTTTCCCTGGGTCCGGGTCAGCGCACTCACGCAATGAGATACCCATCGTGATGGTCCGGATATCCAGCTTCTGGTCCTGGAGCATCCGTATGGTTTCCCAGACTTCGTTCTTGTTAATCATAACGCATCAATTCTATGCATGGCCTTGAAGACCTGTTCGAGCTGCAGGGTAATGGACAACCCAAGTGATTCTCCCGATGCAACCAGTTTTTCCCGCAGTTCATCCGTGTCCATTTTTGAACCGGCCAAATCCACGATCATCATCATCGTGAAGTATTCCTGCAGAATGGTTTGACTGATATCCAGGATATTGACATTCGATTCGGCTAAAAACGCACTGATACCGGCTATGATGCCGACACGGTCCCTGCCTACCACCGTTATTATGGCTCTTCTTGCAGGGCTTTCTTCAGCACCTTCTTTTTTAGGCCGTTCCGCGGCACTCATTTTCTGCTCCTTTATATAGTATGGAAATTCAGCTTACTACAGGCGCAAGGTAACAGTCAACGGCCGGTACCAAAGCGGAGATTATTAACTGAGGATATTTTACATTTCGGTCATGTGCTTCATAAGGCCGCGGAGCTTTTGTAAACCGGACATGGCATGGGGTTCGTCGGGATACTGCCTTAACACCTTGTTGTACAACTGGTCGGACTGCTCCAGTTCACCGGAAAGCCTGTATTCATCGGCCAGCCTGTTCAGCATATCCTTCAGCAGTTCCGGGTCAATCTCGTTCAAGGTCCGCTCAATACGGACTTTTTCCTCTTCAAATGATAACTCGGAATACGTCATGATCCTGAGTTCGTTCAATTTCCTTTCAAGCGCTTTCCGCCTGTCGTTATCCTTGCTGTGCATCCGGAACAATGCAATGTACTTCCCGATGAGGGCGTATTTATCTTCCGGATTATTCTGCAGTATGTGTTCGTAACAGGCCAATGCGTTTTCCCAATTGCCTTCCCGCCTGTACAGGTCACCGACGCGGTTCAGGATATACGTGTTTTCCGGTTCAATTTCCAGGAACTTGATCCAGGTTTCGATTGCCTGCCAGCTCCACTCCTTGCCCCGGTAGGCATCCGCCAGTCCGCGGAGGGCAAAAGTATTGGCCGGGTCAAGGTACAGGGCGCGCTGGTAATACTCAACCGCCTTGTTCCACCTCTGTTTTTTCCTGTAAACATCACCGATGCTCGTAATGATGTACACGTTGTCCGGGGAAGAATCGAGCGCTTTTTTCCATATTTCCAATGCCTTGTCCAGGTCTGAATAAGCGCTGTAACAGTCACCCAGACCGCGCAGGGTATACGGGTTCCTGTCATCCACTTCCAGGGCGCGTTTATAATAATCGATGGCCTTGAACCAGTTTTCCTTGTACCTGTACTGGTCGGCAATCTTGTTCAATACATAGACATTCTTGGGGTCGGAAACAAGCACCTTGTCCCAAAAATCAACAGCCTTTTCCGAATCATTCAATCCATGGTAGGCATCGCCCAGTCCATCGAGGGCAAAATGGTCATTCGCATCGAATTCAAGGGCTTTTTCATAATACTTTTTGGCTTCCGTATAATCTTTCAGCTTGATATAGCTTTTACCAATTCTTTTGATTGAAAACGAGTCCTCAGGTTCGAAGTCCAATACCTTTTTATATAAATTGACAGCCTGGCTGAACCTTCCCGAATGGATATAATTTTCAGCAAGGGAACGCATCACTTGTGTGTTTTCAGGATATTGCTTGAGCGCTTCTTCCAATATCACCGCGGCCTTGCCTTTTTCGCCCCGCTTGTAATGCTCATCGGCCGCGCTTATTATTTCCTCAACGCTCTTTGATTCTTTTATAACGTCCATTGTGCTTTTTCATCTCCATTCTAAACTAATCAAAAAATTTATTCTTTTTTATGATACCCTAAAAAAAGGGATATCCACCTATTAATTTTAACATATTGGTATCAAAAAATCACGTTAATTTTTGATTTTTTAGATAAAATTAAGAGATTGCAACCATACAAGCGCTGTTTTGCAGGCAGGATTACTGGATAAAGCACCTCAACTATGGTATGGTGAATAAAAAAAACAGACAATAACCAGGCGGGGGAATATGTGCGGAATAATCGGATATTGCGGACCTAAAAAAACAGCTTCTATTTTAATTGAAGGATTGAAAAGGCTTGAATACAGGGGATACGATTCGGCGGGAATCTGCATCGCCGGTCAAGGCCAATTCCGGATCATTAAATCCAAGGGCAAGATAAAAAATTTACAAAACCAGCTGCCAGACGGTTTATCAGGGAATTACGGAATCGGGCATACACGATGGGCCACGCACGGGGGAGTCACGGATAACAATGCACACCCGCATACGGACTGTGCCGGGAAAATCGCCATTGCCCACAACGGCATTATCGAAAATTTTGAAGCACTGAAAAATATTTTAACCCACGAAGGGCATAAATTCCAGTCGGAAACGGATTCCGAAGTGATAGCCCATCTTATAGAAAAGTATTACAAGGGCAATCTCGAAAAAGCGGTAAAGGAAGCCATCTCCCTCATAAAGGGAACCTACGGCCTGGTCTGCATGCATGTTGACGAGCCGGGACTCATCGTAGGCGCCAGGAACGGATCCCCGCTTGTTATGGGAATCGGTGAAAACGAGATGTTCCTCGCTTCCGATGTAACGGCGATCATCGCACATACCAAACAGGTGGTCTACATCGAAGACAAGGAAGTGGTTTGCATAACCCAGAACGAATTCCGGACGACGGATTTAAACAACAGGGAAATTGAAAAGGAAGTGGAGCAGGTTTCCTGGGAACTCCAGGAAATAGAAAAATCGGGATTCAGCCATTTCATGGAAAAGGAAATTTTTGAACAACCGGAATCGATAAAGAGGGCAATCATCGGACGGATAGTCCCGGAACTGGCCACGGCCAAACTCGGCGGGCTTAATTTAAGCACGAACCAGCTTTTAAACGTAGAACGGATCAAGATCATCGCAGCGGGTACCTCGTTCCATGCCGGCCTGGTGGCCGCGTACCTGCTTGAATCCATTGCGCGTCTGCCCTGTGTCGCCGAACTTGCCTCGGAAGTGAGGTACAGGAATCCCATTATTGAACGCAATTCACTTTACTTTGCCGTCTCCCAGTCCGGTGAAACGGCGGACACCCTGTATGCGATGCGTGAACTTCAAAGGAAAGGCGCCATCGTTCTTGGGATATGCAATGTCGTTGGCTCCTCGATTGCCAGGGAGTCAAACGGCGGGGTGTATATTCACTCGGGGCCTGAGATAGCCGTGGCGTCCACCAAGGCTTTTACTTCACAGATATCCGTGTTTTACCTTCTTTGCCTGCTCTTATCAAGAATGAAGGATATGTCGCTGGAAACCGGGTCGAGTTTCCTGGAGAACCTGCAGACCATTCCCATTAATGTCGGGAAAATACTTGAATCCCGGCAGAAAATCAAACAATTGAGTAAAAAATACTGTCATTACAAGGATTTTCTTTTCCTTGGCAGGGGCATCAATTACCCGGTTGCGCTTGAAGGGGCGTTAAAATTAAAAGAAATTTCGTATATACACGCGGAAGGCTACAGCGCCGCGGAGATTAAGCACGGTCCTATTGCCCTTATAAACGAGAACACCCCGAGTATAGTACTGGTACCGGATGACCGGTTGAGGGAAAAAATCATTTCCAATATCAAGGAGATAAAAGCACGGAACGGGAAGGTGATTGCCCTCTGTGTTGAAGGTGATGAGGAAATTAAAAAAATCGCCGACGACACGATAGAAGTGCCCAAGGTGCAGGAAATTTTTTACCCCTATGTCATGATAGTACCTTTACAGCTTTTCGCCTATTATTCGGCACTGGAACTTGGGAGGGATGTGGACCAGCCCAGGAACCTGGCTAAAAGCGTTACCGTGGAATGAAAAGACGAAAAAAAACAATCAAAGAAACAGACCTTTATGAACCTTTGAAACAATTCCTGGAAAACTCGGGATATTCGGTTCATGCCGAGGTACACAATTGTGACGTCACGGCTGTAAAAGACGGAGAAGTGATCATTATAGAGCTGAAAACTGCATTTAGCCTGAAGCTTGTTTACCAGGCATTGAACAGGCAGCAAATTGGTGACGCGGTCTACGTTGCTCTTCCCAGGCCGGATTCAAGCCTGCGGCGTTCTCCATGGAAGGACATGTTCCGCCTGCTAAAGAGACTGGAAATCGGCCTGATACTTCTGGACATGCAGGATAAATCGGTTCCCGTGGAAATACTTTTTCATCCAGTTCAATCGCATAAACGAAAAAGCAAAAAAAAGAAACGGGCGCTGTTGAAGGAAATCGCGGGAAGAAGCGTCAACTACAATAAAGGCGGATCAACCAAATCAAAACTGATGACGGCCTACAGGGAAAATTCACTGTTCATAGCCGTTGCCCTGGACCATTTCGGACCCCTGAGCCCGAAGCAATTAAGGGCCCTGGGAACCGGCTTTAAAACGCAGTCCATTCTTTACAACAATTTTTATGACTGGTTTATGAAAATTGACAAAGGCATATATGACATTTCGCCGAAAGGGAAATCCGGCATTAAAAAATACGCGCAGTTGGCCAAATTATACAGAAGGAAGCTGAAATCTCCCAGGAAATGATTGCTGCCGCGTAAATCCCGGCTAAACTGCATGGTTTGAAAGATGAATTGCTTCAGCGGAATAAATTTTCCTGGAAAAACACTCCGTTTTAGTTTAAAATTGTTAGGGTAAATGGAATTGGATGAAATATACGGCACAATTGAAACACTTTGCAGCGAGCACGATAAATTATATTTATTAACGGAATCATGCCATGACGGCATATGTGAAATCCAGGCCGACGGGACTTTTATCCGGGTTAATCCGGCCTTCTGCAAAATCATGAACATGGGGGAAACCGACGTAAAAACCAGGTCCATTTTCGATCTGTTAAAATCCTCACGTTTAAAACGGGACATTGGCGCCTTGTTTTCAGGTGAGAAAAAGGAAATTACTGAATCGCTGGAGCTGACCGTTGAATCAAAAATTAAAAAGTATATAGACATACGAATGATAGCCGTCCCGTCCAAAGAGAATGTGCATGTCCTGGGAATAATCCTGGATAAAACGGAAGTAACCCTCGCTTTAAAGAACAGGGAGCTGTATATTAAACAGCTTCATAATTTTATACGGGATACCAAAATAGAGACAAAGGAAACGATTTACCATTTGGCAAAGCTGGCGGAAGTGAATGACCCTTACATCGGCAATCACTTGAAAAGACTGGAACAATACACCAAAATTCTCGCCACAGCCTATCTGCATGAATACGGTGAAAAAGAAGGTTATGTTACCGAAAAATACGTCGAGGACCTGACCATGTCCAGCTTATTGCATGATGTGGGTAAAATAGGCGTATCCGGGTCAATACTGACCAAGCCGGGGAAATTGACGGAAAAAGAATTTTCTGTCATAAAACAGCACACGGAAATTGTCGCAGAATCGCTAAAATCCTTTAAAGGCCGCAAAGAATTACTTTCCCTGGTCAGGGAAATTGCGAATGCCCACCACGAAAAATGGGACGGGTCCGGTTATCCTTTGGGACTGAAAAAGGAGAAAATCCCGCTTTCAGCCAGGATCATTTCAATATGCGACGTATATGACGCTTTGAGGTCCCTCCGGCCGTATAAAAATCCGTTCAGCCATGAATTGTCCTGTGAAGTGATAGAAGCTGAAAAGGGCAAATCATTTGATCCGCGCATCGTGGACCTGTTTGTGAAAAACCATTTAAAATTCAAGGAAATATTCGCCAAATACAAGGATAACACGCAAAGTACCCGGTTGAAGCTGTAAAGCACAGCCAGGAAACTTATGGGTAAATAAAATAAACTATACCAATTTCCGGGTTATTATATTAAGCTGCATCAAATTGATGTTTCCGGTAATATTATGTATATTGACTTCAAGCGAGGACTAAAAATGAAGACATTATTATTTGTTCTACCCCTTCTCCTACTTATGGGACCGCTCAATGCAGCGGAAATTGATTGGGAAAATGACTTAAAGTCCCTGTTGGTAAAAGCCAAAAAGCAGGATAAATTGATAATGATTGATTTATATACGGACTGGTGCGGCTACTGCAAGAAACTGGACAGGGAAACTTATGTGGATGATGAAGTAGTCAAGCTCTCCCTGAAATTTTTCTGTATAAAAATCAATCCGGAAAAAGACAGTCAATCCAGGCTCGATTTTATATCGGGCTTAAATTATACCGGATTTCCCACGATTTTTTTTGTGAATTACCAGAAAGAGGTATACGGGAAAGTGAATGGTTACAAGCCCGGCAAGGACTTCGCGGAAGTCATGAGCAATGTGTTAAAAAACAAGCCAAACCTTAAGAATGCCCGGGCACAGCATAAAAAAGGAAAACTTGATGCCACCGTGTCGTTAATTGATATGTTAATAGAAAACGGCATCAATGATGAAGCCATTTCTCTGATACTGGCTTTAAAAAAGAAAAACAAGCTTCCTGCAAAACCGGGTTTCTATTTTACACTCGGTTATGATTACCTCGGAAACAGAAAATTTAAAGAGGCATATGAAACCTTTAACGCAATTACAAAAATGGTTAAAGAAAAAAACGGGGAGTATTACCAGGCTTTGGAAGTGAGTCTTTACTCGCTTTACATGAGCGGTAAAAAAGACGAGGCACGTGAGAAAATTCAGAAAGAAATAGACAAAAAAACCCCCTATTCCGAAGATTTCATAGACCTGCAGGAATTCCTGAAGAGATATCCATAGGGCTCAAAAAAAAAGGGCTGCCTTTGCAGGCAAACCCTTATTATCGATTATACAAATATAATTACTTCACCTTCACTACCGCCACTGAATAAGGCGGCAATGTAAGGGTAACCGTATTCTTTGAGATTTTCATTGCACTGCTTTTAATCTCCGTCACTTCCCTGGTTTTATCATCAAGATAATAGGCCCAGCTCAGGCTGATGGAATCCATACCTGCAAATGTGATAGTAACGGGCCTTTTGGCTTTCGGATTTTTGTTGGCGACAAAAACGGAATACTCGGATGAGCCCAGTTTTGTCGCAACGGAATCAATGTCCTTATGAGAGGCCTTCGAGGCAAGCAGTTCATTGCCGAAATATTCAGCAACCATGCTGAAGAAGAAATTCATGAGCCTGGGCTTACCTAATGCATTGAACAGGGAATTGTTCCCGCATCCATTAAGACAGAAATAATGGGCATAATCCAGTTTGGCTTTGGCAAAGTCGCCCAGGGCATTCATGGCAAAGATAACACCGGGCATATCGAGAAGAAGATTGTTATTCTCCGCATCAAGGGCCCATTCACCAATAACAAGTTTGATATCACGGTTATATCCCTTGGGATTGTACTTGGGACTTTTAAGTAATTCCCGATATTTATTTATTACACTATGCGCCGTTTTACCGAGATTCATTACCCTGCTGACCGCCAGCTTGTTCGTTTTCCCTGGATACCAGTTCCACATCAGGTAATCGATTTGATCGCCGCATTCCTTTATAAAGGTTGCCATCGTTGCCGTGTGCGGTGTACTGATGTCCGGACCGGCCAATTTGGCATTAGGGTCTGTACCCTTGATGATTTTTGCCATACTCTTGAAGGTGGCTATGTATTTTTTGAATGTCCAGGAATCATCCCCGGTATCCCTTGCATATAAATCAGGGGAATGGCCGATAGCCCAAACGTCCGACCGTATTCCGATAGACTTGGCATAGGCCATAAGCTGGGGTGGAATCTCTTCCGGTTTGATGGTGACATTGGGATTTCTACTGGGCAATATTCTGAGATGGGTAAACGTAAACGGATTATTAATAAAAGCCTGCTGGTTTTTCCAGAAATCGAGATCCTTCCGTAAACTCACTTCATCGGCATCCGCTTCAAATGTATCACATTTAATTGTTGAAACTTTCAGTTTGTCTGTAAATTTTTTCACCTTAATAATCTGGGTCCTGTTGTTCACATTGAACCCGTTTATAATATACGGGGATACCGGTGCTATCACCTCATCGGTATTGACGGTAACATCAAGAGCACCGGCAGACATAGTGCAAAGGAATACCAAGATGATGATTAAAATCAAAATACTCTGCTTTTTCATATTCACTCCTAAAATCATAAGTTTCATCCATGGCATAAAGGTTTCAAATTGCCATCCAAGTATCCAATATAGTACGGATTAGTCGAAACCGCAAGCACCAAAACCTTTTTTTTACCATTAAGAATACCGGTAAATACGATTCCACCGAACAATGACTGGCGAAAATTTACTAAAAAACAGAAATCTTCGTGGCGGTACATTAATTGCTTGACTTCTGGCGGGACATATAATACTCTGGTTAAAATGAAAAATGAGTTAAAAGGATGCCAAAAAACCCGAACTCACTTCCCATATATAAAATGAACGACAATAGAAATCATATCAATAAACTGTACCAAAAACCGGTGATATTAGCCCTATCTTCCCGGGCAGAGGAGCGGCCATGTGCGGATTTGTAGGTGTATTAAAACTAAAAGACTCCCAAAGGGATATTTCAGAAGACCTGCTGCAAAACATGAACAGGGTACTGCGGCATAGAGGCCCGGATGCCTCTTCTGTTTATTGCGATGGGGCATGCGGTTTGGCTCATAACCGGTTGAGTATCATAGATTTAAGCGATGCCGGCACCCAGCCCATGAAAAATGAAGACGGACGGATATGGATAGCCTATAACGGCGAAGTATACAATTTCAGAACATTGCGTTCTTCCTACGGGCTGGACAGGAACCACAAGTTCCGTTCTCACACGGATACGGAAGTCCTGATTCATCTCTACGAGGAACTGGGGCCCGCATTCATCAGGAAGCTGAACGGGATGTATGCGTTCGCTTTATGGGACAGGCAGAAGCAGGCGCTTTATCTGGGCAGGGACCCATACGGTATCAAGCCCCTCTTCTACACGATTATTGAGAACACACTTTATTTCGCCTCAGAGATCAAGGCCCTTTTGGGCATACCCGGTTTTGAACCCGGACCGAGCAGGGAAGGGCTGTTTCATTATCTTTCGTTTGATTACATGCCCGGCGTTCTGACCGCATTTGAAAATATCTACGAGCTTTTACCGGGGCACCTGTTGACAGCCGGTACGGCAAATACGGACATCAGGATAGAACGTTTTTTCGACATCGAGTATAAAATAAACCCGTCCCTTACAAGACGGAAAGCGGTGGAAAATTCGCTGACTTATTTTAACAAGGCAGTGGAACGGCAATTAATATCCGACGTCCCCGTGGGTGTCATGCTGTCAGGGGGGATGGATTCATCGGCCCTGACGGCCATGATGGCTGAAGTTCGCGGGGATTCCGACTTTCATACCTTTTCACTCAAGTTCAATGAAAAGAGCTTTGACGAATCCGATTACGCGCAAATGGTGGCCGACCATGTGGGCACCACTCACCATGAAATACTCGTAACTCCGGAAAAAGTAAGGAACATGCTTCCCAAATACCTCGCCTATATCGACGAACCCTATGCCGATGGGTCAGCCATTCCAACGTACCTGCTGGCTGAATGCGCCAGGGATTTTGTCAGCGTGCTTTTATCAGGGGAAGGCGGAGATGAATTTTTCTCGGGATATGATACGCATTTAGCGTATAAAATCAGGAAAATTTACCGGATGATTCCCAGGGTTATCCGTCAGGGATTGATCCGGCGCTGGGTTAAAGGACTGCCGGTATCCAACAAAAAACTCAGTTTCGATTTCAAGGCCAAACGCTTCACATACGGGGCCGAGTTGGATACACCCAACTCCCACTTTGCCTGGCGGGCCGTTTTATCCGAAGACTTAAAACAGAAAGTGCTTTCCCAGGAAAGCGGCCCATGGGAATTTGCCCCCTCCGAACGGCACTTTGAGGAGGCTTTTGAGCATTGCGGGGCAAAGGATGAACTGAACCGCCTTCTTTATATCGATTACAGGTTTCACCTGCCGGATGACCTCATGATAAAGAATGACCGGATGACAATGGCGCATTCAATCGAAGCCAGGGTTCCTTTCACGGACAACGAACTGGTCCGCTTCCTCGCGAGCGTTCCCGTAAGGCATAAGCTGCCGGGGAAGAACAAGAAATACCTGCTGAAAGCTTCCATGGAAGGGAAGTTGCCGGAGCCCGTTCTGAAGAAAAAAAAAGTGGGCCTGGAGATTCCGTATTCACAATGGATGCGGACGGATTTAAACGATCTTTGTGAGCATACTTTCGATAAAAAACGCCTTTCAGATACTGGTTTGTTCAACGGGGACACTGTATCCGTATTGTGGAAGGAACACAAGGAAATGAAACACGACCACGGACGGTTCTTCTGGGGCCTGCTCAATTACATGCTCTGGCATGAAACGTATATTGAAAAGAGGAATTTCACCTCGTATCTCTCCAAACCGAGGGAACCGGGAAGGTTCCACAATGCAACTAAAACATAACACTTTCGGAGGAAAATATGGACAATGCTCCCTCACCCTTTACAATCATCATCCCGGCCTATAACGAAGAGGCCGGCATTGCCGCCGTTATTGAAAACCTGCTCTCCTTCCTTGAAAAGAAATCGCTTGACTGCGAAGTGCTTATTATTGATGACGGGTCCCGGGACAAGACATTCGAACAGGCGGTCAGCACCGGAGTAAAAGTGCTGCGGCATAAAAAAAACAGGGGGTACGGGGCCGCCTTGAAGACGGGAATCACCTTTGCCGCCAATGATATCATCGTCATCATAGATGCGGACGGCACTTATCCCATAGAAAGCATACCGGACATACTGAAGCAACTGGATGAATCGGATATGGTGGTGGGGGCGCGTACAGGGAAAAAAGTGAAAATTCCCCTTGTGAGGAGACCGGCCAAATGGGTTCTGCGCAAGCTGGCGGAATACATTACGGGAGAAAAAATTCCGGACTTGAACTCAGGGCTTCGCGCGTTCAGGCGGAGCTGCGTTATCCAGTACTTTCCCATCCTGTCCAACAAGTTTTCCTTTACAACGACCATAACCGTTGCCATGCTCTGCGACAGCTATTCCGTCATCTACCAGCCCATCAATTACATGAAGCGCAAGGGGAAGTCCAAGATAGTACCCATGGACTTCATCAATTTCATGTCACTCGTCCTCAGGCTTTCCATGCTGTTCAATCCATTGAAAATTTTCATTCCAATTGCTATGTTCAGTATTCTTGCCGGGTTTATGAAATTCGCCATCGACCTGACCGTTTTGATTCTGAACAAGGGTAACTTTATTTTCTCCTACCTGTTTACGGACCAGGTTATATCGGCCAGCTGCCTGATCCTCTGGTTCACCGGCCTGCAGGTTCTCCTCATCGGCATGGTGGCCGACGGCATCATACGTAAAATCGGCCAGCGGAACCTGAACGATTACAAGAGCAAGGCCATTAAAGTCATTGATTCAAAGGGACACGCCCACAAGGAAGCACACACCCTATGACAAGGAAAATCCTGATTCTTGGAGCGGGACCGGCCGGCCTTTCCTGTGCCTACAAATTGTTGAAGGATAATAAAAACCTCGATATCACCATCGTGGAGAGGGAACCTGCGGTGGGCGGTATAGCGGCAAGTTTCAATGAAAAAGGGCTGATCTTTGATTACGGCAGCCACAGGCTCCATCCCGCTACGGCGCCGCACCTGTTGAACGACATCAGGGAACTCCTTAAAGACGATCTTCTGGACCGTCCCAGGGACGGCCGCATCCGGCTGCTGAACCGCTTTGTCAAATTTCCCTTAAAACCTTTCAATTTCCTTTTTAAGCTGCCCATATCGTTTTTCCTCGGGATATTCAGGGATATGCTGACAAAACCTTTTATAAACCGGTCCAGGCCGGATGCTTCCTTCAAGGACGTTCTTGAAAAAGGTCTTGGCAGGACTATCTGCAGGCATTTTTATTTTCCCTATGCCGAGAAACTGTGGGGGCTGCCCGTTGACCGGCTTTCCGTCGAACAGGCCAGGAGAAGGGTGGCTGCGGGAAGCATAGGAAAAATCATCAGAAAAGTACTCTCCATCCTGCCGTTTCTTAAAACAAAGGGGGCAGGCCGGTTCTATTACCCCAAAAAGGGATTCGGCCAGATATTCTCGCGGATGGAAGAGGAAATACGCGGAATGGGGGGAAAAATACTTTTTTCCCAAAGCATAGAAAAAATCCATGCGGAACAAAACCGTATAACAGGTATTACAAGCAATGGAACCCGAATAGGGTCCGATTTCGTTTTTTCCACTATTCCCGCCGACAAAGCTTCGTTCCTGATGGATACGGGATTGCCCGACAATGTGAAAAATGCGTGTGAATCGCTCAGGTGCCGGTCCATGGTTTTCTGCTATCTTGTCCTGAACCGCCCGCTGTTCACATCCTATGATGCGCATTATTTCCCTGAATCGGGACTTGTTTTTTCCCGTCTATCCGAACCGAAGAACTACGCCTGCGCCGAGTCGCCGCAGGATAAAACAGGCTTATGCCTTGAGCTGCCCTGTTCGCCGGAAGACGGCATCTGCGGGGCGGACGACGAAGAAATCATAGGCAGGGTTTTATCGGACCTCTCCAAAGCCGGCCTGCCGGCAGAAGAGTATCTTGATTACGGATTCGTCAAAAGGCTCGACAACATATACCCGGTCTACGATATGCAGAGCGAATCGAATATAAACACGGTTACCGGATACCTGGATACGCTGAAGGGATTCGTTTCCCTCGGCAGGCAGGGCCTGTTCGTCCATGACAACACCCATCACACGATGGATATGGGATACAAGGCGGCCGACTGCCTGAAAGACGGTGATTTCGATTACGGTCTCTGGGAAATTTACAGGGAAGAATTCAAAACCAATATCGTAGAAGATTAGGCCTAAAACTCATTCATACTCGGTGTATTTAATTTTATGCTGTTTGCAGAATTCCTTCGCCCTTCCCAAATCTTGTGCCTTGAATCTCGTGTCCTTTAATTCGCTGTTTTCAATTTTAAATTTTATCTGTTTCCACCCCTTTGCCAGCTTGCCGGAAGATCTCCCGGGTTTGTACGATACTCTATAGAGCATTAACTGGAGTTGATTTTTATCGACAACAGCAAACGGCTTTTGAGGTTTTTTTCTATAAACAAGCACCTGGTCTTTTGAGGTAAGCAAAAGATGGAAACTTTTCATCCGTAACAGGCTCACAAACAACTGGTAACCGATTATTAAAAGTACGAAAACAGCAGCTGCCATAAGTCCGACATCCATTGGATTTTCAATGTATAAAACATCCATCTCTTCCGCCAGTTCCAAAATAAAGGGGAGGACCAATGGGGAACCGGAAAGGAAAATGAAAATAGCTACAATAAAACCCCTGAAGAATGTATTTTTAATGACTGTCAAAACAGGAAGCTGCCTGACAGATAATATATGACCTTCTTCAATTTTATTTATAAAAACACGTTGCGGAGATGCTTCGGCCTTTGCCAGCTGTTCTTGCTCCCAGGCCTCCTGTTTTTGCTTTTTTCGATTTTTTTTCTCACTTGCTTTTTTCTTTGCGGCGAGTTCTTTTCTTTTTTTCCTGTTTATAATACGGTCTATCTCCGATTGCCCGGGCACCTCTGCAACAAATTCATCCGGTTCCTTTTCCTTTTTCGGTTTAGCGGCTCTTTGCTTGTCGAGCATTTTAAGCGCCTGACCCGCACTGTCAATCCTTTTTTCCAGGGAAGGCTCGATCATCCTGTCCAGTAAATGCTTGAAACCGCCGGAAATTTTAAGGTAAGCGGAATAATCAAGCGTCATGTTCCTGAGTTCGAAGTCTGCCGGTTCCTTGCCGGACAACAGGTAAAGCATGGTAACCCCGAGGGCGTAAATGTCGGAAGCGGGCAGGGACTTGCCGTACAGCTGCTCCGGCGGCATGTAACCTAGCGTACCGACAAACGTATTTGATTTGGATGCCGCCACGGTATCGGCAACAAGCGTGCCGACAGCGCCGAAATCAACGAGGTATATCTCTCCATCCTTTTTTTGTATGATATTTTTGGGATTAATATCCCTGTGAACGAGAGAGGGTTTGATGGTATGTATGTATTCAAGAATGTCAAGCAATTTTTTAAGGATATTTTCCGCTTCATTTGGGATAAAGTGTTTTCCCGATTTGACCAGGTTATATAAATTGGTGCCTTCGATATATTCCATGACAAGGACATAAAATGTCTTGCCTTCATAAATGAATTCGAAATTGTCGTAATAATCCGGGATATTCGGGTGATCAAGGTTTTTTAATGTATTGATTTCCCGCTCGAAAAGTTCAACTTCTTTCCAGTCCCTGACATTATGGAGGTCAAGGGTCTTGAGTACAACAGTGGAATTATTACTAAGGTCCCCGGCGCGGTACGTTGTCCCGATCCCGCCTTTCCCTATCAGGCCGAGGATTTTAAATCTTCCATTAATAAGCTCTGACTGGGGCAAGACCTGTTCCTGCATATTTTTTCCTTTATTCAACAATAATAGTAACAGTTTATTCGAATGCATTCCATAAATCAATAACTTTAGCATTTCACCATCAAGGTAATTCAAAAAAATAAACTTGAAATACAATTATGCAGACATTATACTGAAGACAATGGATCGGCCGGAAATCATACCATTGTCTCCACTTAAAAACAGCCTTGTGAGGCCGGAAAAATAAATGAAAAAAATACTCATAACGGGCGCATCCGGCTGTACGGGACAGGGAGTGATAAAATACTTCCGGGAAAACCACGCGTACGAGATATTGGGCCTGGTCAGGAAAAAGCGCCGTGATCTTGAACCCGGCGCCCGTTACATCGAGGGCGACCTTCAGGACAGGTCATCGCTCGAAAAAATATTTCGCGAAAGCCGGATAGATTCCCTTTTCCATGTGGGAGGGGCGGTGGACCCGCATAACAACAAAGAACTGTTCTACCGCGTGAACAAACAGGGCACCCGGGAGCTCGTTGACCTGGCCGTCCGGGCGGGGGTCGGCGAAATCATTTACTGCAGTTCCACGTCCGTATACGGGAAATTCGACCAGCCACAAATCGACGAAGAACACCCCCTCAATCCGCAGGGTCACTACGCACGGTCAAAACTCATGGCTGAGAATATCATAACAAGGGAATGCGAGAAGGCCGGAATTACCGGGGGAATTCTCAGGCTGCCCATCATACTGGGAAAAAACGACAGGCATCTTTATCCCCGCCTCATACTGTTCAACAGGTTTCACATCATACCGATGTTCGGCGACCCGGGGCACAGGCTGTCGATAGTGCATCCGGGCGATATAGCACGGGCCTTTGTCGCCGTTTCCGAAAAACGGTTCAGGAAAATTAATAGTTTTCATGTAGTCTCGTGCAACCCCACGTTCAGGGAATTGATGTTGAAAACAGCCGGGGCGTATAACCGGAATCCGTATTACACGCTGTACATCCCCTACCCCCTCCTCTATGCCGGTGCCTTCCTCATCGAAATGACGTTCAGGGGTGTCCCCCCGTACAAGGAGGCTACTTTCTCAAGGGAATACGCCCGGATGATCGGCCGGGAATGGACATTCGCCACTAGCAGGATAGAGAAGGCCGGTTATTCACCAATCATGGATATCGATGCTATCGTTAATGATATGGTTCCATGAGCTGTATCCGCTATTTAATATTCCGCCATTCCAATCCGGTTAAAAACCGTTCAACGCATCCACCCGTTTTCTCGACATTATATCCGCCTTCCTGGACAACAAGCATGGGGATATCCAGTCCGGATAATAATTGCCCGATACCGAGAAAATCGCTTTCGGTTAAATCCATTCCCCCTTCGGGATCATCCCTGTGCGTATCACACCCCAGGCTGATGATGATAAAATCGGGTTTGAAACCGAGGACAAGGTCACAGGCATGTTCAACGGTTTGCCTGTAGGCATTACCGTCCGTATCCAATGGCAGGGGAAAATTCTTATTGCAGCCAATACCCTTCCCGGCACCGGTTTCATCGGTATAACCTGAATAATAGGGATACGCGAAGGCAGGGTCGGCGTGAATGGAAACAAAAAACACGGCATCGGATTGATAAAAAATATCCTGGGACCCATTGCCGTGATGATAATCGAGGTCCAGAATCGCCACCTTCCCCGACGAAACAAGTTTGCAGGCTGCCATCGCCGCATTGTTCAGGTAACAATAACCGCCGTAGTAATTCCTTCCTGCATGGTGACCCGGTGGCCGGCAAAGGCCGTACACCCGTTTTTTATCCCGGAGAATCCATTCCGCCCCGCTGACGGCAACCCGGGCAGCTTCCAGAATTGCCGGTAAGGCTCCCTTGCGGAAGGGTGTTCCCGTATCAGTGCAGTAATAGCCTGAAAGCGCCGTCAGGGATTCCGGCCGTGCGCCATTCCTGGAAACGGGGAAATTATCGGGCAAGCCGTTATGGCTGTTTTTTTCCAGGACCTGAAAGAATCCAAGCAATGCCGCATCATGTGCAGAGACAATATCGGCCGTCAAATCCCGTTCAAATGGCTCTGTAAAAACGTGCGCCCCGCTTTTCGCCAATTTCCGCCGGATGCCTTCCACCCGCTCGGGGCATTCGGGATGGGCAGCCATCCGTTCCTTTTTGTAATCAAATATTTTAAGGGGATGAAATTGATTGTGCAGACCGGAATAAACAACAACCATTACAGTTCCGAACGATGATAAAAACAGTAGCCGAGGATCTTGTAGACAAGCTTGGCGGCCAGGAATTCGGCGCCGTGATTGTTGTTCGGACAGAGTTCCACGATATCGAACCCTACAACGTTCTTTTCGTAGCAGACTTTTTTAAGGCATGACAGCAGTTCATACCATTGAAGCCCGCCCGGTTCCGGCGTACCCGTTGAAGGCATGATCGAGGGATCCAGAACATCAAGATCGATCGTTATGTATACATTATCCGAAAGTTTTCTCATTGCATCCCAGATCCAGTTGTTCGAGCCGATGATGGAATGCGCGTAAAAAATCCGGTCATTGTCAACCGCTTCCTTTTCGGAAATATCCATGCTGCGGATTCCGGCCTGTACCACCGGGCATTCTTCCTTGATCCTCCTCATAATGCAGGCATGATTGAACCGCGACCCGTGGTATGAATCCCGCAGGTCTGCATGGGCATCCCATTGAAGCACGGACAGGTCCGGGTATTTCTTCTTCAATGCCTTCACCGGCCCCAATGATACGGAATGCTCACCGCCTAAAATAACAGGAAAGAGTCCTTTACCCATGAGCTCCTCCACTTTTGCCGAAAGGGATTCAACCATTTTTTCCGGGCTCCCCAGATCAAATTCACCCGTATATGTTAAAATGCCTTTTTTGTAGACTTCGAAATCGGTTTCAATATCGTACAGTTCCAGTTGATAACCGGCCTCTATTATTTTTTCCGGGCCTTTGTCCGCACCTTTTTTCCACGTACTCGTCTCATCATAGGGAACGGGAATGATTATGATCTGGGCATCATCCGGATTTCTGAATTCTTCCGGCATATCCAGGAAATCAATCATTTTTCCCTCCTCCTCCTGATTTTCATTATATAGAATGTCGCCTTTGCCTGATATTGTCAAGAAGCCGTTTCCCGGCAATCATTCCATCACCTTTTACAGGATAAAAGTAATTATTATCCGAGTCACCAATGGATTGACAGAGGACCCGTTTGGTATTAAATTATTTTTGAGAAAAATGTTGCCTGTTCAAGTCGTACCTTTTGGTATATATACAGTTGATCATTTTAGTTAAAATCAAACAAATCAGGAGATGATCGATGTATCAATCAGAAATTTTGGAAAACTGGAATTATAAAAAATCGGTTGATCTCTACGGTATAAAATACTGGGGTCAGGGGTACTTCGGCATCAATGAAAAAGGAGAAGTCACCGTTGCCTTAAACGGACCTAACGGGCCTAAAAAGATCAGCATTTTCCAAATTATAGAGGGCATCCAGGAAAGAGGCCTGGGCCTTCCCCTTCTGCTTCGTTTCAAGGATATTCTCGATGACAGATTAATGCATTTCCACAAGAGTTTTAAGGAGGCCATCGACGAAGCCGGATATAAAGGCGTATACCGGGGTGTATACCCGATCAAGGTGAACCAGCAGGAAGAGGTCATCCGTGAAATTACCCAATCCGGGAGCAGCTATCACCATGGCCTTGAAGCCGGGAGCAAGGCGGAACTGATTGCCGCGCTGGCTTACATGCACGATCCGAAAGCCTACATAATCTGTAATGGGTACAAGGACCAGGAATTCATCGATCTGGCCTTCTTCGCGCTGAAAATGGGTGTACAGGTTATTCTTGTCATTGAGCGGCCCGAGGAAATCGACCTCATTATCTCGCGGGCGCAGGCCCTTTCCATAAAACCCCGTATTGGTATCAGGATAAAACTGGCCGAAAAGGCGCCCGGGCATTGGACCGATTCAGGCGGCGACAGAAGCGTATTCGGCCTTACCACATCCCAGATAACGGATGCCGTGGACCTGCTTAAATCCAAGGACATGCTTGATTGTGTAGAACTCCTCCATTACCATCTCGGCTCACAGATTTCCGACATCGGGAGCATCCGCGCCGCCTTGGTGGAGGCGTGCCGGTACTATGTTGAACTGGTCAAGGAAGGCGCTCCAATGGGCATCCTGGACATAGGCGGCGGCCTTGCCGTTGACTATGACGGCTCCAAAACGAATTTTCCCAGCAGCAAGAATTATACCATCAAGGAATACTGCATGGACGTCATCGAAGCGATCATGTCCGTCCTTAAGGATTCCGACGTGGCGCATCCGGTCATCATCAATGAGGCTGGAAGATCTCTCGTAGCGTATTATTCCGTTCTCCTGTTCAATATACTCGATATCAACCGCCTGAATAACAAGGAATTTCCGGAGCCCCTGCCGCAGGGCTGCCATGAATTCCTGCAGAACATGCTGGATGTGGCAAAAACGCTTTCCACGAAGAACATACAGGAAGCGTACCATGATGCCATTTATTACAGGGATGAAATCAGGGCCCTGTTCCTTCATGGGGACGTGTCATTGAGGGAAAGGGCGTTATCCGAGCAGATCTTCTGGCATATCATCCAGAGAATGGCGAAAATTGCAAAAAATTTAAGGTATGTACCCGAGGAAGTCCAGGACCTGGATAAAATACTTGTGGACACGTATTACGGCAATTTCAGCCTCTTCCAGTCATTACCGGACGCCTGGGCCATTGACCAGCTTTTTCCCATCATGCCCATTCACCGTTTGAACGAGGAACCGAAATACCCCGCCCTCATCTCCGATATTACGTGCGACTGCGACGGCAAAATCAACCGTTTCATCGACCTGCATGACATCAAGTACTCCCTGCCCGTTCACGAGGTTATCCCCGGGAAGGACTACATCCTCGGCGTATTCCTTGTAGGGGCGTACCAGGAAACCCTTGGCGACCTTCACAACCTGTTTGGCGATACCAATGTCGCCAGCATAAACCTGGATGAAAACGGGGAGGTGGAATACACCAGGGAACTCTCGGGAGACTCGATTGCGGATGTGCTGTCCTATGTTGAGTATGACCCCAAGGAACTGGTTAACCGGTTCAGGAACCTGGCCGAAAAAGCGGTCCGATGCGATCTTATAACGGCACAGGAAAGAAGAAAAATCATGACGGCGTATGAAAGCTGCCTGAGAGGCTACACCTATCTTGAAGAGGAATGATTTTTCCACAATTTCCGGGCATCCGGCTTGACAGATTCAACGATTAACAGCATATTACAATAAAAATCCAGCTAAAAGGAGTCCCCAAATGGTATCGTACAAAGATTTAGGATTTGTAAATACTAAAGATATGTTCAAGAAGGCGATGGAAGGGAAATACGCCATTCCCGCCTATAATTTCAACAACATGGAACAGCTTCAGGCAATCATTTCAGGTTGTCTTGAAAGCCGCTCACCCGTTATCCTCCAGGTATCCAAAGGTGCCAGGGATTACGCCAACCAGACCCTCCTGCGCTATATGGCGGAAGGGGCCATGGCCGTGGTTAAATCCCACAAAACCCCGGTGCCCGTGGCATTGCACCTGGACCACGGAGATACTTACGAACTGTGTGTCTCCTGTATTGAATCCGGTTTCTCATCCGTCATGATCGATGGGTCCTCCCACCCCTTTGAGGAGAATATCGCGTTAACAAAAAAAGTAGTGGATTATGCCCACAAATATGATGTGACGGTAGAAGGCGAACTGGGCGTTCTTGCCGGTATCGAGGAACATGTGTCCCACGAGGTATCCCATTATACGGACCCCAATGATGTGGAAAAATTCGTGAACGCCACGGGAGTGGACAGCCTGGCCATCTCGATAGGAACATCACACGGCGCGTATAAATTCAAATTAAAACCGGGTGAAAAGGTGCCTGAACTCAGGTTTGATATTCTCGAAGAAATTGAAAAACGTATCCCCGGTTTCCCGATCGTGCTTCACGGATCCTCCAGCGTTTTGCCGGAATATGTCCAGATCATCAACCAAAATGGCGGAAAAATGGAAGGGGCGGTGGGCGTTCCGGAAGACCAGCTGAGAAAAGCGGCGGCTTCGAGTGTTTGTAAGATCAATATCGATTCGGACGGCCGTCTCGTGATGACAGCCATCATCAGGAAAGAATTCAATAAAAATCCCGGTAATTTTGATCCGAGGAAATATTTGGGTCCTGCCAGGGAGGAACTGATGAAAATGATCATAAACAAGAATAAAGAAGTCCTGGGCAGCGCCGGCAGGGCATAAAAAATCGAAAAACAGGGGTTGTCTTTCATGAGGGGCAACCCCTTTTTATCACCCCATCCACGACATTCGCCTTTGACCGGAAAATTCCACGACAGGCGGTAATTACGTATTTTGTATATAATCTTCAATCCTCTTTACATCTTCAGGCTTGATATCAGTGAATTCGATGCCATTGTCATACAAACCGGAGACAATCTCTTCATTACGGACAACCCTTCCTGTAACCCTGACCATTTTGCCGGGTAAAAAGAACTGTATCGAGACGCACCGGCCTATATCCAGTGGCTGCCTTGTTGCAATGCAGATGCCGCCGATGCTTATGTTCCTCGACTCTGCAGGGGCCTCTTTCTCATCAATAATAATTGAATAAGCAACCAGCACCTTTAAGGTTAGACGGGGAAACCTGCGTTTTTCTTTCATACAACCTAAAGGATGGCAGGTAAAAACAGAAACGCCGCGATTGACCCGGCCAGGAGAACCAATGACAACAGAAAGGAAATTAAGCCCATGTTTATCATGAAAAGGTAAGTGAGAAGAGCACACAATACAATAACCAGAAAAATACACACGCCGTAGATGATTCTTTCACGGCCGAATGCCTCCAGGAGCCGGTCCAATAAAAAAACCGTCAATAAAAGGGAAAAACAGCGCGTTACGGGAAGGATAAACAGGGTATAGAAATTGAATTCCCCGAATCCTGCAAAGAAATATTGAAGGGATACGAGCGAAAAAAATCCCGAAAAGAAAGCGAGTAAATTGGGAAATTTCTCCTTTGAGGCATAAATATGGGGCAATCCAAAGAAAACGAAGTAGCCGGCTGTGCAAAGGAGGAAATAAAAGAAATGGTCTCTGAAAAAAACATCAAGAAACAAAAAAAACGATTTATAGGAAGGGGTAAGGAATCCCTGAAAAAAATAAACGGCCACTAAAGCGGGGAAAAACCAGATCATCCCCTTTAAAAACGATATATAAGGTATTACCAGTTTATTACTGGGATAATTGTAAATTTGATTGACTACGAGATAAAACAACGGAACAACCAGTATCAAGAATAATTCCATAAATACTCACTTACAGCATTAAATTTTTAAACAATATAAACTATCTTTCGTGGAATTGCAATCTATACGGACGAATTAAAAATCCTGCCTTGTTTTACAGGTCCCGGCACAGGATTTCAAGTTCATACCTGTCCAGGGCCCAAACCCTCTGTTTTTTCTGCTCATCGGACAGCTGTTGAAATAACAATTTTAAATCGGCTACATTGGTGATATTTTTTAAATAGGCATACAACCTGGCGGCTTCTTCCTCCCTTTTAATAAGCAGGGTCAGGAAATCCAGGTACTCCATTGAATCATAAAATATAATATCAGTATAAAAGTCCGCAGGTCCCTTTTTACCTTCTTCACTATAATTGAAGAAATTTGCTAAATTCCCCATTTTTGTCAATCGGGACAGTTGTTTTTTATGTTCTTCTCTCTGGTCGATCATGGAAAGCAGCAGTTTTTTCAATCCGTAATTCGTAGTTGATCCGGCCATTTTCTTGTCCGTATCCAATGCCTCCTCTATCTTCTTGAAGGCAAATTCTATCAACTCATAAATGGAACCCGTACCTTGATTGGCCATGGTAGAATTTTAATCCATAGGGGGGGTGTTTTTCAATATATATTGTAAATTTATTGATTTTCTGGTATTATTACGGCATGAAAATATGCATTAAAACAGGTTTACCCTTTGACAAATCGTACAACTGTTGATATTCTTTACAGTACTAAAAAATCAAAAAGACCATAAGGAGGACTATTGTCTAGCAAGGAACTAAGATGTAATACGCGTATCAAAGCGAAACAGATACGGCTTATTGATGAGAAGGGAGAACAAAAAGGAATTGTCTCCATAGATGAGGCTCTTAAAACAGCCGTGGATGTAGGATTGGATTTGGTTGAGGTTGCTCCGGATGCGAAACCGCCTGTATGTAAACTTCTTGATTATGGAAAATATAAATTTGACCAGGAAAAACTGAATAAGGAGTCCAAAAAGAAGTCAAAGCAAAAAAAAGATAAAGAAATCAGGATGCAGCCCAAAATTGAAGAACATGATTTGCAATTCAAGGCAAAACATATTCGGGAATTCCTTGATGAAGGTTACAAAGTAAAAGTAACGATACGGTTCAGGGGCAGGGAGATGGTTCATACGGATAGAGGGGTGGATATTCTGGACAAGGTGCTCCAATTACTTGGTGACTCCTATGTTGTAGAAAAAAATCCCAAGCTGGAAGGAAAATTTATGTCCATGCTGTTGAAACCAAAATCGAAAAAATAAACAGGAGAATACTATGCCTAAGATAAAAACAAATAAATCTGCCAAGAAGAGATATCACGTGACCGGAACCGGGAAAGTGAAATATAAAAAACAGGGCTTAAGGCACATCCTTACCAAGAAAGCCAGTAAAAGAAAAAGGCAGTTGCGAAAACGCGGTGTTTTAAGCCCCGTTGAGCAGAAAAAAATAAAAAGACTATTACCCTACGATTAAAGAAAATATTATAGAAGGAGAATCATAATGCCTAGAGCGATTGACGGAACAAGAAGAAGCAAAAGAAGGCGTAAAATACTTAAAAGGGCCAAAGGTTTCTGGGGAAGAAGGAAATCGAATTTCAAGACGGCAAAAGAAGCCGTCATAAGAGCTTATGTAAATGCCTATAAAGGTAGAAAATTAAGACGGCGTGACATGAGGAATCTCTGGATTGCCCGTATATCAGCCTTTTGCCGACAGAATGGTATCATGTACTCGCGCTTTATCAACGGACTCAAAAAAGCCAATATCATCATTAACAGGAAAGCGCTTTCCAATATGGCCATTGAAGACCCGAACGGATTCCTTGCCCTGGTTGAACAGGTAAAAAAACATCTGGAGCCGGCTGAAAAATGATTAATATTGAACAGATACAACTATTAGAAAGTAAAATAGATAAGGCTGTTGAATTAATTAACATTTTAAAACAGGAAAACCAGGCGCTGAAAAGAACGCTGGAGAATTCGCATAAAAAGATCCAGGAAATGGAAAGTCTCGTAGCGCAGTTCAAAGACGAGCAATCTGATATTGAAAAGGGCATCATCAATGCCCTTTCAAAATTGGATCACCTCGAGGATGAAGTACAGTCGGCTGAAAAACAGGAAGAGGTGCCCTCAAAGGAATCCGCCGATGCCCCCAGGGAGCAGGAACCCGAAGAGAAGCACAACACGGTGGAAAAAGCTCAGGAAAAAGAAGAAGCGGGCACGGCACCGGAAAACGAAGAAGTAGTTGTGGAGGAAGAAGCGGAACTGGATATTTTCTGACAAGCTCTTCTCTGCCGGCCGGGAATGACGGCTGGCTGTTAAAAACTGAAATGAAAAAGAACCAACTGAAATTTGAATTATTAGGTACGCAATTTGTAATTCAATCCGAGGAGGAATTGGAGTATCTTGAACGAATTTCCCGTTATCTGATAAAAAAAGTAAATGACGTAAACCATAATACTACAATCGGGGAACCCTTCAAGCTGGCCATATTGGCCGGACTGAATATTGTCGATGAATTATTCAAGGCGAGGAACGGGAAAAAACCGGCAGAGCCGGATGAAGAAAGCAACGTGGATATAGATGAAATCACCTTACGTATGATAAATAAAATAGATAAAAACCTTTAAAATCCCGGTTAAAGCATAAATTCATTGATCAGGCTGTCTACATCCTCCTGGTCGATGTCGGTTTTTCTTTCAAAAGCAATTTCCTGGTTGGCATCCCTGAGTTTCTTCAACAGACTGTAAATAACCAGAATCAGTATCTTTATGCCGGCCGCGGGGTGTTTTTTTATGAATTTCAGCATATTCTCCCGGTTTATCCTCAGAAGAACACTTTCACCGGTGCTGATAACATCGGCCGTCCGTTTCACTTTCAGAAAAATACCGGCTTCACCGAACACATCTCCGTCCCCTATTGTACAGATATAGGCCTTTTTCCCTTCCCCCTTGTCCACCATGACATGAACGCTTCCCCTGATAACGGCAAAAATATAGGGCTGGAGGTCTCCCTCGGCGACAATTTTTTCCTTGTCCTCATACCCCTTTATTTCACTTAGCCGGGCTAAAATACCCTGCTCATCCTCCGACAGGTACTTGAAAATAAACAGTTCGCGTATTTGTTTTTTATACTGATTCACATCCAAGTCTTTCATGTATTCACTCCCTTTTAAAATTATAGAAAAACGAACAGGAGAATACAAATCAATTTTTATACTGAAAATCCTGCGGCAATAAACACTCTTCCTGGAAAAGGCTTGACGGGAACACTCAAACCGTATTAGTTTTGAATCCGATGAATTTCATTACCATCCTGGAAAAAGAACAGAAAAAAATATATTTTATCTCCCTTTTCATGTTCTTCCTGTTCGGTACGATCATAACCTTTATCAGTTCATCCATTCCCACCTTGCTGCGCGAATTCGACTGGTCCTATACGAATACGGGAATCATCCTTGCAGCCGGATCCCTGGGGTACTTTCTCAGCACGTTCGCAGCAGGCTTTTTATTAAAAAAGATGGGTCCGAAAATGCTTTTAGCTGCAAGTCTGACTCTTTATTCGGCCGGTCTTGCCTTTTACATGTTTTTCCCCATTATTATTTTAAACGTATTCCTCGGTTTTCTTTTTGGCACCGGAAAAGGCGCTACGGATATTTCAATAAATTTTATAACGATCAACATAGAGGAAAAAGGGAAAAGCAGGCTGATGAATTTTCTGCACGCTTTTTTCTGCATCGGCGCCATTACCGGCCCCTTACTGTTTTCACTGGTTCACTCGCTTGAAGGAAACTTTCATTATTTGTTTCCCGTCTTTGCCATCATCTGTTTCCTGATGGGAATGCTTTACCTCAGCACTCCATTTAAAGGCACGGGTGAACGGAAAGCCGTACCGGGACAGGGTAAAATAAGCAAAAAAATCATCCTGCTACTTGTTATGCTAACAGGGATCCTGATGCTCTATGTGGGGTCCGAAATCGGGGTGACAACATGGATATCCGAATATTTTGTTTCAATTTTTCATTTTTCCGTTGAACAGGGGGGATATATCGTCTCACTTTTCTGGCTGGGTATATTTACAGGCCGGACCCTTATATCACTTTTATACAAAGGGGACAGGCAGGAAAGGTTATTATTGATACTCACCATTCTTTGCGCCACCGGCGTCTCCCTGTTATTGCTTCTAAATAATCCCGTCGGTTCGGCCGTATTCACATTCGTCGCGGGTCTCGGGTATTCCGGGATATATCCTCTCGTCATTTCCACCACGGGCAAGCACTTCACTTCAAGCAGGGCATTGGGATTCGTCGTTACCGGCGGCGGTTTAGGCTCTTTTACGTTTCCATTGTTCATCGCCGCCATCTCCGACAAAATCGGTTTGAATCACGGTTTTATTTTTTTCCTGGCCATCAATATCGTCCTTGTTCTGATGGCCGGATTCGTTTTCATCTTTTCAAACAGGCAAAAAGCCTGAAAAACAACAAACCGTTACCGCTGGCCCGTTTTCTTGATGATATGAAAACCGAACTGGGTTTTCACAAGGTCGCTGATACTGCCATTGGAAAGTCTCTTTACAGCCTCTTCAAAGGCGGAAACCATTTTGCCCGGACCGAACCAGCCTAAATCCCCGCCGCTGGATTTACTGGGACATTGTGAAAACTCCCTGGCCAGGGCCTCAAAATTGCCGCCGGTTTTCAATTTCCTGAGGATTTCCTTTGCCAGGCCTTCCTCTTTGATCAGTATATGACTCGCTCTGAATTCCATAAAAAAACCTCTTTAAATAAAATGATTGAAACAACATAATAGCAGACCGGGGAAAAAATAGGAATACTTGTAAAAAATAATTCTCACAACAGTAATAAGTACAGTTCAAGGTTCACGTTTAGCCGCCGTTACGCGAAGCATCCCATTCGTACACAATCTTTCCACCGACTACTGTTTTTAAAACTTTTATATCTTTGATATGTTCCGGGGCAACTTTTGTCAGGTCATCCGACAGTACGGCAAAATCGGCGAGTTTCCCTTCCGTGATGGAACCTTTCACCTTTTCCCTCCCTTCCGCGTAGGCCGACCCCATCGTATAACAATGCAGGGCTTCTTCGGGCGTCAGGCACTCCCTGGAATTCAAAGGCCCGGTTAATCCGTCCCTGCTTTTCCTGGTAACGGCGTAGTAGAGACCAAGCAGCGGATCATAATCGATTTCACCGGGAATATCAGAGCCGAACGAGACGGGAATGCCTGTATCTAAAAACGTCCGGTAAGGGTAAGCCATTTCAGCGCGTTCATCACCCAGCATCCTTAAATCCCTTGCCGGCTCAAAAAGCGCCAGGGGCTGGAATCCCGCCACCACACCCAGCTGCTTGATCCGCTCAATATCTGACGGCTTGACGAGTTGCAGGTGGTCAATCCTGAATCTTAAGTCCCTTATCCATGGATAATCGTCCTGCGCATTTTCCATGGCATTCAGAATCTCATGGACGGTCCTGTCACCGATGGCATGAATGACAACCTGCCGCCTTCTCCGCGCAGCCCTGCGGATTATTTTCCCGATCTGCCGCGGAGTTATCCTGGGACTCCCGTAATTGCCCGGTTCGTCCGCATAAGGTTCGAACAACCAGGCAGTCCTCGTGGCGAATCCTCCATCCGCAATGTATTTTACCGGTCCCATGTGCAGCCATTCATCGTTTCCGGTGCGTGCGGGAAAAAGCCAAAACAATAAACGGAAAAGAAAATCACCGCTTGGCCAGCAGGAAAACCGGCAGGTAAGCCGGTTTTCCTTTTTCAATCTTTCCAGCAGCCGTACGGTAAACGGCACCCATGTGTTGTCCTGTACGGAGCAAATACCCTTCCTGTTGAACCGTTCCATCATACCGGTTATATACGCTTCATGTACGGCGGGATTCATCATTTTCCTTAAATACCTGAAAACGAAAAGGTTTTTTACGATAGACCCCCTCAGGATTCCGGAGGGTTCACCCATTTCATCCAGCAGAATCTGACCGCCTTGACCGTATCTGAATTTTTTTGTGATACCCAATTTCCTGAGCATGGGGGTATTTACCCAGACACCATGGCCGGACACCTGGTACAGTGCCACGGGATTATCGGGGGCGGCTTTGTCCAGAAATGATTTATGGGGATGTGGGCAATACGTGGTATCCCATGAATTGCCGAAAATCATTTCTCCCTTTTCCAGGCCGGCTGTTTTTTGCCTGACAATGTCACAAATTTCATCGCAGGACTTGCCGTACAGGTTCAGCTCCGAATTATACGTGGCTGCAATGAAAGTATGCACATGGTTGTCATTGAAACCGGGTATCAATGTTTTACCGTCAAGGTCCGTTAACAGCGTTCCGGACGGCATAACGGTTTTCGCTTTTTCCAGGGACCCGGCAAATTTTATCCGGTCATTCACCGTTAAAACCGCTTCGGCCCTTGGCTGCCTGTCATCACAGGTGATAATCGTACCATTAAAAAATAATCGGGATTCCAATAAGACGACCCTCCCCCA